>NZ_JBIWNL010000016.1:0-177322 GCF_044767225.1 Kitasatospora sp. NPDC101447
TACCTTCGGGGAGGATGGCTGGCAAGTCTCGTGTGCACTGTCGGCCGACCCATCTCGGGCGCTGGCGTCGATTGCTTTGCGCCGCAGGGTGTAATTGGAAAGTCCCTCATATTCGCGAATTGATTCCATGGTTTAAGGCCTATGGAATTGCACTAAAGTGAGTTGCCGAAGGCATTAAAGCAGGAGCCCCGCCGGAATCTTCGGCGGGGCTCCCGTTGTTCCTCGAAGCGGTCTGACGGCAGTAGTTGACGGCAACGTCAGCGGACCGGTGCTGCCCAAAGCGGCGGGTCGTCGCCGTCGTCGGGCTCGGTGGTGGCTCCGGAGGGCTGGCCGAGCGTGCAAAATCCCGACGCATGATGGCGCGGCGGAAGCGTGGCTGCTGGCCCGCTTCGGCTGATGGGGAGGAGGGCGGACGATGAATTGGCCTGAGGGGTGGGAGTGGTTGGACGAGCCGAGGGAGAAATGGGAAGTTCCGGATTCTCTGCGGGGGCCGGCGGCCTCAACCCCATTGAATCTAGCTATTGCCATACTGTCCTGCGACTTCCTTGGGCATGAGCTTTGCGTGCTCGTGGGGAGGTTTATTTCCGAGAATGCTCAGCTCTATCTCCGCTCGCCAGGAAAGGGCTTGACGTTCCGCGAGCAATCTCTGATCTCCAATGTCTTGACCAGACATACGCGTCGTACTTTCGAAGCGTGGGAGAGGTTCAGGCTGAGTGCAGAACAGGAGGGGCCTGCGAATGAAGTTCGCCAACGTGTGCAGGAGAATCGGGGACTTCTTGAGTCTGAGCTGAATGAGGCAATCCTGGCTTTTTCGAGACTTCCAGGAAGTGTCCTCTGAGAGAGTGATCGGCAGGATGTGCCCTCAGCTATCCGGCTTCGATTATTGCGGCACGGACTCGGTTTCAGGATCTCGTGGTGGCCGAGTCCGTGCTTGCGATATTGATCAACTGTGACGGAACGGCGCCGGTACCCCTTAGATCTGAAGGATGAACAGTGGGTGCTCATCGAGCCATGTTGCTGGAGTGGCGACGCACCCGCGCCGAAGGGCGTGCGCCCCATAGCCGAGCTGCGGGAAGTGGTCAACACGATCCTCTACGTTGCGCGGGCCGGCATCGCCTGGCGCTACCTTCCGCACGACTTCCCGCCCCACACCACCATCTACGGTTACTTCAAGGAGTGGGAACGCGACGGCACCGCCGAGTGGATCCACGACATGCTCCGTGACCAGATGCGGGCGAAGAAGCGCTGCCGGATCCTGCCGACAGCGGCGATCGTCGACGCCCAGGCGGTGAAGGCCTCGCCGAACCGTTAGGCCGGGTGAAGACGTTGACTGTGATCGTTCCAGCTTCCGTCGGCATTCACCCGTCCCTGGGTCTGTTGGGCGCGGTGGGCGTGGAGTGAGTGCAGGCAGGGGTAGGCAGAGCGATGTGGCATGGGATGCGGACGGTGGCATGCTCCTCGGGAGGGGGTGGGCGTCCGGCATTGTGAGAAGTTCGGTCGCCTCTGGGTGTTCTGGGACGACGGGGCCGATGCTCTGTGGAATCTGTGGGAAGTCTCCGACGGCAGGACGGACAGGACGGATAGGGCGGTCGATCGCGGCATCGCTGCGCGATCTCGATCTGGTGGGCTCGTCGCCGACCGGGGGGTGTGGCGGCACTGTGAGTCGCCGCGGCGCGCACCAGCCAGGCGTGACCCCTCTCGCCGCCTTGATTCGGGCTGATCCCTCACGGCTTGTCGTCGTGTCGCGCAGCGTCGCCGGGCGGTTACCCGGGTAGGACTTGGGGAGTCCCGACCGGGCGTTGCCGAGACATCGCAGGAGCCGCGAGTGGCCGCTTACCACGACAGTGACGGAGCCGAGCAGGTACCGGCGCAGGACGCCCCGCCACCGCCCGCCGAACTGGTCGCGCTGGCGCAGGCGTACGGGGTGGACACCCGGCATCCGGGGCCGGGCGGACGGGCGGTGGGGGCGCGGACCCTGGTCGCCGTGCTGGCCGCACTGGGGGTGGCGGCCGGGACGTCGGAGGAGGTGCGGGAGGCGCTGGAGCGTCACCGGACCGAGCAGCGCGCCCGGTTGCTGCCGCCCACCGTGGTGGTCCGGCAGGGCCGGCGCACCGCCCTGGACGTCCCCGCGGACGCCCGGTTGCACGTGGAGCTGGAGGACGGCGGGAGTTGGGAGCTGCCGTGCGGGCACTCGCACTGGCTGCCCGCCGACCTGCCCCTCGGGCGGCACACCCTCAAGGCGGAGTCCAACGGCGCGAAGGCCGAAGCGGCGCTGATCGTGGCGCCGCAGGAAGTCCCCCGACTGCCCGGCCGCAGCTGGGGGTTCCTCGCCCAGCTGTACTCCGTCCTCTCCGACCGCTCCTGGGGCATGGGCGACCTCGGCGACCTCGCCGAACTGGCCCAGTGGGCGGGCGCCGACCTGGGCGCGGGCTTCGTGCAGATCAACCCGCTGCACGCGGGGCTCCCCGCCACCCCCTCCGACCCGTCCCCGTACCGCCCCTCCTCCCGCCGCTTCGCCGACCCGGTCCACCTGCGGATCGAGGCCGTCCCCGAGTACCCGTACCTCGACGGCGAGCAGCGCGCCCGGGCCGAGGAGCTGACCCACCGGGCGGCCCGCCTGCGCGACGAGGTCCTCGGCCACGACGGCCTGATCGACCGCGACGCCGTCTGGGCGCTCAAGCGCGAGGCCCTGGAACTGCTGCACGAGGTGCCGCGCGGGCCCGGCCGGCAGGCCGCGTACGAGGCGTTCCGGCGCCGGGAGGGCGAGTGGCTGCGCCGGCACGCCCTGTGGAACGCCCTGGCCGAGGTGCACGGCGCCGACTGGCACCACTGGCCGAAGGGCCTGCGTCACCCGGACGGCCCACACGTCGAGCAGGCCGGCAAGGAGCTCCGGGACCGGGTCGAGTTCCACCACTGGCTCGCCTGGCAGGTCGACCAGCAGCTCGGCCACGCCCAGCGCGCCGCCCGCGAGGCCGGCATGCCGGTCGGCCTGATCCTCGACCTCGCCGTCGGCGTCCACCCGGACGGCGCCGACGCCTGGGCCCTGCAGGACGTCCTGGCCGGCGGCATCTCGGTCGGCGCCCCGCCGGACGCCTTCAACGCCCACGGCCAGGACTGGGGCCTGCCGCCCTGGCGTCCGGACGCCCTCGCCGAGGCCGGCTACGCCCCGTACGCGGACCTGCTGCGGGCGGCCGCCCGGCACGCGGGGGCCCTGCGCATCGACCACGTCATGGGCCTGTTCCGGCTCTGGTGGGTGCCGGCCGGGCACCCGCCCACCGAGGGCGCGTACGTCCGCTACGACGCCGAGGCGATGCTCGGCGTGCTGGCCCTGGAAGCGCACCGGGCCGGGACGGCGGTGATCGGCGAGGACCTCGGCACGGTGGAGCCGGGCGTCCGGGAGGAGCTGGCGGCGCGCGGGGTGCTCGGCACCTCCGTGCTCTGGTTCGAACGGGACTGGCAGGCCGGTGGCGGCATCCTGGCCCCGGACCGCTGGCGGCCTGGCTGCCTGGCCACCCTGACCACCCACGACCTGCCGAGCACCGCCGCCCGGCTCTCCGGGGAGCACGTCGAGCTGCGCCACCGGCTCGGCCTGCTGGCCCGCCCGCTGGGCGAGGAGCAGGAGGAGGCGGCCGGGGAGCTGGCGGACTGGCGGGCCGCGCTGGCCGCCCAGGGGCTGCTCACCCCGGACGAGCCGCTGTCGATGCCCGCGCTGTACCGCTTCCTGCGGGCGACCCCGGCGGAGCTGGTCGGCGTCTGGCTGCCGGACCTGATCGGGGACCCGCGCCCGCAGAACCTGCCGGGCACTTGGGACCAGTACCCGAACTGGCGCCTCCCGGTCGCCGACGGCTCCGGCGCCCCGGTCACCCTCGACCGCCTCGCCACCACCCCCGCCGCCCGCGTCCTGGCCCACCTGCTCGCCCTGCCCCGTTGACCCGACGGCCCCGCGCCGCACGCGGCACCCCCGCCGCGTGCGGCCACCCCTCCCGGCCCCGGCCTCACCAGCCCCACCCCGGTCTCACAGGTCCCCGCCTGTCCCGGCCGCACAGGTCCCCGTCCGGCCCCGCCGGCCCCGCCCGGGCCCGCCGTCACCACCCGGCGCACGCCCCCCGACCCACCAGGCCGACCCCGACGCGCGCCCTCCCATAAGCGGCGGGTAAGTTGGAAACGTGGACAAGAGGAACGCTTTGCGAGCCGGCGCGGTCTCCGCAACGGTCACGCTGATGATGCTGCTGTCGTCGCCCGCCATGGCCTACACCAGGGACGACGGCGATGACCCCGGTACCGGCCTGAGCCTCGGCCAGACCCTCGGCCTGTACGTGTTTCTCCCGATCGTTCTCTTCGTGGTGATCGCCGCCCTGGCCGGCCTGCCCTACGGCAAGACCAAGAAGAAGTAACCACCCCGCGCACGGAGTCCACCCGGACCCGCACAACCCCGAAGGGGCGCCGGACGATCCCGTCCGGCGCCCCTTCGGGTTGTCCGCGCCTCGTCAGCGAGCGCCCGCCGCACGGTCGGCCGCCTGGGCCTTGAGCGCGCGCTCGATCCCGGCCCGCGACTCGACGACCTGGCGCCGCAGGGCCGGCGCCGGCTCGGCCGAGGCCAGCCAGGCGTCGGTGGCCTCCAGCGTCCCGGTCGTCACCTGCAGCCCCGGGTACAGCCCGACGATGATCTGCTGCGAGATCTCGTGGCTGCGGGTCTCCCAGATGCCCTTGACCGCCGCGAAGTACTTCTCCGCGTACGGCGCGAGCAGCTCGCGCTGGTCGGACTGCTGGAAGCCGGCGATGACGGCCTCCTGGACGTAGTTGGTCAGCGTGTCGGACTCCACCACCGACGCCCAGGCCTCCGCCTTGGCCTCGGCGGTCGGCCGGGCGGCGCGGCAGGTGGCCGCGTGCTCCTGGCCGGCCGCGGTGTTGTCCCGCTCCAGCTCGGCCGCGATCGCGGCCTCGTCCGCCCGGCCCGTGGCCGCGAGGCGGCCGAGCAGCGTCCAGCGCAGCTCGGTGTCCACCGCGAGGCCCTTGATCTCGACCGAGCCGTCCAGCAGACCGGCGAGCAGTCCGAGCTGACCGTCCGTGCGGGCGACCGAGGCGAGGGCGCGGGCCCAGGCCAGCTGGTGGTCGCTGCCGGGCTCGGCGGCGCGCAGGTGCTCCTCGGCGGCGGCGGCCCAGCGGGAGAGGCCCTCCTCGCGCCAGTCCGGGTCGGCGTACGCGTCGAGGGCGAGCTTGACCTGGCGCTGCACGGACTGCACGACGCCGATGTCGGACTCGCGGCCGATGCCGGAGAGCGCGAGCGACAGGTAGTCGCGGGCGGCGAGTTCGCCGTCGCGGGTCATGTCCCAGGCGGAGGCCCAGCACAGCGCGCGGGGGAGCGACTCGGTGAACCCGCCGAGGTGCTCGGTGACGACGGCCATCGAGTCCTCGTCGAGCCGGATCTTGGCGTACGACAGGTCGTCGTCGTTCAGCAGCACGACGGCCGGACGGTGACGCCCGACCAGCTCCGGCACCTCGGTGCGCGGGCCGTCGACGTCCAGCTCGATCCGGTCGGTGCGCACCAGCGCGCCGCCGTTCAGCTCGTAGAGGCCGATCGCGATGCGGTGCGGCCGCAGCACGGCCTCGCCCTTGGCGCCGGCGGGCAGCGCGGGGGCCTCCTGCAGCACGGCGAAGGACTCGATCTCGCCGTCGGTGTTCAGCGTGATTGCGGGCCGCAGCACGTTGATGCCGGCGGTCTCCAGCCAGGACTTGGACCAGGCCTTGAGGTCGCGGCCGCTGGCCTCCTCCAGGGCGCCGAGCAGGTCGCTGAGCCGGGTGTTGCCCCAGGCGTGACGCTTGAAGTAGGCCTGCACGCCCTGGAAGAAGGCGTCCTGGCCGACGTAGGCCACCAGCTGCTTGAGCACCGAGGCGCCCTTGGCGTAGGTGATGCCGTCGAAGTTGACCTGGACGTCCTCCAGGTCGTTGATCTCGGCCATGATCGGGTGGGTGGACGGCAGCTGGTCCTGCCGGTACGCCCAGGTCTTCATCTGGTTGGCGAAGGTGGTCCACGACTGCGGCCACTTGGAGCCGGGGGCCTCGGCCTGGCAGACGGCCTCGGCGAAGGTGGCGAAGGACTCGTTCAGCCAGAGGTCGTTCCACCACTCCATGGTGACGAGGTCGCCGAACCACATGTGGGCGAGCTCGTGCAGGATCGTCGCGGCGCGGGCCTCGTACGCGGCGTCGGTGACCTTGGAGCGGAACACGTACTGGTCGCGCAGGGTGACGGCGCCCGCGTTCTCCATCGCGCCGGCGTTGAACTCCGGGACGAACAGCTGGTCGTACTTCGCGAACGGGTACGGGAAGTCGAACTTCTCCTGGAAGTAGTCGAAGCCCTGCTTGGTGACCTCGAAGATGGCCTCCGGGTCCAGGAACTCCCGCAGCGAGGGCCGGCAGTAGACGCCCAGCGGCACCTTCTGCTCGCCCTTCTCGTAGCTGTCGAAGACGCCGACGTACGGGCCGGCGATCAGGGCGGTGATGTAGCTGGAGATCCGGCCGGTGGGCTCGAACTCCCAGACCTGGGTGTTGCCGTCGCCGACGGGGGTCGGGGTCGGC
This sequence comes from Kitasatospora sp. NPDC101447, assembly GCF_044767225.1. Taxonomy (NCBI): domain Bacteria; kingdom Bacillati; phylum Actinomycetota; class Actinomycetes; order Kitasatosporales; family Streptomycetaceae; genus Kitasatospora; species Kitasatospora sp. NPDC101447. The sequence goes on from NZ_JBIWNL010000016.1 coordinate 6,577, forward strand.
GAGTTGGAGACCACGACCCAGCCCTTGGGGGCGGTCACGGTGAACCTGAACGCGGCCTTCAGGTCGGGCTGTTCGAAGGTGGCGAAGACCCGGCGGGCGTCCGGCACCTCGAACTGGGTGTACAGGTAGGTCTCGCCGTCGACCGGGTCGACGAACCGGTGCAGACCCTCACCGGTGTTGGTGTACGCGCAGTCGGCGACGATCCGCAGCTCGTTCTCGGCGGCCAGGTTCGGCAGCGGGACGCGGCTGTCGGCGAAGCTCGCCGGGTCGAGCGACGCCCCGTTGAGGGTGATCTCCTCGACGCTCGGGGCGACGAGGTCGATGAAGGTGTCCGCGCCGGGCGTGGTGGCGGCGAACCGGACCACGGTGGTGGACCGGAAGGTGCCTCCCTCGCGGGCCGAGCCCAGGTCGAGCTCGATGTCGTACGCGTCCACGCGGAGGAGATCGGCCCGGGTGCGGGCCTCCTCGCGGGTCAGGTTTGTGCCGGGCACTCGCTGCACTCCTTTGTCAGGCGGATGTTCCGAATCCTCGCATGTCCAACGCATGGGTCCGCCGAAAATTCACGGGCGGGGCGGGTACCGGCTGTTCGCCCGTACCCGCCCCGCCCGTGTGTCGTCGTGGCCCTCGGCCCCGACGGAGGGTCATGCCCCCGGCGTCACTTCTTCCACTTGGTCAGCGGACCGTCGGTGGAGCTGTAGCGACGGAAGGCGTACACCGCGCTGCCGTCGTCGGAGATGACGTACTCGGAGGTGCTGCTGCCGATGTCCAGGCCGTTCGACATGGCGATGGTGCCGATGTCGGTCATCGAGCCGTCGGTCGGCGAGAGCGTCACCAGACGGGCCGGCTTGTCGTAGCCCTGCTCGACGACGGCGCGGACCTTCCCGTCCTTGTCGGTGCCCGAGACCAGGCGGATGTCGTTGCTGGTCGAGGAGGTGGTGGCCGCCCACAGGCGCTTGCCGGTGTTCAGGTCGTAGGCGTTGATGCCCGGCTTGGTGCTGCTGACCTGGACGTACAGGGTGGAGCCGCTGACCACGTTCCGGGTGAGGGCCTCGTCCTGGCCGGACAGGCGCAGGCTGTCCGAACCGGCTTCCTTGACGGACATCTGGTTGCCCGGCTTGTTGTCCTTGTCGAACGGCAGGACGTAGTCGCCCTGCGGGCCGCTGGACATCAGCAGGACGAGCGGCTTGTCCGAGACGACCTGGTCGACCTGCTCGATCTGGCCGGTCAGGGTGATCGGCGTGCTGGCCGCCTTGCCCGTCTCGGCGTTGACGATGACCAGCTGCGACTTGGGACCGCTGCCGCCGTAGCAGCGGTCGCTGACGGCGATCTGGACGCCGGCCGCGCGGCCGCGCACGCTGCAGTCCTTGTCGCGGGGCTGGTACTGCCAGGCGGGCTGGCCGGTGGCGATGTTCAGCGCACCGACCATGTTGCCGCCGATGGCGACGACGTTGTCGGTGACGCTCAGGGTCGGCGAGGACATCCGGTCGGCCGAGACCTTGGTGCTCCAGAGCAGCTTGCCCTGGTTGAGGTCGACGGCGCCGACGGTGGAGCAGTCGCTGTCACCGGTGTTGAAGGAGATCGCGGCGACGCCCTTGGAGTTGGCGCCGTACGAGGCGGTGCACAGCTCCTTGACGCCGGAGGGGACCGGGATGGTCCAGGCCTCCTTGCCGTCGGTCAGGTTGTAGGCCTTGATGCCGTTGCTGTCGACGCGGACGGCGAGCTTGTCGGTGCCCCAGACGCCGAGCATCTGGTTCGAGGCGTCGGTGCCGGCGCCCTTGGGGGCGCTCCAGGCGACGTTGTAGGTGGCGCCCTTGGTGACGGGGCCGGGGGAGGAGGTGGTGTCCCCGGAGGTGCCGCCGTCGCTGGTGCTGCCGGTGGAGACGGGGCCCGGGCCCGGGGTGGGCGTGGGGTCGTCCTTGAGCAGGACGACCAGGGCGACCACGATCGAGATCGCCAGCACGCCGCCGATGATCCCGCCCCACAGCATCACGGGGTTGCGCTGCTTGGGCGCGGCCGGCGCACCGGGGTAGCTGTACCCGGGCTGCTGCTGCGGGAAGTTGTAGCCGCCGGTGTTGTTGTAGCCCTGCCCGGCGTCGGGGGCGCCGTACGGGCCACCGGGGACGGGGTCGTACGGGCCGACCGGGGCGCCGGGCGGGGGCGGCGGGGCCTGCGCGGGGAAGCCGCCGGCCGCGGTCGGCGCGTACGCCGCGTAGTCGGCGCCGCCGACGGGCGGCTGGGCGGGCGGTGCCGGCGGCTGCGCGGGCGGCGGCCCGGCGGGGGCGGCCTGGCCCGGGACGGCCGAGCCGTCGAGCTGCGTCATCTGGTCCGCGACGGCGGCCGGATCGACACCGCCGCCCGGCGGGCGCCCGAACGAGACGCCCCGGTTGTCCTGCGGACCGTTGCCGGGAGTTTCGCCTGCCCCCGGCGTAGGGTGATCCCCTGCCATCTGATTCCCCGTCATGTCTGGAAGTGCCCCCTGCCGGTACCGTCCGCGGTTCCGGTGGGACGGGTGAGAATTGGGCACCATGCTAGTGGTGTGTGGATTTCGGCCGCTGCCAGGACCGTCGAACCTCGTCCCCGCAGGTCCAGGCCGTGCAACACCTTCACCCCCCGATCACCCGGCCCCCACCCCCGACATCACGGCGTGACCCCGGCGGCCCGCCCGCCCGGCTCCCGGGCCGACCGCACCCGCCGCTGTCACCTGTCGGCATCACCCGTCCGGCTCACCCGCCCCCGGCGGCCGTCGTCGCCGCGCCCGCCGCTGCGCCGGTCCCGGACCGGCGCCCGCCGCCCGGTCGTCTCCACCTCCGGTCCACCTCCGATCCACCTCCGATCCGCCTGCGAACCCTCCCCGTCGACATCCCCGCCCCCGCCCCCGGGCCGTACCCTTCAGGAGTTGAAGGGGACACCCGGCGGAGGGGTCCCCGCCCTGGGAGGGTGGATCATGTCGACGGACACACCGGGCTCGCAGTCGTCCCTGCACCGGGCGAACCTGGAGCGGGTGCTGCGCGCGGTGCGGATGGCCGGCTCGCTGACCCAGGCCGAGATCGCCCGCGGCACCGGTCTCTCCGCGGCCACCGTGTCCAACATCGTGCGGGAGTTGAAGGAGAGCGGCACCGTCGTGGTCGCCGACACCTCCTCCGGCGGCCGCCGGGCCCGCAGCGTCTCGCTCAGCGGCGACGCCGGCATCGTGGTCGGCATCGACTTCGGCCACACCCACCTGCGGGTCGCGGTCGGCAACCTGGCCCACCGGGTGCTGGCCGAGGAGAGCGCCCCGATCGACGTGGACGTTTCCGCCCAGCAGGGTTTCGACCGCGCCGAGGCGATGGTCGAGCGGCTGCTGGCGCAGGCCGGGTTCCGTTCGGACAAGGTGATCGGCGTCGGCCTCGGCGTGCCCGGCCCGATCGACGTGGAGACCGGCGCGCTGGGCTCCACCGCGATCCTGCCCGGCTGGACGGGCATCGCCCCGGGGCGGGAACTGGGCGAGCGGCTCGGCATGCCGGTGCACGTGGACAACGACGCCAACCTCGGTGCGCTCGGCGAGCTGGTCTGGGGTGCCGGCCGCGGTCTGAGCGACCTCGCCTACATCAAGATCGCCAGCGGTGTCGGCGCCGGCCTGGTCGTCAACGGCCAGATCTACCGCGGCCCGGGCGGCACGGCGGGTGAGATAGGGCACATCACGCTGGACGAGGCCGGGCCGGTGTGCCGCTGCGGCAACCGCGGCTGCCTGGAGACCTTCGTCGGCTCCCGCTACCTGCTCTCCCTGCTCAGCTCCACCCTCGGCCCGGACCTCACGCTGCCCCGGGTGGTCGAGCTGGCCCACCAGGGCGACCTCGGCTGCCGCCGGGTGATCGCCGACGCCGGCCGGCAGATCGGCACCGGCGTCGCGACCCTGTGCAACCTGCTCAACCCGCGCCGGGTGATCCTCGGCGGCGACCTCGCCGAGGCCGGTGAGCTGGTGCTCGCCCCGATCCGCGACTCGGTGGCCCGCTACGCGATCCCCAGCGCCGCCCGGCAGCTCTCGGTGGTCCCCGGCACCCTCGGCGGCCGCGCCGAGGTGCTCGGCGCGCTGGCGCTGGTGATGAGCGAGATGGGCGAGTCCGGCGCGCTGGGCCGCGCCTAGCACCGCCGGATCCGAGCCCGGCGGCGGCCGTCCGTTGTCAAGGCGCTCGAACGCCAGTCCGTCAACCTGTCGTGACCCGCATCCCCCGGCCGACCTCCCGGAATGGCGGTAACCGAACGGTGGCACCGGGCGCGCCGCTCGGTGTCCGGCAAGCGGACATTAGACTCGACCGGTCGGTACCGGCCGCGACCGTCGGCCTGCCGCCGGACCGGGCAGCGACGCCCGTCGGACCGCCAGCGGTCCGCGAACACTGAACGAGGAGGAACGGGTGGCCCTGCTGACCCGCATTCGGGGACCGCGCGATCTCGACCGGCTCACGCCCGGACAGCTGGCCGCACTGGCCCAGGAGATCCGGACCTTCCTGGTGACCGAGGTCTCCAAGACGGGCGGCCACCTCGGCCCCAACCTCGGCGTGGTGGAACTCACCATGGCGCTGCACCGGGTCTTCGACTCGCCGCGCGACCGCATCCTCTTCGACACCGGTCACCAGAGCTACGTCCACAAGCTGCTCACCGGCCGCCAGGACTTCTCGCGGCTGCGGATGAAGGGCGGCCTGTCCGGCTACCCGTCCCGCACCGAGTCCGAGCACGACGTGATCGAGAACTCGCACGCCTCCACCGTGCTCTCCTACGCCGACGGCCTGGCCAAGGCCAACCAGCTGCTGGGCAAGAACGACCCGGTGGTCGCCGTGATCGGCGACGGCGCGCTCACCGGCGGCATGGCCTGGGAGGCGCTCAACAACATCGCGGACGCCAAGGACCGCCCGGTCGTCATCGTCGTCAACGACAACGAGCGCTCCTACTCGCCGACCATCGGCGGTCTGGCCAACCACCTCGCCACCCTGCGCACCACCCAGGGCTACGAGCGCTTCCTGTCCTGGGGCAAGGACGCGCTGCAGCGCACCCCGGTGGTCGGCCAGCAGCTGTTCGAGACGCTGCACGGCGCCAAGAAGGGCCTCAAGGACTTCATCGCCCCGCAGGGCATGTTCGAGGACCTCGGCCTCAAGTACATCGGCCCGATCGACGGCCACGACCTGACCGCCCTGGAGTCCGCGCTGACCAAGGCGCGCGGCTTCGGCGGCCCGGTGATCGTGCACTGCCTCACCGAGAAGGGCCGCGGCTACCACGCCGCCGAGAACAACGACGAGGACCGCTTCCACGCGGTCGGCAAGATCCACCCGGAGACCGGCCTGCCGATCCAGAGCGGCGGCGGGCAGAGCTGGACCTCGGTCTTCGCCGAGGAGATGGTCGCGCTCGGCCACGAGCGCGAGGACATCGTCGGGATCACCGCGGCCATGCTGCACCCGGTCGGCCTGGCCCCGTTCGCCGAGGCCTTCCCGGACCGCATCTTCGACGTCGGCATCGCCGAGCAGCACGCCGTCACCAGCGCGGCCGGCCTGGCCACCAACGGTCTGCACCCGGTCTTCGCGGTCTACGCGACCTTCCTCAACCGGGCCTTCGACCAGGTCCTGATGGACGTCGCCCTGCACAAGCTGGGCGTCACCTTCGTGCTGGACCGGGCCGGTGTCACCGGTGACGACGGCGCCTCGCACAACGGCATGTGGGACATGTCGATGCTGCAGATCATCCCGACCCTGCGGCTGGCCGCCCCGCGCGACGCCGACCAGGTGCGGGCGCTGCTGCGCGAGGCCGTCGAGGTCAAGGACGCCCCGACCGTGGTCCGCTACTCCAAGGGCACGGTCGGCCCGGCCGTCGCCGCGGTCGGCAAGGTCGGCGGCATGGACGTGCTGCGCGCCGCCGAGGAGTCCTCCGGCGCCCACCGCGCCGACGTGCTGATCGTCTCGGTCGGCGCGATGGCCCCGACCAGCCTGGAGGTCGCCGACCTGCTGGCCGCCCAGGGCATCACCGCCACGGTGGTGGACCCGCGCTGGGTCAAGCCGGTGGACCGGGCCCTGCCCGGCCTGGCCGCCGAGCACCGGGTCGTCGTCACGATCGAGGACAACGGCCGGACGGGCGGCGTCGGCGCCGCCGTGGCGCAGGCGCTGCGGGACGCGGACGTGGACCTGCCGGTCCGCGACTTCGGCATCCCGCAGGAGTTCCTGGACCACGCGAGCCGGGCCGAGATCCTGGCCGAGATCGGCCTGAACGCCCCGGACATCGCCCGGAAGGTGACGGCCCTGGTCGCCCGCCTGGACACGGCGACGGTCGACGCCTGAGCGACGCGGGCCGACGGGGGCGTCACCCGTTCCGCCGACGACCGTTCGTCGTAACTCTGTAACAGTTCGTCACGGAACAAGCTGACAATCCTACTGAATGGCGGGACCGGCGCCACCGGCGCCGATCCCGCCCGGTAGGTTGTCAACCGTGCCGACCCCCACCCGCCTCCGCCCCGCCGGACTGGCCGAGCGCCTGCCCGAGCGTGTCCGTACCCATCTCCGGAACGGGTACTGGACCAGGCTGGTGCCGGTCCTCGCACTGGTTGCGCTGCTCACCCACATCCCGTCCTTCGCCCGGCCCGTCTGGAGCCCGGACGAGGGCTTCCTGGCCACCCAGGCCCGGATGCTGGCGGACGGCGGGGTGCTGTACGACACCGTGGTGGACCGCAAACCCCCGCTGCTGCCCTGGCTCTACCAGGCCTGCTTCGCGGTCTTCGGCTCCGCCTCGCTCTGGCCGCTGCGCACCCTGGCCGTGGTCGCCCACCTGGTGACCGCGATCCTGCTGGCCTCGATCGCCCGCGGCCGCTGGGGCAACCGGGCCGGCGCCGGCGCGGGCCTGCTCTACCTGCTGGTCTCCATCGGGCTCTCCCCGGAGGACACCCAGGCGGCGACCTTCGAGGTCTTCATGCTGCCCGCCATGGTGGCCGCCTTCCGGTACGCCGAGCGGCGCCGCTGGCTGGCCGCGGGCATCGCGGTGGCGCTCTGCTCGCTGACCAAGCAGACCGGCGGCGCGGTGCTGCTGCCGGTGCTCTGGATGCTCTTCCAGGACGCCCGCCGCCGCGGGGTGCGCTGGCCGCCCGCCCTGTTCAAGATCGGCTTCGGCTTCACCCTGCCGATAGCGCTGGTCGCGGTGATCCTCACCAAGCCCAAGGGCTTCCTGTTCTGGGTGGTCACCGGCAGCGGCGACTACGCCTCCTTCGGCGGCGCCTGGCTGCAGATGCTCGGCCGCGCGCTCGGCAACTCCGCCATCCTGGCCGGGGCCGGCCTGGGCTTCCTGCTGCCGGTCGGGCGCCGGCTCTGGCTCAGGTACCGCCACCGCCCCCTGCCGGTGGCCGGCGAGGAACACGGCTCGACCGCCGACCTGTGGGTCTGGCTGCTCTCCTCGGTCGTCGCGGTCAGCGTCGGTTTCCACTTCTTCGGCCACTACTACCTGCAGCTGATCCCGCCGCTGGTGCTGCTGGGCACCGGGGCGGTCGCCACGTCGGCGATCCGCTGGAAGCCCGTCCTGGCGTACACCACGGCCGCCGCCACGGTGTTCTGGGGTCTGGCGCTGGCCTGGCCGGGGGAGCGGCTCGACCGCACCACCGAGGTCGCCACCGCCGTCGCCGCCCAGACCACCCCCAAGGACACCGTGCTGGTCTGGGGCATGCACCCCGAGCTGTACTGGCTGGCCGACCGCAAGCCCGCCTCCCGCTACCTGACGGCGGGCTTCCTCACCAACTACAGCGGCGGCAAGGACGGCAGCGCCAACGTCGGCGAGCAGTTCAGCGTCTCCAACGCCTGGCAGACCTTCGACAAGGAACTGGCCAACGGCCTGCCCGAGGTCGTGGTGGACGACTCCGGCATCGCCCCGTACCAGCCGGTCATGGTCCCCCGGATCGAGAACCTGCTGGACACCCACTACGAGATGGTCGGCGTCTTCGCCGACACCGTGGTCTACCGCCTCAAGCACTGAGACGTCCGTACACGCGGTGCCGAAGGGCCCGCACACACGGAGGAGCCCCAGTGACCACCAGGTCACCGGGGCTCCTCCGTCAGGCGGCTACGCCCTACGCGGGCACCGAGGCCACGCCGGGGGCCAGGAACGGCTTGCCGTTCACGCGCTCCGAGATGCCCTCACGGTCCAGGTACGGGGTGATCCCGCCCAGGTGGAAGGGCCAGCCGGCGCCGGTGATCATGCAGAGGTCGATGTCCTGCGCCTCGGCGACGACACCCTCCTCCAGCATCAGGCCGATCTCCTGCGCGACGGCCTCCAGGGCGCGGGCGCGGACCTGCTCCTCGGTGAGGACCGAGTCGCCGAAGGTCAGCAGCTCCAGCACCTCGGGGTCGAGGACCTGCCGGCCGTCCGTCCAGGTGTAGAAGCCGCGCTTGCCGGCCTTGACGACCTTGCCGAGGTTCTCGGAGACGGTGAACCGCTCCGGGAAGGCGCCGTGCAGGGTCTCCGAGACGTGCAGGGCGATGGCCGGGCCGACCAGCTCCAGCAGCACGATCGGGGACATCGGCAGGCCGAGCGGCTCGACGGCCTTCTCGACGTCGGCGATCGGGGTGCCCTCGTCGATGATGTTCTGGATCTCGCCCATGAAGCGGGTCAGGATCCGGTTCACCACGAACGCCGGGGCGTCCTTGCACAGCACCGAGGTCTTCTTCAGCTTCTTCGACACGGCGAAGGCGGTGGCCAGCGACGCGTCGTCGGTCTTGTCGCCGCGGACGATCTCCAGCAGCGGCAGGATCGCGACGGGGTTGAAGAAGTGGAAGCCGACGACCCGCTCGGGGTGCTTCAGCTTCGAGGCCATCTCGGTGACCGACAGGGAGGAGGTGTTGGTCGCCAGCACACAGGTCGGCGAGACCACGTTCTCCAGGTCCGCGAAGACGGTCTGCTTGACGCCCATCTCCTCGAACACGGCCTCGATGACGAAGTCCGCGTCGCCGAAGGCGACGGCCTTGTCGAGCGAGCCGGTGACCAGGCCCTTGAGGCGGTTGGACTTGTCCTTGCCGATGCGGCCCTTGGCGAGCAGCTTGTCGATCTCGGCGTGGACGTAGCCGACGCCCTTGTCGACGCGCTCCTGGTCGATGTCGGTGAGGACCACCGGCACCTCCAGACGACGGGCGAACAGCAGCGCCAGCTGCGAGGCCATCAGGCCGGCGCCGACGACGCCGACCTTGGAGACCGGGCGGGCCAGCGACTTGTCCGGGGCGCCGACCGGGCGCTTGGCCCGACGCTGCACCAGGTTGAAGGCGTAGATGCCGCTGCGCAGCTCGCCGCTCATGATGAGGTCGGCCAGGGCCTCGTCCTCGGCGTCGAAGCCGCCCTGCAGGCTGCCCTTGTCGGCGAGGTCGGCGTCCTTGACGGCGGCGATGATGTCCAGCGCCTTGTAGGCGGCCGGCGCGGCGCCGTGCACCTTGCCGTCGGCGACCATGCGGCCCCAGAGGACGGCGTCGTCCCAGGCCTTGCCGCGGTCGATCGCCTCGCGCTCGACGACGACGTCGCCCTTGAGGACCTTGGCGGCCCACAGCAGCGACTGCTCCAGGAAGTCGGCCGGCTCGAAGATCGCGTCGGCGATCCCCAGCTCGAACACGTCCTTGCCCTTGAGCTGCTTGTTCTGGTTCATCGAGTTCTCGACGATGACCTTGACGGCCTTACCCGCACCGATCAGGTTCGGCAGGATGGTGCAGCCGCCCCAGCCGGGGACGAGGCCCAGGAAGACCTCGGGCAGCGAGAAGGCCGGGACGCCGGCCGACACCGTGCGGTAGTCGGCGTGCAGGCCGACCTCGACGCCGCCGCCCATCGCCGCGCCGTTGTAGAAGGCGAAGGTGGGGACGGGCAGCGCGGCGATCCGCTTGAAGACCTCGTGGCCGCCCTTGCCGATGGCCAGCGCGTCCGCGCGCTCCTTGAGCAGCTCGACGCCCTTGAGGTCGGCGCCGACCGCGAAGATGAACGGCTTGCCGGTGATCGCGGCGCCGACGATCTTGCCCTCGGCGGCCTCGGCCTCGACCTGGTCCAGCGCGACGGACAGCTTGAGCAGCGAGCCCGGGCCGAAGGTGGTCGGCTTGGTGTGGTCGAAGCCGTTGTCCAGGGTGATCAGGGCCAGCTTGCCGGCCTGCAGCGGCAGGTCCAGGTGGCGCACGTGGGCGGTCGTGACGACCTCGCCCGGGAACAGCTCGGCGCCGTGCTGGAGCAGCTCAGTCGTGGTGCTCATGGTCACTTACCACCCTCGAAGTGCGGGTTCTCCCAGATGATGGTGCCGCCCATGCCGAAGCCGATGCACATCGTGGTGAGGCCGTAGCGGACGTCCGGGCGCTGCTCGAAGCGGCGGGCCAGCTGGTTCATCAGGCGCACGCCCGAGGAGGCCAGCGGGTGGCCGAAGGCGATCGCGCCGCCGAACGGGTTGACCCGCTCGTCGTCGTCCGCGATGCCGTAGTGGTCCAGGAAGGCCAGCACCTGGACGGCGAAGGCCTCGTTGACCTCGAACGCCTGGATGTCGTCGATGGTCAGACCGGCCTTGGCCAGCGCCTTCTCGGTGGCCGGCACCGGGCCGATGCCCATGACCTCGGGCTCGACGCCCGCGAAGGCGTAGGAGACCAGGCGCATCTTGACCGGGAGGCCGAGCTCCTCGGCGACGTCCTCGGCGGCCAGCAGCGAGGCGGTGGCGCCGTCGTTCAGACCGGCCGAGTTGCCCGCGGTGATGTTGCCGTGCGGGCGGAACGGGGTCTTGAGGTTGGCCAGCGACTCCATCGTGGTGCCCGGGCGCAGCGGCTCGTCCACGGTGGCCAGGCCCCAGCCGGTCTCGCCGACCTCGGGGTTGGTGTTGCGGATCGAGATCGGCACCAGGTCGGGCTGGATGTCGCCGTTGGCGTACGCCTTGGCGGCCTTCTCCTGGGAGCGCACGGCGTAGGCGTCGCAGCGCTCCTTGGTGATGTGCGGGAAGCGGTCGTGCAGGTTCTCCGCGGTCATGCCCATGAACAGGGCGGACTCGTCGACCAGCTTCTCGGAGACGAAGCGCGGGTTCGGGTCGACGCCCTCGCCCATCGGGTGGCGGCCCATGTGCTCGACGCCACCGGCCACGACCACGTCGTACGCGCCGAAGGCGATGCCGCCGGCGGTGGCGGTCACGGCGGTCAGGGCGCCGGCGCACATGCGGTCGATCGAGTAGCCGGGCACGGACTTCGGCAGGCCTGCCAGCAGGGCGGCGGTGCGCCCGATGGTCAGACCCTGGTCGCCGATCTGCGTGGTGGCCGCCACGGCGACCTCGTCGATGCGCTCGACGGGCAGGTTCGGGTTACGGCGCACGAGCTCCCGGATGCACTTGACGACGAGGTCGTCGGCGCGGGTCTCGTGGTAGATGCCCTTCGGGCCGGCCTTGCCGAACGGGGTGCGGACGCCATCGACGAAGACGACGTCCCTCGCGGTACGAGGCACGGGGGCTCTCCTCCCAGGGACCAACATTTGAGGTGGGCAGGCTGCCGCCGGCGAAGACCCGAGCGGCGCCGCATCACGGTCATGCTACCGGTCGGTAACCACCCTGCCCAGGCCTCTCGGACGGATCTGCCCGTGTGTCCCGCGACACGTCCGACCAGGAGAGCTGTTCCCGGGCGCGACGAAGGGGATGCCGTCCGTACGGACGACATCCCCTTTCGAGGTCCTGTCGGGGTCAGCCCTGGACCGCGGCCGCGGCGGCGAACGCGGCGGCCACCGCGGGTGCGACCAGGTCCACCTGCCACTGCCGGGCGCCCAGTCGGCGCAGTGCGGCGGCCACGCCCTCCGGGCCGCGGTCGGCCGGGGGCTCCCAGGAGACGCGTCGGACCAGGTCCGGGGTGATCAGGTTCTCGGCCGGCAGGTGGTGCCGTTCGGCGAGCTCGCTGACCGCGCTGCGCGCGCCGGAGAGCCGGGCGGCGGCCACCGGGTCCTTCTCGGCCCAGGCCCGCGGCGGCGGGGGGCCGTCGTGCGGTGCGGCGGCCGGCGGCAGCTGGCCCTCCGGGATCTCCCGGCCGCGCTGCACGGCCGCCAGCCACTGCTCCAGCTGGCGCCGGTGCACCCGCGGCCCGAAGCCCTGGACGGCCTGCAGTGCGGGGACGTTCAGCGGCATGGCCAGCGCGGCGTTGACGATCGCGGCGTCCGAGAGCACCCGGCCGGGGGAGACGTCGCGCTCCTGCGCCATCCGGTCGCGGGCCAGCCACAGCTCGCGCACCACGGCCAGCTGGCGGCGCCGACGGACCTTGTGCAGCTGCGAGGTGCGCCGCCACGGGTCGGTGCGCGGCGCCGGGCGGGGCGCGGCGGCGATCGCGGCGAACTCCTCCAGGGCCCAGTCGAGCTTGCCCTGGGCGTCCAGCTCCTGTTCGAGTGCGTCGCGCAGCTCGACCAGCACCTCGACGTCCAGAGCGGCGTAGCGCAGCCACGGCTCGGGCAGCGGGCGGGTCGACCAGTCGACCGCCGAGTGCTCCTTGGCCAGGCTCAGGCCCAGCACGTTCTCGGTCATCGGCCCGAGGCCGACCCGGGCGAAGCCGGCGATCCGCCCGGCCAGCTCGGTGTCGAACAGCCGCCGGGGTCTCATGCCGACCTCGGCCAGACAGGGCAGGTCCTGGGTGGCCGCGTGCACCACCCATTCGGCGTCGGCGAGGACGGCGTCGAGCGCGCTGAGGTCGGGGCAGGCGATCGGGTCGATCAGGGCGGAGCCGGAGCCCGCGCGGCGCAGCTGGATGAGGTAGGCGCGCTGCCCGTAGCGGTAGCCGGAGGCGCGCTCGGCGTCGACGGCGACCGGCCCGGTGCCCGCGGCGAAGGCCGCGACCGTGGCGGCCAGCGCCTGCTCGTCCGCCACGACGGGCGGGATCCCCTCCTTCGGCTCCAGGAGCGGGACCGGGGCTGCTTCTTCTGGGATGGCTGCTACGGCGTCGGTCACCCACCAAGGGTACGACGGTCCTCGGGACCGGGAGTGTTGTCGGACTGGTCAGACCGTCACCCGCGGGGTCGCCCGCCCGTTCTCGTCCCGGCTTCGGTTCCGGCCGGGCCGTGCTCCGGCCGGGCCGTGGACGCCGGCCGGGCCGTGGACGCCGGCGCGGCGGCCGAGGAGGAAACGTTCCTCCTCGGCCGCCGCGGCGGTCCGGAGCGCTCGGCTCAGTGAATGATCCCGGTGCGCAGGGCGACGGCGACCATTCCGGCGCGGTCACCGGTGCCCAGCTTGCGGGCGATCCGGGCGAGGTGGCTCTTCACGGTGAGCGCCGACAGGCCCATCGCCACGCCGATCGCCTTGTTCGACTGACCCTCGGCGACCAGCCGCAGCACCTCGACCTCGCGGCCGGACAGCTCGCGGTAGGCGGCCTGCTGCGGGCCCGGCGCACCGGGGGCTCCGGGGGCGCCCGGTGCGCCGGCGGCGCCCGGCATGCCCGGCATCCCGGGGCGGCGCATCCGGCCGGCCAGCCCGGCGGCGCCGAGCGGCAGGCCCGGTCGGCCCGGCATCGCGACGTTCGTCCGGGTGCCGGTGACCACGTAGCCCTTGACGCCGCCGGCCAGTGCGCTGCGGACCGCGCCGATGTCGTCGGCGGCGGACAGTGCCAGGCCGTTGGGCCAGCCCGCGGCGCGGGTCTCGGCGAGGATGGTCAGTCCGGAGCCGTCCGGGAGGTGGACGTCGGCGACGCAGATGTCGCGCGGGGTGGAGACCCGGGGGCGGGCCTCGGCGATCGAGGACACCTCGATCACGTCGCGGACGCCGAGCGCCCACAGGTGACGGGTGACGGTGTTTCGGACGCGGGGATCGGCGATGACCACCATGGCGGTGGGCTTGGTCGGGCGGTAGGCGACCACGTTTGCGGGGTGCTCAAGAAGGACCGACACCAGGCCTCCTGCGGGGAGTGGCGGACGGAACCCCGATGGGGGCGGTCGGAGTGTTCCGCGTTCGGAAAGGGTCACAGTCTGCTTCGGCAGCTACCGTGCCCGGCTTTAGCGAAAGATCACGATCTAGTGAGTAACAATACGGACAAATCGCGCAAATGATTGATGCGACATGCCTCGTATTCGCACAAAATCGATCAGATTCGATGCAAACCAGTTGGTATCGACCGCGTTATTGACGCAGAGCGGGTCCGAGTTCACACTCCGTCAGCCCTGGGGGTGGCGTCCGGCCGTCCGGTGCCGCCGGGCCCCGACACCACCCGTCAGTGCGACCTGGGGCGTCGCCGGGCGGGCATCGGGACCACTCCACCGAGTGACGGCACCTCCGGCGGCCCCTGCGGCGTCGGCGCGGCCGGCGGCAGGCCGGCGCTGATGCAGAGCAGGTCCGCCCAGGCCGCCAGGTGCCGCTCGAAACGGCCGTCGGCCGGCGTCCAGGAGGCCCGGATCTCGATCTCGGTCGACGACGGGCGGTCCGCCAGACCGCCGAAGTACTGGGACGCGCACCTGGTCACCGTGCCGGACGGCTCCGCGTACCCGGCGCCGTGCGCCTGCAGCGCGTCGAGCAGCCAGGCCCAGCCGACCTCGCACAGCATCGGGTCGCCGGCCATCTCCGGCTCCAGCTCGGCCCGGGTCATCGTGACCACCCGGAACTCCCCGTTCCAGGACTCCTGCCCGGCCGGGTCGTACAGCAGTACCAGCCGGCCGTCCGCCAGCTCCTCGCCGTCCACCTCGACCGCGGCGGTCACCGCGAAGGAGTGCGGGGCGAGCCGGCGCGGCGCCGGCGCGGGGGAGAGCTGCACCTCGGGCCGCAGCCGGGCCCCGTCCAGGGCCGCCACGGCAGCCCGGAACTCGCTCGGCGCCCCCTCGCGACCCGTTCCGCCACCTGCTCCGCCACCCTGCGCGGGGTGCCCTCCGACCGCTGCCATGACCCGAAGACTAGGTCGAAAGCACGGGTTATCGCCGCAACTTCTCTCCCAGCGGCGTGCCGGAACGGCAAACCCCGGCAGATCTTGGAGGAACCGACGAGACCGGCCGGGAAGAGGCCCCCGGGACGCGTGCGAAGATTTGACGCGTGAGCGAGACTACGGCAGACACGACGGCGGCCAGCAACGACGGCCGGACCACCCCCGCGCGCCGCGGCGCCGCGTACGACTCCGCGTTCCTGCGCGCCTGCCGGAACGAGCCGGTGCCGCACACGCCCGTCTGGTTCATGCGCCAGGCCGGCCGCTCGCTGCCCGAGTACCTGAAGGTCCGCGAGGGCATCCCCATGCTGGAGTCCTGCATGCGGCCCGAGCTGGTCAAGGAGATCACCCTGCAGCCGGTGCGCCGGCACAAGGTGGACGCGGCGATCTTCTTCAGCGACATCGTGGTGCCGCTCAAGGCGGTCGGCATCGACGTCGACATCAAGGCCGGCGTCGGCCCGGTCATCGCCGACCCGATCCGCACCTTCGAGGACCTGCAGCGGCTGCGCCCCCTGGAGCCGGACGACGTCCCCTACATCACCGAGGCCATCGGCCTGCTGGTGGACGAGCTCGGCGAGACCCCGCTGATCGGCTTCGCCGGCGCGCCGTACACGCTGGCCAGCTACCTGGTCGAGGGCGGGCCGTCCAAGAACCACGAGAACACCAAGGCCATGATGTACGGGCAGCCCGAGCTGTGGGCCGCCCTGGTGGACCGGCTCGCCGACATCACCTCGGCCTTCCTGAAGGTGCAGATCGAGGCGGGCGCCTCGGCGATCCAGCTGTTCGACTCCTGGGTCGGCTCGCTCGCGCCGGACGACTACCGCCGCTCGGTGCTGCCGGCCAGCACCAAGGTCTTCGACGCCGTCGCCGAGTACGGCGTGCCGAAGATCCACTTCGGCGTCGGCACCGGCGAGCTGCTCGGCCTGATGGGCCAGGCCGGTGCGGACATCGTCGGCGTCGACTGGCGGGTGCCGCTGAACGTCGCCGCCGAGCGGGTCGGCCCCGGCAAGGGCCTGCAGGGCAACCTCGACCCGGCGGTGCTCTTCGCGCCCACCAAGGTCGTCGAGACCAAGGCCCGCGAGGTGCTGCACGCCGCCCAGGCGCTCGGCACCAGCGGCCACATCTTCAACCTCGGCCACGGCGTGCTGCCGTCCATGGACCCGGACGCGCTCAGCCGCCTCGTCGCCTTCGTCCACGAGGCCAGCGCGCGCTGACCCGCCCGCGGTGGCGGGCCCCGTCCCGGGGCCCGCTACCCGGCGGCGACCTCGATCCCCGCGCGCCGCAGCAGCGCGGCCGTCACCCCGTCGCCGGGGCGCAGCTCCCCGGAGAACGTCCCGTCGTACACCTGCCCGCAGCCGCAGGACGGGCTGCGCGCCATCAGCACCGCCCGCCGCGCCCCCGCCGACTCGGCGGCGGCGAGCGCCGCCCGGGCGCCGGCCAGGAACTCCCCGGTGCAGTCCGCCCCGGTCGCGTCCACCACCCGCGCCCGCCCGTCCAGCACGGCCGCGCCGTCCCCGCCCACGATCTCCGCCGGCGGCCGCGGCGTCGGCAACCCGCCCGCCCCCTCCGGGCACACCACCACGGCCCGCCCCTCCTCGACCAGCCGCACGGCGTCCGCCGAGGTCTTCGCCCGCCCGTCGTACCGGCAGGGGATCCCGGCCAGGCACGCGCTCACCACGATCGGTTCCATGTGGTCGAGCCTACGGAACTGCGGTCAGTCCTCGACGAGCCGGTCCCGGCGGACCCTGAACTCCCGCTGCCCGCACACGGTTTCGAGGCCGTGCGGCCGGTGGATGGACACCGTGGCCACCCCGTCCGGGCCGGTTTCCAGCACCGTGCAGTCGATCTCGACCGGCACCGGGTACGGCGAGTCGACGTCGAGCCAGGCGTCCGGCCCGAGCGCCTGCTCCGTCCCGAACATCGCGGTCTTGTCGATCACGGACCACCGCCGCCCGTCCGCGTCCGTGAAGCAGACCTCCACCCACCCCGGGCACCCGTCCTCCACCCACCGGACCGCCTCGCCCCTCAGATACGTCATGGCATTCCGATAGCACACCGCCCGTGCAGCCGGATACCGGGACGCCGATCTCGCTATCTTGGGGGCATGAGTGAGCTGCCGGACTGGATGTACGCGCCCAGAGCCGAGGGTTGGTTCGCCGATGACCTCGACCACCTGCCGCAGGCGCCGCGGCACACCGAACTGATCGATGGAGCACTGGTCTTCATGATGTCTCCCCAGCGCTGGTGGCACGGTGATGTCGTCACGGACCTCGTGTACACACTGCGGCGGCAGCTGCCGGAGGGCCACAGGGTCGGACGGGAGATGACGATCAAGCTCGACAAGCGGAACCGGCCCGAGCCCGACGTCCTCGTCGTCAAGGCTGCGTTCGACCCGGACCGGACGCAGTTCGCTCCCGAGGAGGTGGCGCTCGTCGTCGAGGTCGTCTCGCCGGAATCCGCGCACCGGGACCGCACCGTCAAGGTCCGCAAGTACGCCGAGGCGGGCATCCCGCACTACTGGATCGTGGAGGAGGAGGCGGGCCTGCCGGTCGTGCACGTCTACGAGCTGGACGAGGCGACGAGCGCCTACGCCCCGGCCGGGATCTTCCGCGGCAAGATCGAACGCCCGGTGCCGTTCTCGATCGCGATCGATCTGGACGCGCTGGTGCCGAGCGGCGGGCGTGCAGCGGATTGAGGAGTCCGTGTAAAGACCTGCGAGACTGCGGAGCATGTCGGATGCACAGGTCGTCGTCGTCGGTGGTGGGATCGCGGGGCTGGCTGCGGCCGCTTTCCTGAGTGGGGCGGCCGGGGGGCCCGCGCGGGCTCGGGTGACGCTGCTGGAGGCGTCCGGGCGGGTCGGCGGGAAGCTGTGGGGCGGTGAGGTCGGCGGGGTCCGGGTGGACCTCGGGGCCGAGTCGGTGCTGGCCCGGCGGCCGGAGGCGGTGGAGCTGGCGCGGGCGGTCGGACTGGCGGAGCAGCTGGAGCCGCCGACCACCGCGAAGGCCGCGATCTGGACCCGCGGGGCGCTGCGGCCGCTGCCGGGCGGGCAGGTGATGGGGGTGCCGGGCGACCTGGAGGCACTGGCGGCCTCCGGCGTGCTCACCGCCGAGGGGCTGGAGCGGGCCCGGCACGAGCAGCCCACCGACGTGGGGGAGGACGTCGCGATCGGCCGCTACGTCGCCGACCGGCTGGGCCGGGAGGTGGTGGACCGGCTGGTCGAGCCGCTGCTGGGCGGGGTCTACGCCGGGCGTGCGGACGAGATCTCGCTGCGCGCCGCGGTGCCGCAGCTGCTGGGGATCGCCCGGGGCGGCGGCTCGCTGGTCGAGGGGGTGCACGAGCTGGCCTCCCGGCCGCAGGTGGTCGGCACCCCGGTGTTCAACGGTCTGCGCGGCGGCCTCGGCACCCTGCCGGAGGCGGTCGCCGCGGCCTGCGCCGAGGCGGGCGTGGACCTGCGCACGGACGCCCCCGTGGACGAGCTCCGCCGCACCCCCGACGGCTGGCGGGTGCGGACCGGCGGCGAGGTGCTGCACGCGGACGCCGTGGTGCTGGCCGTCCCGGCCCCGGCCGCGGCCCGGCTGCTGCGCGCGGACGCCCCGGCGGCCGCCGCCGAACTGGACACCGTCGAGTACGCGGGCATGGCACTGGTGACCCTGGCGTTCCGCCGCTCCGACCTGGCCGAGCCGCCGAGCGGCAGCGGTTTCCTGGTGCCGCCGGTGGACGGCCGGCGGATCAAGGCGTCCACCTTCTCCTCCAACAAGTGGGGCTGGCTGGAGCGTTCCGCGCCGGACGCGTTCCTGCTGCGCACCTCGCTGGGCCGGCACCGCGAGGACGAGGCGCTGGGCCTGCCGGACGAGGAGCTGGTGGCGCGCTCGCTGGCGGACCTGGGGGAGGCGATCGGGCTGACCGCCCGGCCGTACGACACCTTCGTCTCGCGCTTCGAGGCCGGTCTGCCGCAGTACCCGGTGGGCCACCCGGAGAAGGTGGCCCGGGTCCGGGCGGCGGCCGAGCAGGTGGGCGGGCTGGCGCTGTGCGGCGCCGCGTACGACGGGGTGGGCATTCCGGCGTGCATCGGCTCGGCGGCCGCCGCGGTGGCCGCCGTCGACAGACTGTTGACCCCGGAGACCGGGGAACGTTCCACGGAGAGGACAATGGGCGCATGACTGAGAGCGTTGAGCGGGAGCCGGAGCAGCGACCCGAGAAGAAGAAGGCGCGCGACCTGAACCAGGTCATCCGCTACACCATGTGGTCGGTGTTCAAGCTCAAGGACGCCCTGCCCGAGGACCGTGCCGCCCTGGCCGCCGAGGTGGACGAGCTGTTCGAGCAGCTGGCCGCGAAGGACGTGACCGTGCGCGGCACGTACGACGTCTCCGGTCTGCGCGCGGACGCCGACATCATGGTCTGGTGGCACGCCGCCGACTCGGACGACCTGCAGGAGGCGTACAACCGCTTCCGCCGCACCGGCCTGGGCCGCCGGCTGGAGCCGGTCTGGTCGAACATGGCGCTGCACCGCCCGGCCGAGTTCAACAAGTCGCACATCCCGGCCTTCCTCGCCGACGAGCGCGCACGCGACTACGTCTGCGTGTACCCGTTCGTGCGCTCCTACGAGTGGTACCTGCTGCCGGACGAGGAGCGGCGCGCGATGCTCGCCGAGCACGGCAAGATGGCGCGCGGCTACCCGGACGTGCGGGCCAACACGGTGGCCTCGTTCGCGCTCGGCGACTACGAGTGGCTGCTCGCCTTCGAGGCGGACGAGCTGCACCGGATCGTGGACCTGATGCGCGACCTGCGCCCCTCCCGGGCCCGGCTGCACGTCCGCGAGGAGGTGCCGTTCTTCACCGGCCGCCGCAAGCCGGTCAGCGAGCTGCTGGGCGGCCTGGCCTGAGCCACCCGCACTCCGTCCGGAGGCCGGCTCCCCGCACGAGGGGAGCCGGCCTCCGGCGTTCCCGGGCCCCCGGGCGTCGCCCTGCAGCCGGATCCGGGTCAGGTGCGGTGCGGGCGCAGGGCGGCGCGGAGACGGGCGTCGGGGAGGACGGCCGGGCCGTTCATGGCGACGGCGGTGAGCAGTTCGCGCTCCTCGTCGTCGGCGAGGCCGCGCTGGCGGGCCGGGCGGACCTCCCGCAGCACCTCCTGGCCGATCGGGGAGGCCCAGCGGGTGTAGGGGTAGACGTCCACCCGGGCCATCAGCAGGGTGCCCGAGGTGAGCACCAGCGGCAGGGAGAACCAGGCGAGCGGGGTGAGGGTGTCACCGCCGGTGAAGCCGCTGACCGCCAGCGAGGCGGCCAGCAGGACCAGCGAGAGCAGCAGCGCGTGCCGGACCTGCCGGACGACCACGACGGTGCTGCGCTGCACCAGGGCCGGGGTGGCCAGGCCGGCCAGTGCGAGCCGGGCGCCGATCTCCAGCACGGTGGGGTGCTCGGCCATCGCCCGGCGCAGCTCGTCCGTGCGGCACTGGCCTTCCGGGCCGACGGTGGCGATGATCGCCCGCTCCAGGCGGCTGCGGCCCTTGGGGTCGACCACGGTGGTCCAGCCGGTGTGCGCCAGGTGCAGCCGGCCCCGGCCGGCCATCAGGACGAGGGCCAGTTCGACCACCCGGTCCGGGCCGCCGGCCAGGTAGGCGGTCTCGTACAGCCCGATGCCGACGGCTTCCGGTGGGCGCAGCCCGTCCTGTTCGGCCAGGGCGTCGGCGGTGGCGGTCATCCGGACCAGCCGGAGGCAGGAGAGGACCGCCGCGACACAGGCCGGTATGAGGAAGAGCAACCACATGGGCTTGTTGTATGCCTGGCCCGATGGCGCGGGGAACGCCTTCCCG
The DNA here is from genome assembly GCF_044767225.1 of Kitasatospora sp. NPDC101447. Taxonomy (NCBI): domain Bacteria; kingdom Bacillati; phylum Actinomycetota; class Actinomycetes; order Kitasatosporales; family Streptomycetaceae; genus Kitasatospora; species Kitasatospora sp. NPDC101447. Next base: position 27,250 of record NZ_JBIWNL010000016.1, read on the forward strand.
GTCCGCGATACCGAACTGTGACGTCGGTCGTGGGACGAACCGGGGCCGGTCAGGAGCCGCAGCCGCCCCCGCCGCAGCTCGATCCGCAGCTGGAGGACGAGGAACCGCAGCTGGAGGACGAGCCGCAGCTGGAGGAGGACGAGCCGCAACTGCCGGAGGAGGAGCCGCAGCTGGACGAGCCGCAGCCGCTGCCCCCGCCGGAGGAACCGGAGTCGGAGGAGCCGCACCAGGTGGCGGGGCTGCCGGACGAGCACGAGGAGGACGAGCACGAGGAGGAGGAAGACGAGGACGAGGACGAGGAGTTCGTGAACCAGGACGAGCTCGTGGAAGCCTGTCGCATCATTTCCTCCTCCTCGGCCGTCGCGCCGAGCATCGCGGCCTCCAGCTCCTGGTTCTCCAGCCCGGCGGCGGCCAGCCCGCCGAGTGCGAGCGCGCCCAGCAGCGCGCCGCCCGCCAGCATGGGCGGCACCCCCGAGCCGGGCGTCCACGGCGAGCCGCCCATCAGGGTCAGCTGGCGTGCCCCGGCCGGGGTGATCCGGCCCCTGACCGGCCAGGTGGCCAGCAGCGTGACGGCGCCCACGAACAGCAGGAGGCCCGGGATCCAGAGGTGAGGGCGGTCGTGGCCGGGGGCGCCGTCGTCGAGCAGCGCGGCGGCGACGGCGAAGGCCACGACGACGAGCATCGCGAGCCAGAGCAGCCGGCGGGCGGTGCGGGCCCGCCGCAGTCGCTCGGGGCGGCGCAGCAGGCCGCGGTCGGCGAGCCGGCCACCGATCTCCTGGACGGCGTCCGAGCGCATCACCATCCGGCGCAGCGGGCCGATCTCCCGGCTGCCGGTGGGGCCGACGGCCTCGTGGACCGCCTGGTCGACGGCGTCGTACGGCTTGCCGCCGGTGAGCGTGACCAGGCCGGAGCGGCTGATCACGACCTGCTCGGCCAGGTGCATCCGGACCAGCGCGGTGTCGAACACCCGGCCCGGCCCGCCGGACAGGAACGCGGTGTCCAGCAGCGGCAGACCGCGGCCGGGCAGGCCCTTGGCGTACCGGACGCGGCCGATGTGCTGCCGGGTCCGGGAGGCGTACAGGGCGGCGGCCGCCAGCAGGACGGCCGGGACGACGAAGTAGCTGTTGTGCCACATGGGCGGTTCCCCCGGGATGACGATGGGTCGCTAGCCGCGCAGGGCCCGGCGAAGGCGGGCGAGCGGGCCGGGCGGCCGTACGGGTGCCGGGTGGAGCCACTGCTCCAGGGCCCGGCGGTGGTGGGCGGCGGTCGGGCCGCCGTCGGTGAGCACCCACTGGGCGAAGGCCCGGGCGTCGGCGCGGTAGCCGCCGGTCTGCGGGTGGGTGCGGGCGTAGTCGAGGAAGAGCGGCCCGTACCGGTCGCCGAGCAGGCGGGGCAGGTCCGGGGCCACCTTCGCGGTGGTGTCGCGCCGCTTGGCGGCGAGGCCGGTGGACTGGACGCGGACCTGGACCGGGTCGAAGCCGGGCGGGACGGGCCCGCCGGCCACCAGGGCGGCCAGCAGCTCCTCCTGGCGCCGGGCCAGCCGCTCCCGGGCACCGGCGGTGCCGGTGGCCTCCGGGGCTGCGGTCGGGCCGGTCGCCGTGGTCGGGTCGCTCGTCACCGGGTGCTCCCCTCCAGCACCCGGCGGATGGCGTCCAGTTCACCGGCCAGCTCACTGGGCGGCGGAAAGTTCGCGTCCCGCTCCAGCAGGACGCCGGGCGGCGCCACCCGCGCGCAGAGCTCGGCCAGCACCTCCAGCACCGGCTCGGTGACGGGGTGGGCGTGCGTGTCGTGCCAGGTCCCGTCGACCAGGGTGCCGCCGGCGACGTGGACGTAGGCGAGCGCCTCCAGCGGGAGGCGGTCGAGTTCGGCGGCCGGGTCGACGCCGAGGTTGACCCGGTTGGTGTGCAGGTTGGCGACGTCGATCAGCAGCCGGACGCCGGTGCGGCCGACCAGCTCGGCGAGGAACTGCCCTTCGGTGAACTCGTCGTCCGGCCAAGCGAGTTGAGCGGCGATGTTCTCCAGGGCGAGTGGCACCGGGAGCTGGTCCTGGGCGATCCGGACGTTCTCGGCGATCACCCGCAGCGAGTCCCGGGTGCGGGGGACGGGCAGCAGGTGACCGGCCTCCAGACCGCCGGCCCGGACGAAGGCCAGGTGCTCGGTGACCAGCGGGGATCCGAGCGCCAGCACGGTGTCGGCGAGTCGGGCGAGACGGCCGGGGTCGGGCAGCTCGGCGCCGCCGAGACCGAGGCCGACGCCGTGCGGGACGACGGTGACGCCGCGCTCGCGCAGCGCCGTCAGCGAGTCGGGCAGGTGGCCGGCGCAGACGTTCTCGGCGACGACCTCGACCCAGTCCAGGCCGGGTTGGCGCTCGACCACGGTGTCGATCTCCGGGCGCCAGCCGAGGCCGACACCCAGGCGGGTGGGGGCGGCGGGGCCGGTGGCCGGTACGGGCCGGTCCAGGGCAGCGGAAGTCATGGGTTCGCCCCCTTCGGAGGGCTGGGGTGGGAGGGCCGTCGGGTGGTGCGGGCGTCGTCGCCGGGCTTTCCGCGGCCGTGTTGCTGAGGATGTCCCCGGGCGGGGTGGCTGCCAAGCCTCACCCGGTCTTCTCAGAGCATTATTTGAGCTTGCCGCCCCGGAAGGCCCGGCTCCGGCCCTCCGCCGCGGCCGTTCCCGCAGCTGGGGCCCCCTTTCGCGGGCGGAAATTCGGAGGCGGTGCGCGGGCGGCGCGGCTAGCGTGGGAATCCATGACTTCTTTGACGATCCGTGAATTCCACCCCGACGACGCCGCCGCCGTGGCGGCCGCCCACCGGGCCGGGCGCGAGCACCTGGTGCTGAGCGCCGAGGCCCTGCTGTGGCTGAACGACCGGCCGAATCCCGACGAGCACTTCCGCACCTTCGTCGCCGAGTGCGACGGCCGGGTGGTCGGCGCGGTGCGCTGCGGGCTGGTGCGCGGGACGACGACCGTCGGCGTCGGGTACGCCAACGGCAGCGTGCTGCCGGAGTTCCGGCGCCGCGGCGCCGCGACCGCGCTGCTGGCCGCGGCCGAACGGCACCTGGTCGAGCACGGGGTGACGGAGCTGCACACCTGGCTGGACGACGAGCCCGCCTCGCTGGCCTTCGCCGCCGCCCGGGGCTACGAGCCGGGCCGTCCCGCGCAGTTCGGCGGACGGGACCTGACGCTGCCGCTGCCGCAGGCACCGGTCCGGCCGGCCGACGTCGAGCTGCGCCCGGCCACCGACTGGGCGGACGACCCCCGCCCGCTGTTCCTGGTCGAGGCGGACGCCATCCGGGACGAGCCCGGCGAGGTGCCGATGGACGCCCTGGAGTACGAGGAGTGGCTGCGGGGCGACTGGGCCCGGCCGGACCTGGACCTGACGCTGACCGTGGTCGCCGTGGTGGACGGCGAGCCCGCCGCGTTCACCCTGGCGCAGACCGACGGGGTGGACCGCTACTGGTCCGCGTTCACCGCCTGCCGCCGGGACTTCCGCGGGCGCGGCCTGAGCAAGCTGGCCAAGCTGGAGTCCCTGCGCCTGGCGGCCGCGGCGGGCTACCGGCGTGCGTACACCTCCAACGACGAGACCAACGCGCCGATGCTCGCGGTCAACGCGTGGCTGGGGTACGAGCGCTGCGCGGGGGAGCGCAAGGGGATCAAGCGCCTGAAGTGACCCTCGGAGCGGTGATTCTGACACCCGGAATCGCCGTCAGGGGGGTATTTCCGGCCATGGGCGGGGACTTAACCAGGGCGTACGGTTCGTGGTCGAGTCTTCCTCCGGGGGGATGATATGGACATCCTGCTCCAGGTACTGATCGCATCGGTGCCGGCCGTGATCGGCTTCCTCGCGGCCCGCTCCCTCGCCCGGACGAGACTGTTCCTGCGCTACGGCTTCCTGCGGGCGCTGCTCGCGCCGTACAGCCGGGTGCAGATCATCACGCCGAGCATCGAGGTCGCGGAGTTCGCCCTCACCTCGGACGGCTGCCAGCTGACCAGCCGCGGGCCGAAGAACGTGCTGTTCATGCCGATGGCCGAGGCGAGGGCGATAGCGGAACTCACCGACCTGCTGCGCAAGGTCAACCGGAAGGCGACGATCGAGCTGGTGGTGGCGGGCGCGCAGGACCCGCGGATGCCGACCTTCTCGATCGGCGGCCCGAGCGTCAACGCCTACTCCGGCGGCGTGCTGGACGCGGTGTTCCCGGACTTCGCGATCGAGTACCCGGAGGCGGCCCGCGCCCGCTGGGGCGGGATGACCTTCGAGGCGCTGTTCAATCCGGCCGGGGAGCTGATCCGCGACCACGGCTTCGTCTTCGTCACCCGCACGCCCCGGCACGCGCCCTGCGTCGTGCTCTGCGGGGTGTTCGCCTTCGGCTCCGCGATGGCGGTGGAGGCGCTGACGGCGGCGAGCCGGAACTCCCCGCTGGCGACGCTCTTCCGCTCGGGGGAGAAAGGATTCGCCGCGGTGGAGGGCCGGGTGATCGGGCTGGACACCGTGGACGTCACGGTCGAGGTCTGCCGGGTCCTGCCCGCACCCCGGTCGGACGTCCCGTCGGGCTTCCGGGGCGAGGTGTCCGTCAGTCGTCCCGACCAGTGAGACGATTGGTCTCGGACCTGCGGTGCGAATCCGGACAGACGGGCGAGAGCAGGCCATGAACTCCGGCTATTCGTACAGGTTTTGCCCCGCCCTTGACGCATCATGGGCATAATCGCGCACATGACGATCAACCGTGCGAACGTGAGCGCGATTGCCGAGGACCTGTACGTGTGGCTCCCCCCGAAGCGGGGCTGGGGCCTGGCCAACTGCGGACTGCTGGCCTCCGACACGACCGCGCTCTGGATCGACACGCCCTACGACCCCTCGATGGCGGGGGAGTTCCTCGCCGCGAGCCGCCGACTGCTGCCGGCCGGGGTCGAGATCGACCGGGTGGTCGTCACCCACGCCAACGGCGACCACCTGTGGGGCGCCGGCGTGGTGCCGGACGCCGAGGTGATCGCCACCCGCGAGGCGCTGGAGCACATCCACTGGGAGCCCACCCCGAAGCAGCAGCACGCCCTGGTCACCGACAGCGACCCGGACTCGCTGCTCGGCGGCTACCTCAGGGAGCACTTCGGGCGCTTCGACTGGTCCGCCACGGACCCGGTGCACCCGGACACCGTCTTCACCGGCGAGCTGGAGCTGCGGGTCGGACGCCACCCCGTGCAGATCACCAGCCTGCCCGCCGCCCACACCGGCGGCGACCTGATCGTCCACCTCCCGCACCAGCGCGCGGTGTTCACCGGCGACGTCATCTTCTCCTCGACGCCGGAGCAGCCCGGCGACCACCCCTCGCACTGGGCGGGCCCGCTGGAGAACGTCATCGGCGCCTGCGAGCAGGCCCTGGCCACCGGCGCGGAGATCTTCGTCCCCGGCCACGGCCCGGTGCTCGACCGCGACGGCGTCCGGGGGCACATCGGCTACCTCGCGTACGTCCGCGAGCGCGCCCACGCCCTGCACGCCGCCGGCATACCCGCGCTGGACGCCGCCCGGCGGGTGATCGCCGAACAGCGCCACCCCGAACTCGGCCTGCCCGAGCGGCTGGTGCTCACCGTCGCCGCCGAGTACCGGCACCTGGACGGCTCGGCGGCGCCGGGCGCGCTGGAAGCCATGGGGCAGGTCGCCCTGGTCGCCCGGGAGCTGGCCGAGGGCCCCGCCGCCCGGATCCCGCGCCCGCGCCCCGCCCGGAACTGACACCCGGCTCCGCGCCCCGCGGCTCCGCGCCCCCGGTTCCGTGCCCCGCCCGGAACCGGGCCGGCCGGGAAGCCGCCCCCCATGCCCCGCCCGGAAACGGGCCCGCCCGCCTGCCCGGCCCGCCCCGCAAGCACTCCCGAGGACTCCGATGACGCAGATCGCGCTGATCGCCCTGGCGCTGGTCGCCGCCGTGGCCGCGGCCGTGCTCGCCCGCAGCCGGGCCGGGGCCGTCGCCCGCGCGGCGGCCGCCGAGACCGCGCTCACCCGGGGCGAGGAGCGCGCCCGCGTCGCCGAGGGCCGCCTCGCCCGCACCGAGCAGCAACTGCGCGAGGCCCAGGAGACCGCCCGGCGCTCCACCGACGAGGCCCGGCGGGCGGAGGGCCGCACCCGCGCCGCCGAGGACGCCGTCCACGAGGCGCAGGACGTGGCCCGGGAGGCGCAGGAGGCCGTCCGGGACGCCCTGCGGCAGGGCGCCGCGGCGACCACCCGCGCCGAGGAGGCCGACCACCGCCTGGCCGCCGCCGAGGCGCGCGCCGCCGCGCTGCTCGCCGAGATCGGCCACCTCGCCCAGGAGCGGGTCGCCGCCACCGCCGTACGGCTCAGCCACGCCAACGCCCCGGTCGTCGGCCCGCTGGACCCGCAGATCGTCGGCCCGGAGGCCGTCCGGGCGCTGCAGTCCGTGCTGGACGCCACCGCCGCCGCCCTCGCCGACGAACGCGAACGGGTGGATGCCGCCGCCCGCGCCGCGATGCGCGGTGCCACCTCCCGGATCCAGACCCTGCTGTACCAGATCCAGAGCCTGGTCCAGCAGCTCCAGCACGACAACGACGACCCCCGGCTGCTGGAGGTCGACTTCCGCAACGAGGTCGCGCTGCGCCGGATCCAGACCGTCGCCGTGCTCTGCGAGGCCTGGCCGGGCCTGGCCCGCACCGACTCGCCGCTCGCCGAGGTCGTCGTCGGCGCCCTCTCCCGGGTGCCGGGCTACGCCCGGGTCAAGGTCGCCAACCACCTGCGGGAGCACCGGCTCGCGGTCGTCGCCCGGGCCGCCGAGCCGATCGCCGTCACCATCGCCGAACTGCTCGCCAACGCCACCGCCTACTCCCACCCGGAGACCGACGTCCCGGTCACCGTCCAGCAGGGCGGCCGCGGCGCGCTGGTGATCATCGACGACAGCGGCATCGGCATGGACGAGGACCAGCTGCGCCGCGCCCGCCGACTGCTCTCCGGCCCGCCGGACCTCCTGCTCACCGAGCTCGGGAACCCGCCCAAGACCGGCTTCGCGGTGATCGGCAAGCTCGCCCGTCAGTACGGCTTCTCCTGCCACATCGAGCCCTCGCCGTACGGCGGCATGCGGACCATCCTGCGCATCCCGGCCGGGCTGGTGACCGTCGTCGACGACGAGCAGCCGCTGTCGGTGCTCACCCCGCTGCCGTTGCGGGCCGGGTCCGGCCCCGCGTCCGCGCCCACCGTCGCCGCCGTCCCGCCGATGCGCGACGCCGACGAGCAGGACGGCCCGCAGCTCGCCGACCGCCACCACCAGCCCGGACCGCACCCGGCACCGGCCATCCGCGTGGTGCCCGACCCGGGCACCGGCGGCCCGTCGGGGGACGCGGCGGTCCCGGACGGCCGGACCTCCCCCGCGTCCGAGGCCGCCCCGGCCTCCCAGGCCTCCCAGGCTTCCGACGGCGCCTCCGCCGCCCGGGCCTCCGGTGACGCCCCGGCCGACGACGGCACCGGCCTGCCCACCCGGCGCCGCCGCCGTCCGCTGGCCCCCGAGGAGGCCGGTGCGCCCGCCGCCACCGCGGGCTCGTCCGTCGGGTCCGCGGTGGGATCCGCCGGCGGATCCGACGCCCCCGGTCGGTCCCCCGAGCGGGCCGCCGCCCGCTGGCAGGCGCTGCAGCAGGGCACCGACTCCGGCCGGGCCGCCGTCGCACAGGCCGAACGCGAGAGTGCCGACCGTGCAGCCGCCGAACGCGCGAGTGCCCAGCGCGAGGCCGCCGACCGCGCAGGCGCCGCGACCCAGGACAGCACCACCCCCGCCGGCACCCCCGGCGACACCACCACCGCCCGCCCCACCGGTGACCACACCACCGGCCCGACGACCTTAGAAGGAGCCGAGCAGTGAGCAGCTCGCCCAGCCCGACCGCCACCGACGAGATCTCGTGGGTGCTGACCCCGCTGCTGGAGCTGCCGGGGGTGCTGCACGCGGTCATCGCCACCGGGGACGGCCTGGTCGAAGGGGCCTCGGAGAGCCTGGGACGGGCCTCCGCCGAGCGGGTCGCCGCGATGACCGCCACCGTGCACGCTGCCGCCCGCGCCTTCACCGGCGCGTTCACCGACGCCGAACGGCCGCGACTGGCCCAGACCGTGGTGGAGTCCGACCTCGGCTACGCCATCGTCGTCCCCGCCGGGGAGAACACCTCGCTCGCCGTGTTCACCACCCCGGACGCCCAGCTCGGCAACGTGTCGTACCAGATGCAGGTGCAGGTCGCCGCCCTGGGCCGCGCGCTCGCGAGCCCGTGCCGGCGGCAGGGCGACACCGGCCGGTCATGACCGCCGTCCCCCGCAGGCGGATGGTGCCCGCCTACCTGGCCACCGGCGGCCGCAGCCGCCCCGGCACCGAGGGCTTCGAGCGACTGACCGTCCTGTTCGCCGACCGTGCCGAACCGCCGACCGGGCTCGAACCCGAACACCGCCGGCTCTGGGAACTGCTCTGCCCCGGCGCGCTGACCGTGGTGGAGGCCGCCGCGCACCTGCGCCTGCCGGTCAGCGCCACCGTCTTCCTCGCGGCCGATCTGGTCGAGGCGGGCTGCCTGCACGCCCGCGCACCGATCCCGCGCGCCCAGCAGACCGACCGCTCCATCGTCGAGAGGCTCCTCGTTGGACTCCGTGCGCTCCGGTGACCGGGCCGCCGACCCGGTCGGCCGGTCCGTCGATCCACCCGTCGACCCGCCCGACGGCTACCCCGACGGCCACCCCGACGGCCACCCCGCGGGGCCGCCGGACCGGGTGGGCTACCTGCCCGACCGGGACCAGACGCTGATGAAGCTGGTGGTCGCCGGCCCCTTCGGCGTCGGCAAGACCACCCTCATCCGCACCCTCTCCGAGATCGCCACCCTGCACACCGAGGAGGCGATGACCGAGACCGGACGCCCGGTGGACGACCTGGCCGGCCTGCCCGAGAAGACCACCACCACCGTCGCCGTGGACTTCGGCCGGCTCACCCTGCCCGGCAACGTCGTGCTCTACATGTTCGGCACCCCCGGCCAGCGCCGCTTCTTCCCGCTCTGGCAGGACATCGCCCGCGGCGCCCTGGGCGCGCTGGTGCTCGCCGACACCCGCCGGCTGGCCGACTCCTTCGAGATCATGGACATGGTCGAGGAGCAGGGCCTGCCGTACGCCGTCGCGGTCAACTGCTTCCCGGACGCGCCGGCCCACCCGGTCGAGGTGCTCCGCGCCCACCTGGACCTGCACCCCGCGACCCCCCTCCTGCTCTGCGACGCCCGCGAACGCGAGGGCAGCCTGGACGCGCTGATCGCGCTGGCCGAGCACGTCCTCGACGCCCTGCCCACCGCCTCCACCGTCACCCAGGAGTGCCCGTGACCGTCGAGACCCGCCCGATCCCGATCCACGGCCCGGTCTTCGCCGCCGACCCACAACTCGTCTACGAGCGGCTGCGCCGGCACGGCCCGGTCGCCCCGGTGGAGATCGCGCCCGGCGTCGAGGCCCTGCTCGTCACCGACTACCAGGCCGCGCTGGACCTGCTGCGCGACAGCGACACCTTCTCCAAGGACTCCCGGGCCTGGCAGCGGACCGTCCCGCCGGACTCCCCGCTGCTGCCGGTGCTCGGCTACCGCCCGACCGCCCTGTTCAGCGACGGCGAGACGCACGCGCGCTACCGCGCGGTGATCACCGACGCCCTCGCGCTGTTCGAACCGCACCGGCTCCAGCGCCAGGTCGCCGAGACCGCCCACCGGCTGATCGACCGCTTCGCCGCGGTCGGCCGCGCCGACCTGATCGCCGAGTACGCCCGCCAGGTGCCCGCCTCCGTGCTCACCACCTGGTTCGGCGTGCCGGAGGCGCAGCACGCCGAGGTGGTCGCCGCGATCACCGGGCTGATCGAGGGCACCGCGCAGGCGGGCGCCGCGTACGGGAAGCTCCTCGCGGTGGTCACCGCCATGGTCGCCGAACGCCGCGAGCGCCCCCGGCACGACCTCGCCTCCTGGTTCGTCACCCACCCGCGCGGGCTGGACGACGACGAGGCGATCCGGCAGATCAGCCTGACCATGATCGCCGGGCACGAGCCGACCACCAACCTGATCGGCAACGCCCTGCTGCGCCTGCTCACCGACGCCCGCTACGCCGGCTCGCTGTTCGGCGGCGCGATGACCGCCCACCAGGCGATCGACGAGGTGCTCTGGCACGAGCCGCCGCTGGCCAACCTCTCCGCGCACTACCCGCGCTACGACATCGTGTTCCACGGCCGTGAGATCAAGGCCGGCACCCTCCTGCTGGTCTCCTACGCGGCCGCCAACTCCCAGGCCGCACCGCCCACCGACGGCGGCGGGCTGCGCAGCGGCGAGAGCGCCCACCTGGCCTGGGCGGCCGGCCCGCACGCCTGTCCGGCCCGCGACCCCGCCCTGCTGATCGCGATCACCGCGATCGAGCAGCTGGGCAGCCGCCTCAGCGACCTCGAACTGGCCACCCCCGCCGAGGAGTTGCTCTGGCGTCCGGGTCCGTTCCACCGCGCCCTGGTGCACCTGCCGGTCCGCTTCGAGCCGGTCGCCGGGTAGCGCCCGCAGGGCCCGCCGGGTACGACGGCCCGGCGGTACGAGGCCCCGGACGCCCCGGACGCCGCGGACGCCCTGGAGGCCGCGGACAGCACGGAGGCCCGGACACCGCCGCAGGGTGTCCGGGCCTCCTCGCCGCGCGGCCTACTCGGCCGGCCGCAGCGTCAGCGAGACGCTGTTGATGCAGTAGCGCTGGTCGGTCGGCGTGCCGTAGCCCTCGCCCTCGAAGACGTGCCCGAGGTGCCCGCCGCAGCGCGCGCACCGCACCTCGACCCGGCGCATGCCGAGCGTGGTGTCCTCGATGTACTGGACCCGGTCCTCGGCCAGCGGCGCGTAGTACGACGGCCAGCCGCAGTGGCTGTCGAACTTGGTCTCGGAGCTGAACAGCTCCGCGCCGCAGGCCCGGCAGCCGTAGACGCCGACCGTCTTGGTGTCGGTGTACTCACCGGTGAACGGCCGCTCGGTGCCCGCCTCGCGGAGCACGTGGTACTCCTCGGGGCTGAGCTCGGCACGCCACTCGGCCTCGGACTTCTCGATCTCGTAGCTCATCACGGCTCCCGTTCGCGGTGGATGTCGGACGGACGTACGTCAGACGTTGGAAGCAACGTTCGCGAGGTGCTCCAGGCCCCTCTCAAGATAGTCGAGGACGGCCGGCCCGAGGTTGGTGACGTCGCCCGCGCCCATGGTGAGCAGCAGGTCGCCCGGGCGGGCGAGGCCGGCCAGCACGGCGGGGGCGGCGGCGAAGGAGTGCTCGGCGGTGACCTCGGCGCCGGCCCGGCGGGCGGCGTCGATGATCAGCTCGCTGGTCACGCCGGGGATCGGGTCCTCGCGGGCCGGGTAGATGTCCAGCACCACGGAGGCGTCGGCCAGCGCCAGGGCCTGGCCCATCTCCTCGGCGAGCTGCTGGGTGCGGCTGAACAGGTGCGGCTGGAAGACCACCAGCACCCGGCCCTCGCCGTCCAGGCCCTCGCGGATCGCCTCCAGGTCGGCGGTCATCTCGGTCGGGTGGTGGGCGTAGGAGTCGATCACCTGGACGCCGGCGGCCTCGCCCTTGAGCTGCAGGCGGCGGCGCACGCCGGTGTAGGCGCCGAGCGCCTTGGCCAGGTCGGCGGCCGGGACGTCCAGCGCGACGCCGGCGGCCAGCGCGGCGACGGCGTTGTGGGCGTAGTGGCGGCCGGGCACCGACACGGTGAAGGTCAGCTCGGTGCCGTCCAGCAGGACGGTGACCTCGCTGGTCATGCCGCGGGCGACCACCGAGAGCACCCGGACGTCGGCGTCCTCGGCGGAGCCGACGGTGACCACGTTCAGGCCCTCGCGGCCGGCCACCCGGGAGGTCAGCTCGCGGGCGCCGTCGTGGTCGGCGGAGACCACCAGGGTGCCGCCGGGGACGATCCGGCCGACGAAGGTCTCGAAGGACTCGTAGATCTCGTCGATCGAGGCGTAGTTGGCGTGGTGGTCCAGTTCCACGTTGAGCACGATCGCCACCTCGGGCGCGTACTTGTGGAAGCTGCGGTCGCTCTCGTCGGCCTCGGCGACGAAGATCTCCCCCGTGCCGTGGTGGGCGTTGGAGCCGGGCGCGTCGAGGTCGCCGCCGATCGCGTAGGACGGGTCGAGGCCCAGTTCGCCGAGGGCGACGGCGAGCATGCTGGTGGTGGTGGTCTTGCCGTGGGTGCCGGCCACCGCGAGCGCGCGGCGGCCGCCCATCAGCGCGGCCAGCGCGTCGGAGCGGTGCACCACCGGGATGCCGCGCTCGCGGGCGGCGGCCAGCTCCGGGTTGTCGGCGCGGATCGCGCTGGAGACGACCACGCTGCTGGTGCCGTCCGGCACGTGCTCGGCGGCGTGGCCGACGTGCACGGTGGCGCCGAGGGCGCGCAGCGCGAGGACGGTCTCGGACTCCTTGGAGTCGCTGCCGGAGACGCTGGCACCGCGCACTGCGAGGATCTTCGCCAGGCCGGACATCCCGGCGCCGCCGATGCCGATGAAGTGCGGGGCGTGCAGGTCGTGCGCGGCGTCGTTCAAGGCGTGGCTCCGTACGGGCGGGGGCAGACAGGTCGGGCGGACGGCTCGGCACCCGTCGGCGTGGGAGCCGACGTGGGAACCGTCCTCGCGGGCGGACCGCAAGGACGATTCTGCACCACCGGCGCCCGCAGCTAGGAGTCGCTGGCGAACAGCCTCAGCACCGGGACCCCCACCTTGTGCCGGGCCTGCGAGGCCCAGTCGCGGTGGAAGAACTCCTCCACGAAGTGCGGTGAGGTGAGCACCACCACCTCGTCCGCCCGGTGCTCCTCGACGACCGCGCGCAGCCGTTCCAGGGGCTTGTCCTCGACCAGCTCGCCCACCGCCTCGGCCCCGGCCGCGCGCAGGTGGCGCAGGCTGTGCTCCAGCGACTCGGTGGCCACGGTCGGCCCGCTCTCGGACTCGTCGTGCTCGTGCCTCACCTTGTCGAGGTGGCCGAGGGCCACGTCGTCGAGCGCCCGCAGCAGTTCGTCCTGCTTGCCGCGCGGCTGCATCAGGACGACGAAGGAGACCTTCTCGTCGCTGTGGAGCGTGGTGACGAGTTCCACGTCCGCGTCCGAGAGAGCCTTTTCGATCATCAGTACCGTCTTGAACACGTGAGTCCCTTCCAGTGGCCGGCCCCCGGGCCCCGGCATCGCATAACGGGATCACGAGCGGGGGGTCACGGGGTCATTCCGAACCCAGGTGACGCAGGTAGCGGGTGAAGAGGAATCCTTTCTGCTCGATCAATGAGACCAGCCGCATCCGCTGCACGTCAGGCATTTCCGCATCGCGGAGGATGCGCGGCGCGTCGCCGCCGGTGAGCAGCGGGGCGAGCGACAGGCACAGCTCGTCCAGCAGGTCCGCCGCCGCGAGCTGCCCCAGCAGGCGCGGGCCGCCCTCGGTGAGCAGCCGGGTCCAGCCCCGCTCGGCCAGCGCGGCCACGCCCGCCCGCAGGTCCACCGAGCCGGTGCCGGCGAGTACCACGTCGGCCACCTCGGCGGCCGCCCGGCGGCGCTCCTCGGGGGCGTCCTCGGTGGTGATGACCACCGTCCTGACCAGCGGTTCCGTGAACAGCGGCGCGGTCAGGTCCAGCTCCAGCGAGCGCGTCACGATCGCGATCACCGGCGCCGGGGCCTGTCCGGCCGCGGCCCGGGCCGCCGCGAACTCCCTGCGGGCCCGGGCCGGCCGGTAGCCCTCCGCGCGGACCGTCTCCGCGCCCACCAGCACCACGTCCGACAGCGCCCGCAGCACCCCGAAGATCCGCTTGTCGGCGTCGCCGGAGAGCCCCTCGGACAGGCCGTCGAGCCGTGCCCCGCCGTCCAGGCCGGCCACCATGTTGGCGCGCAGCCAGGGGCGGCCCCGATTCACCTGTTCGGGGTACGCGTACACGGCGGCGAGCGACTCCAGTGCGGCCGGATCGGCGACCGGCTCACCCAGCGGGCTGATCAACTGTTGCATGCCCTCAGTGTTCCACCGCAGGTCGTCCGGAGGCGGTTCGGAGGCCACCGGGACCAGGCGTACCCTCTACTGATGTGCCCGCAGCCTCCCGCCCCGACACCGCGACCGAGTCCATAGCCACCGCGAGCGCGGCCGGCTCCCCGATCGCGCTCACCGACCGCCGTCCCGTCGTGCCCGCCGAGCGGCTGGTCGCCGAGATGGTCCCGCCGCCCCGGTTCGCCGAGGTGAGCTTCGGGTCGTACATCCCGGACCAGAGCCAGCCCAGCCAGTACGAGGCCGTCCAGGTCCTGGAGCAGTTCGCGGCCACCCTCGCGGGAGGAAACGGTTCCGCACCCAAGCGCAGCTGGTTCCGCCGCTCCGCCCCCGCGCCCACCGGCCCGGCCGGCGTCTACCTCGACGGAGGCTACGGCGTCGGCAAGACCCACCTGCTCGCCTCGCTGTGGCACTCCGCCCCCGGGCCGAAGGCCTTCGGCACCTTCGTCGAGCTGACCAACCTGGTCGGCGCGCTCGGCTTCCAGCAGGCCGTGCAGACCCTCTCCGGGCACACGCTGCTCTGCATCGACGAGTTCGAGCTGGACGACCCGGGCGACACCGTGCTGGTCTCCACCCTGCTCGGCCGCCTGGTCGACAACGGCGTCAAGCTGTGCGCCACCTCGAACACCCTGCCCGAGAAGCTGGGCGAGGGCCGCTTCGCCGCCGCCGACTTCCTGCGCGAGATCCAGGGCCTGTCCGCGCACTTCCGCCCGCTGCGGATCGACGGCCAGGACTACCGCCACCGCGGCCTGCCCGACGCCCCGCCGCCGTACTCCGACGAGGCCGTCGAGGCCGCCGCCGCCCGCACCCCCGGTGCCTCGCTGGACGACTTCGACGCCCTGCTCGCCCACCTCTCCGCCGTCCACCCCAGCCGCTACGGCGCGCTGCTGGACGACGTCACTGCGGTCTGCCTGCGCGGCGTGCACCAGGTCGACGACCAGTCCACCGCCCTGCGCCTGGTCGTCCTGGCCGACCGCATGTACGACCGCGAACTGCCCGTCACCGCCTCCGGGATCCCCTTCGACCGGGTCTTCCCCGAGGACATGCTCCGCGGCGGCTACCGCAAGAAGTACCTGCGCGCGATCTCCCGCCTCGTCGCCCTGGCCCGCGACAGCGCCAAGTAGGCCCCGCCCGTAACCCCGGCCCCCGTCACGCGTTGCTCCTTGCGGAGCGAAGGGGGGCGCATGACCGGTGGCGGGCCCGGAGCGGGCTACTCGGTCGAGATCGAGCCCGAGGTGCGCGAGTGGCTGCGTCAGTGCCCGCTCCCCGAATACCGTGCGGCCGAGCGCGCCGCGGACCGACTGGCGGAGGACGGCGAGCTCCTGCCGTTCCCGCTCTCCAGCCACCTCGGCGGTGGTCTGCGGGAACTGCGGGTCGGCCCGGTGCGGATCACATACTGGCTCGCACCCGGGCGGAGAGCTGTGCTGCTGACGGTCTTCCGCAAGACTAGGAACCGCGAAACGGACCAGGTCGAGCGGGCACGGCGAGCCCAGAAGGTGTGCGAGGCCGAGCACCGGCCCGCAGCCGACCACGAGGTGTACGACCGGGAGGAGCAGCGGTGAGCAGCGGCTATCACACGCGGTGGGTCGTGCCCCCGGAGCACCGTGAGAGCGAGGAGTACCGGGCGGCCGGGCGGCGGATGGCGCTGGCCGAGGCCGTGTACGTCCGCCGGTCCGCCCTGGGCTGGAGCCCGGCCCAGCTCGCCCAGCGGGCCGGGCTGGACGAGGAGACGGTCGAGAGCATCGAGGAAAGCGGCATCGATCCGACGCTGCCGCTGATCGAGCGCCTCGCCGCCGCCTTCGACTCGGTCGTCCGCATCGACCCCGCCCGAGAGCCCGCCATAAGGTTCGAGGCGCACGCGGCCTGACCGAAGCACCCCCGGCTGTCAGTGGTGGGTCGTACGGTGGAGTCGTGCGTCCCATCACGAGTATTGAGCGGTCCGTGGCGCCCTTCGAGGTCGTCAGTCCCTTCCAACCGAACGGTGACCAGCCGGCGGCGATCGCCGAGCTGGAGCGGCGGATCAGGGGAGGGGAGAAGGACGTCGTGCTGCTCGGTGCCACCGGCACCGGCAAGTCGGCCACCACGGCCTGGATGATCGAGAAGCTGCAGCGGCCCACCCTGGTGATGGCGCCGAACAAGACGCTGGCCGCGCAGCTGGCGAACGAGTTCCGCGAGCTGCTGCCGAACAACGCGGTCGAGTACTTCGTCTCGTACTACGACTACTACCAGCCCGAGGCGTACGTCCCGCAGACGGACACCTACATCGAGAAGGACTCCTCGATCAACGAGGAGGTCGAGCGGCTGCGCCACTCGGCGACCAACTCGCTGCTCACCCGCCGGGACGTGATCGTGGTCGCGTCCGTCTCCTGCATCTACGGCCTCGGCACCCCGCAGGAGTACGTGGACCGGATGGTGCCGCTCAAGGTCGGCCAGGAGATCGACCGGGACGACCTGCTGCGCCGCTTCGTGGACATCCAGTACGCCCGCAACGACGTCGCCTTCACCCGAGGCACCTTCCGGGTGCGCGGCGACACCATCGAGATCTTCCCGGTCTACGAGGAGCTCGCCGTCCGGATCGAGATGTTCGGCGACGAGATCGAGGCGCTCTACACACTGCACCCGCTCACCGGCGAGATCATCAGCCAGGACGACTCGGTCTACGTCTTCCCCGCCTCGCACTACGTGGCCGGCCCCGAGCGCATGGAGCGCGCGATCACCGGCATCGAGCAGGAGCTGGAGCAGACGCTCGCCCGGATGGAGAAGCAGGGCAAGCTGCTGGAGGCCCAGCGGCTGCGGATGCGCACCACCTACGACATCGAGATGCTGCGCCAGATCGGCACCTGCTCGGGCGTCGAGAACTACTCGATGCACTTCGACGGCCGCGAGCCCGGCTCCCCGCCGAACACCCTGCTCGACTACTTCCCGGAGGACTTCCTCCTCGTCATCGACGAGTCGCACGTGACCGTCCCGCAGATCGGCGCGATGTACGAGGGCGACGCCTCGCGCAAGCGCACGCTGGTCGAGCACGGCTTCCGGCTGCCGTCCGCGATGGACAACCGCCCGCTGAAGTGGGAGGAGTTCCTGGGGCGGGTCGGCCAGACGGTGTACCTGTCGGCGACGCCCGGCCAGTACGAACTGTCGCGGGGCGACGGCCAGGTCGAGCAGATCATCCGCCCGACCGGCCTGATCGACCCCGAGGTGATCGTCAAGCCGACCGAGGGCCAGATCGACGACCTGGTGCACGAGGTCCGCACGCGGGTCGAGCGGGACGAGCGCGTGCTGGTCACCACGCTGACCAAGAAGATGGCCGAGGACCTCACCGACTACATGCTCGGCCTGGACATCCGGGTCCGGTACCTGCACAGCGACGTGGACACCCTGCGCCGGGTGGAGCTGCTGCGCGAGCTGCGGGCGGGCCGCTTCGACGTGCTGGTCGGCATCAACCTGCTGCGCGAGGGCCTGGACCTGCCCGAGGTCTCGCTGGTGGCGATCCTGGACGCGGACAAGGAGGGCTTCCTGCGCTCCGGCACCTCCCTGATCCAGACGATCGGCCGCGCGGCCCGCAACGTCTCCGGTCAGGTCCACATGTACGCGGACAGGATCACCGCGGCGATGGAGAAGGCCATCGACGAGACCAACCGCCGCCGGGCCGTGCAGCAGGCCTACAACAAGAAGCACGGGATCGATCCGCAGCCGCTGCGGAAGAAGATCGGCGACATCCTGGACACCCTCGCCCGGGAGGACGTGGACACCGACGAGCTGCTGTCCACCGGCTACCGCAGCCCGGGGAAGGGCAAGGCCCCGGTGCCGGCGCTGGGCGCGGAGCGCAAGCCCGCCAAGTCCCTGCCGGCGGCCGAGCTGGCGGACCTCATCCAGGAGATGACCGACCGGATGCACACGGCCGCCGCCGACCTGCAGTTCGAGGTCGCGGCCCGGCTGCGCGACGAGGTCAAGGAGCTGAAGAAGGAGCTGCGGCAGATGCGCGAGGCCGGCGTGGCGTAGCCGCCCGACCGGGGCGCCCGGGCTTGGCCGGAATGGCACCGGTCAAGCCCGGCGGTGTCTCAGCCTTGCCACAAACGGGGAAACCCTGAGGAGGCGGGGGTGTCGCAGGGCCTAGGCTGGCCTGCGGCATCGCGCTCATTGGACGGGCGCGGGCCGTATGCAGAGGGGGCCTCAGCCGGGGGACGGCGACGGGGTGTTCCAGGGGAGCCGGGCGGCAGTGACCGCGTGGCCGGCAGAGAGGACAACGTCGTGTCGGTGAACCTTGCCAAGGGGCAGCGGGTCAGCCTCCAGAAGGGGCAGGGCGGCGCCCTGACCGTGGTCCGGATGGGCCTCGGCTGGCAGGCCGCCCCCAAGCGGGGCCTGTTCGGCAGTCGTACCAGGACGATCGACCTGGACGCCTCGGCGCTGCTGTACGCCGAGCGGACCCCGTCCGACGTGGTGTTCTTCCAGCACCTGGAGAGCAACGACGGCTCCGTCCGGCACACCGGGGACAACCTGCAGGGCGGCTCGGGCCACGAGGACGACGAAGCGATCCTGGTCGACCTGATGCACGTGCCCGCGCACATCACCCAGGTGGTGTTCACGGTGAGCTCGTACACCGGGCAGACCTTCGCCGAGGTGCAGCGGGCGCACTGCCGGCTGGTGGACGAGACCACCGGGCTGGAGCTGGCCCGGTACGAGCTGGCGGGCGGCGGGCCGCACACCGGGCAGATCATGGCCAAGGTGGTCCGGGACGGCAACGGCGGCTGGGAGATGCAGGCGATCGGTGCCCCGGCGAAGGGGCGCACGTTCCAGGACCTGCTGCCGGCGATCGAGCCGTTCCTCTGACGCCGCCCCCGGCGGTCATCCCGGGTCGTCGTTCCTGACGGGTCTTTACCTTCTTTACCTTTCTTTGCCCGTCCTGTTACTCTCGATGGCAGCGGAGGGGAGTATTCCTCGACAGCCGACCCCGTCATCACGGGTGCCCGTCGCGGCATCCCGGGGCGCTGGCCCGATGGGCGGAAGAGACCTCCGGCAGTGACGACCTGTCTCGCCTAGCTGCCGGAGGAGCAGTAATGGACGTTTCCGTAACCATGTGGGCCACCACGATCGGTGTGCTGATCGCACTCGTCGTGGCCGATTTCTTCATCGGCGGCCGCAAGCCGCACGAGGTCTCGATCAAGGAGGCCGGGATCTGGACGGCCGTCTGGGTCGTGCTGGCGCTGCTGTTCGGCGGCTTCCTGTGGTGGCACTCCGGCGGGCAGCCGGCGGGTGAGTTCTTCGCCGGTTACATCACCGAGAAGTCGCTCAGCGTCGACAACCTCTTCGTGTTCATCCTGATCATGGGCAAGTTCGCGGTGCCGAGGATCTACCAGCAGCGCGTGCTGATGTTCGGTGTGATCATCGCGCTGGTGCTCCGCGCGGCGTTCATCGCCGGCGGCGCCGCACTGGTCACCCAGTTCTCCTGGGTGTTCTTCGTCTTCGGTGCCTTCCTGATCTGGACCGCCTGGAAGCTGATCAAGGAGGCGCGGGCCGAGGAGGAGGACGAGGAGTTCGAGGAGAACCGCCTGCTCAAGTCGATCACCCGGCGCTTCCCGTCGACCGACGGCTACCGCGGCACCAGGCTCCTGGTCCGTGAGCACGGCCGCCGCCTGATCACCCCGATGCTGATCGTCATGCTGGCGATCGGCACGACGGACGTCCTGTTCGCGCTGGACTCGATCCCGGCCATCTTCGGCCTCACCCAGGACCCGTACATCGTCTTCACCGCCAACGCCTTCGCCCTGATGGGTCTGCGCCAGCTGTACTTCCTGATCGGCGGCCTGCTGAAGAAGCTGGTGCACCTGAGCTACGGCCTGTCGGTGATCCTCGGCTTCATCGGCGTGAAGCTGGTGCTGCACGCCGCGCACGAGGCGGGCGCGACGTGGGCCCCGGAGATCGGCATCCCGTTCTCGCTGGGCTTCATCGTGGTGGTGCTGGCCGTCACCACCTTCACCAGCCTGCGCGCCTCGAAGAAGGCCGAACCGGCCGAGCGCGCCGAGCAGGCCGAGCCCGCGAAGCTCGACGCCTGACCGACACCGAACGAGTCGGGGCCCCGTCGCCGGATGCGATCCGGCGGCGGGGCTCAGTTCTGTGGGCGCCGACCTGCGCCGACCGGCCCGGAAGCCGCTACCAGCCGCGCTCGCGCCACTCGTCGAGGTGCGGGCGTTCGGCGCCGAGGGTGGTGTCGTTGCCGTGGCCGGGGTAGACCCAGGCCTCGTCCGGCAGGGCGTCGAAGATCTTCTCGTTGACGTCCCGGAAGAGGCTCTTGAAGGCCTCCGGGTCACCCCAGGTGTTGCCGACGCCGCCGGGGAAGAGGCAGTCGCCGGTGAAGACGTGCGGGTGGCCCTGCGGGTCGTCGTAGATCAGCACGATGGCGCCGGGGGTGTGCCCGACCAGGTGCCGGACGGTGAGCTCGACGTCGCCGACCCGCAGCCGCTCGCCGTCCGCGAGCCGCAGCTCGGTGGGCACGTCGATGCCCTCGGCGTCCTGCTCGCCGGCGGCGGTGCGGGCGCCGGTGGTGGCGACCACCTCGGCCAGCGCGGCCCAGTGGTCGTGGTGCCGGTGGGTGGTGACCACGGTCTCCAGCTCGTCGCCGACGGTCTCCAGCAGCACCGGGGCGTCCGCGGCGGCGTCGATCAGCAGCTGCTCGTCGGTGGCCCGGCAGCGCAGCAGGTAGGCGTTGTTGTCGTACGGGCCGACGGCCACCTTGGTGATGATCAGGTGGGCCAGTTCCCGTACGTCCGGCGGCCCGCCGACCTTGACCGCTCCGTGGTACGTCATCCGTCCGCTCCTCGTCCTAGTCCGGACCCGCCAACAGGGTTCAGGATCATCCTCGCGCCGTCAGCCCATCGGGGGAAGCGGGGGGAGGGCGGTGTCGGGGGTGCGGCGCAGGCCGGCGCCGTCGGAGCGGCCGGAGAGCCAGGCGGTCAGAGCGCGCTGCGGGCCCTCGACGGTCAGCGCGGGGGTGCCGGTGCCGATCAGGCCGAAGCTCCCGGTGTCCTCGGCGCGCACCTCGACGAGTGGCAGGCCGGGGCCGTGGAGCTTCTCCACGAGCCGGTGGAACTCCTCGACGGCGAACTCCTGCGGCCAGTCGCCCGGGCCGTGGCCGGCGGCCAGGTCGACGTGGTGGTACTCGACCTCCAGCAGGCGCTTGTGCGGGATGTCGGAGGCCGGGAAGACGTAGCCGGAGCGGTGCTTCACCTCTGCCGTCCAGGCCTGCGGGGTCAGCAGCGCGGCGGCCTCGGTGAAGCGGGCGTGCGACTCGCGCAGGTCGGCGAGGTGGACCTCCAGCGGGCGGGGCGCGTCGCGCTCGATGTCCTGGTCACGGGCCTCGTTGCTGACGTACTGCGGGATGTCGGCGCCGGTGCGGGCGCCGGTCAGCAGGTTGACCAGGGAGTCGGCGTTGCGGGCGAGGTGGGCCAGCACGTGGCCACGGGTCCAGCCGGGGAGCGCGGAGGGTTCGGCGACGGCCCCGGGCTCCAGCCCGGAGACGGTCTGCAGCAGGCGCTGGGTGCTCTCCTCGACCTGGCCGAGCCAGGCGGCGGCGGAGGCGGCGGCGGACTGCGGGTCGGTCATCGAATCTGCCTTCTGTCGGGAGACTGCGCGTTGCCCGCAGGGGGCTTCGCTCGTTGACCAGTCGACGCTACCGCCGGATCCGGGCCCTGAGCAGGGAGTTTTTCGGTACGCGCACGGTGTGGGTACGGACCGTCCCGGCCCCGCCCTCACTCGTTCGGGTGGTCTCCACTGGACAGAGTCGAGATTCGAACGTCTGAGCTATAGGCTGGCTGCCGCATCCTGGAAGAAGTACCGAATCTCACCGCAAGCCGTCTCGCCCCGGAGAAAGGCGCCAGAAGCAGTGGCCGACCGCCTCATCGTCCGCGGTGCTCGCGAGCACAACCTCAAGAACGTCTCGCTCGACCTGCCCCGCGACTCCCTCATCGTCTTCACGGGCCTCTCCGGCTCCGGCAAGTCCTCGCTCGCCTTCGACACGATCTTCGCCGAGGGCCAGCGCCGGTACGTCGAGTCGCTGTCGTCCTACGCCCGTCAGTTCCTCGGGCAGATGGACAAGCCCGACGTGGACTTCATCGAAGGCCTCTCCCCGGCCGTCTCGATCGACCAGAAGTCCACCAACCGCAACCCCCGTTCGACCGTCGGCACCATCACCGAGGTCTACGACTACCTGCGCCTGCTGTTCGCCCGGATCGGCAAGCCCCACTGTCCGCACTGCGGCCGCCCGATCGCCAAGCAGTCGCCGCAGGCGATCGTGGACAAGGTGCTGGAGCTCGCCGAGGGCACCCGGTTCCAGGTGCTCAGCCCGGTGGTGCGCGAGCGCAAGGGCGAGTTCGTCGACCTCTTCGCCGACCTCCAGTCCAAGGGCTACTCCCGCGCCCGCGTCGACGGCGAGACGATCCAGCTCGCCGAGCCGCCGAAGCTGAAGAAGCAGGAGAAGCACACCGTCGAGGTGGTCATCGACCGCCTCACCGTCAAGGAGAGCGCCAAGCGGCGGCTCACCGACTCGGTGGAGACGGCCCTGCGGCTGTCCGGCGGCATGGTCGTGCTCGACTTCGTCGACCTCCCCGAGGACGACCCGGAGCGCGAGCGGATGTACTCCGAGCACCTCTACTGCCCGTACGACGACGTGTCGTTCGAGGAGCTGGAGCCGCGCTCGTTCTCCTTCAACTCGCCGTTCGGCGCCTGCCCGGACTGCTCGGGCCTGGGCAACCGGATGGAGGTCGACCCGGAGCTGGTCGTACCGGACCCGGAGCGCTCGCTGGACGAGGGCGCGATCCACCCGTGGTCGGCCGGGCACGCCAAGGAGTACTTCCAGCGCCTGATCGACGCGCTCGCCGAGGAGCTCGGCTTCCGCACCGACATCCCGTGGGCCGGGCTGCCCGCCCGCGCCAAGAAGGCGCTGCTGTACGGGCACAAGCACCAGGTGCAGGTCCGCTACCGCAACCGCTTCGGCCGCGAGCGCTCGTACAGCACCGGCTTCGAGGGCGCCGTCCCGTTCATCCAGCGCCGGCACACCGAGGCGGAGAGCGACAGCAGCCGCGAGCGCTTCGAGGGCTACATGCGCGAGGTGCCCTGCCCGACGTGCCGGGGCACCCGGCTCAAGCCGGTGGTGCTCGCGGTCACCGTCGAGGACAGGTCGATCGCCGACGTCTCCTCGATGTCGATCAGCGACTGCGCCGAGTTCCTGGGCGCGATGAAGCTCAACGCCCGGGACAAGCAGATCGCCGAGCGGGTCCTCAAGGAGGTCAACGAGCGGCTGCGCTTCCTGGTCGACGTCGGCCTGGACTACCTCTCGCTCGACCGCGCGGCCGGCACCCTGTCCGGCGGCGAGGCCCAGCGCATCCGGCTGGCCACCCAGATCGGTTCCGGCCTGGTCGGCGTGCTCTACGTGCTGGACGAGCCGTCCATCGGCCTGCACCAGCGGGACAACCACCGGCTGATCGAGACGCTGGTGCGGCTGCGCGACATCGGCAACACCCTGATCGTGGTCGAGCACGACGAGGACACCATCAAGACCGCGGACTGGGTGGTCGACATCGGCCCGGGCGCGGGCGAGCACGGCGGCAAGGTGGTGCACTCCGGTTCGCTGAAGCAGCTGCTCGGCAACAAGGAGTCGCTGACCGGCCAGTACCTCTCGGGCAAGCGGTCCATCCCGATCCCGGACTCCCGCCGCGAGCGGGACAAGAAGCGGCAGTTGACCGTCCACGGTGCGCGCGAGCACAACCTCAAGGACGTCACGGTCGGCTTCCCGCTCGGCACCTTCACCGCGATCACCGGGGTCTCCGGCTCCGGCAAGTCGACGCTGGTCAACGACATCCTCTACACCCACCTCGCCCGGGAGCTGAACGGCGCCCGCAGCGTGCCCGGCCGGCACACCCGGATCACCGGCACCGACCAGGTGGACAAGGTGGTGCACGTCGACCAGTCGCCGATCGGCCGCACGCCGCGCTCCAACCCGGCCACCTACACCGGGGTGTTCGACCACGTCCGCCGGCTCTTCGCGGAGACCCAGGAGGCCAAGGTCCGCGGCTACCTGCCGGGCCGGTTCTCGTTCAACGTCAAGGGCGGTCGCTGCGAGAACTGCTCGGGCGACGGCACGATCAAGATCGAGATGAACTTCCTGCCGGACGTCTACGTCCCGTGCGAGGTCTGCCACGGCGCCCGGTACAACCGGGAGACGCTGGAGGTGCACTACAAGGGCAAGTCCATCGCCGAGGTGCTGGACATGCCGATCGAGGAGGCGCTGGCCTTCTTCGAGGCCGTCCCGGCGATCGCCCGGCACCTCAGGACGCTCAACGACGTCGGCCTCGGCTACGTCCGGCTCGGCCAGTCCGCGCCCACCCTCTCCGGCGGCGAGGCGCAGCGCGTCAAGCTCGCCTCGGAGCTGCAGAAGCGCTCCACCGGGCGGACGGTGTACGTGCTGGACGAGCCGACCACCGGTCTGCACTTCGAGGACATCAGCAAGCTGATCAAGGTGCTCAGCGGGCTGGTCGACAAGGGCAACACGGTGATCGTCATCGAGCACAACCTCGATGTGATCAAGACCGCCGACTGGGTCGTCGACATGGGTCCCGAGGGCGGCTCCGGCGGCGGCACGGTCGTCGCCGAGGGCACCCCCGAGCAGATCGCCGCCGTCCCGGAGAGCCACACCGGCAAGTTCCTGCGGGACATCCTGCCGAGCGACTTCGCGGACGCCCCGGTCGCCGCGGCGGCGAAGAAGGCGGCACCGCGCAAGCGCGCCGCGGCGAAGAAGTAACCACGCCCGTACCGCCGCTCCCGGACCGCCCGAACAGTGGGAGGCCCGGGAGCGGCGGGGCGCGTGCGGCATAGACTTCCGTGGTCCCTCGCAGCAGCAGCAACCGTAGGAGCGCACCGATGTCCGAGGCCCCCGAGACCAGCCCCACCGCCTCCCGCCGCACCCTGCTCTGCGGGGCCGCGGCCGTCCTGGCGGCCGGCGGCACCGTGGCCGTGACCGGCTGCAGCTCGTCCTCCTCGGGCTCCTCCGGCTCCGGCGGCACCGCCAAGGGCCCGGTGGACCTCGGCGCGGCCTCGGCCGTACCGGAGGGCGGCGGCAAGGTGTACCGCGAGCAGAAGATCGTGGTGACCCAGCCGACCGCCGGCCAGTACAAGGCCTTCAGCGCCAAGTGCACCCACGCCGGCTGCATCGTGGACCAGGTGAAGAACCAGCAGATCCAGTGCCCCTGCCACGGCAGCCGCTTCGGCATCGCCGACGGCGCCGTGCAGGACGGCCCGGCCCCTTCCCCGCTGCCCGCCTACACCGTCACGGTCGAGGGCGGGAACCTCAAGGTGACCCCGAGCTGAAGCAGTTGACCCCCGTCGAGTTGATCTCCTCCCCGCGGCCCCGTCCCCACTCGGTACGGTGGACCCATGGCTGACCCGAGCACCTACCGCCCGGCGCCCGGCGCGATCCCGACCTCCCCGGGCGTCTACAAGTTCCGTGACGCCCACGGCCGGGTCATCTACGTCGGCAAGGCCAAGAGCCTGCGGCCGCGCCTGTCGTCCTACTTCCAGGACCTGGCCGGCCTGCACCCGCGCACCGCGACCATGGTCACCACCGCCGCCTCGGTGGAGTGGACCGTGGTCGGCACCGAGGTCGAGGCGCTCCAGCTGGAGTACTCCTGGATCAAGGAGTTCGACCCGCGGTTCAACGTCAAGTACCGCGACGACAAGAGCTATCCGGAACTCGCCGTCACCCTCAACGAGGAGTACCCGCGGGTCCAGGTGATGCGTGGGGCGCACAAGAAGGGCGTGCGCTACTTCGGCCCCTACGGGCACGCCTGGGCCATCCGCGAGACGGTCGACCTGCTGCTGCGCGTCTTCCCCGTCCGCACCTGCTCCAACGGCGTCTTCAAGCGCGCCCGCCAGGTCGGCCGGCCCTGCCTGCTCGGCTACATCGGCAAGTGCGCCGCGCCCTGCGTCGGCAAGGTCTCGGCGGACGAACACCGGGAGCTGGCCGAGGACTTCTGCGACTTCATGGCCGGGCGCACCGGCAACTACCTGCACCGGCTGGAAGAGCAGATGCAGGAGGCCGCGGCCGAGCTGGAGTACGAGAAGGCGGCCCGGCTGCGCGACGACATCGGCGCCCTCAAGCGCGCGATGGAGAAGAACGCCATCGTGCTCGCCGACGCCACCGACGCCGACCTGCTGGCCCTCGCCGAGGACGAACTCGAAGCCGCCGTGCAGATCTTCCACGTCCGCGGCGGCCGGGTGCGCGGCCAGCGCGGCTGGGTCACCGACAAGGTCGAGGACGTCGACACCGCCGGCCTGGTCGAGCACGCCCTCCAGCAGCTCTACGGCGGCGGCGAGTCCGTCCCGCGCGAGGTGCTCGTCCCCGCCCTGCCCGAGCCGGTCGAACCGGTGCGGGAGTGGCTGGCCGGCCTGCGCGGCAGCCAGGTCGACCTGCGCATCCCGCAGCGCGGCGACAAGAAGGACCTGATGGCCACCGTGCAGCGCAACGCCCAGCAGGCGCTCGCGCTGCACAAGACCAAGCGCGCCTCCGACCTCACCACCCGCAGCCGCGCCCTGCAGGAGATCGCCGACGCGCTGGAGCTGGACTCCGTCCCGCTGCGCATCGAGTGCTACGACATCTCCCACCTCCAGGGCGAGGACGTGGTCGCCTCCATGGTCGTCTTCGAGGACGGCCTGGCCCGCAAGAGCGAGTACCGGCGCTTCCAGATCAAGGGCTTCGAGGGCCAGGACGACGTCCGCTCCATGCACGAGGTGATCGGCCGCCGCTTCCGCCGCTACCTCCAGGAGCGCGAGCAGACCGGCGAGTGGGCCGTCCCCGAGGAGGACGAGCAGCCCGAGGACGGCCCGCGCACCGAGGAGGGCCGCCCCAGGCGCTTCGCCTACCCGCCCCAGCTGCTGGTGGTCGACGGCGGCCAGCCGCAGGTCGCGGCCGCCAAGCGCGCCCTGGACGAACTCGGCATCGACGACGTCGCGCTGTGCGGCCTGGCCAAGCGCCTGGAGGAGGTGTGGCTGCCCGGCGAGGACGACCCGGTGGTGCTGCCCCGCTCCAGCGAGGGCCTCTACCTGCTCCAGCGGGTCCGCGACGAGGCCCACCGCTTCGCGATCGGCTACCAGCGCAACAAGCGTTCCAAGCGACTCACCGCCGGGGAGCTGGACTCCGTCCCGGGCCTCGGCGAGACTCGCCGCCAGGCGCTGCTCAAGCACTTCGGCTCGCTGAAGAAGCTCCGGGCCGCCACCGTGGACGAACTCTGCGCGGTACCCGGCATCGGACGCCGCACTGCGGAGACTGTTGCGGCGGCGTTGTCGTCCCGTACACCCGCCGCACCCGCGGTCAACACCGCGACCGGCGAGATCATCGAGGACGGGGCCGACCAGGCCGCCGAGCCGGCGGCAGCAGCACCCCAGACCGCACCATCCCAGGAGACGCCATGACGGCCGACGCCGCCCGTCAGCCGGTGTGCCCCGACCCCGCCCGCCTGCCCGGGCCGGGGAAGGGCGGCCGTGCCGTGCGCGTTCTCCCCAGCAGAAAGACCGAGAGCGGGGAACCGAAGTGACCGTGTCAGACGTGGCCGAGAACGCGCCGGAGCTGGTGATCATCTCCGGCATGTCCGGAGCCGGCCGCTCCACCGCCGCCAAGTGCCTGGAGGACCTC
The DNA here is from genome assembly GCF_044767225.1 of Kitasatospora sp. NPDC101447. Lineage (NCBI taxonomy): Bacteria > Bacillati > Actinomycetota > Actinomycetes > Kitasatosporales > Streptomycetaceae > Kitasatospora > Kitasatospora sp. NPDC101447. The sequence goes on from NZ_JBIWNL010000016.1 coordinate 54,927, forward strand.
GGCTGGTTCGTGGTGGACAACCTGCCGCCGGCCCTGATCCCGACCATGGTCGACCTGGGCGCCCGGTCCCAGGGCAACGTCGCCCGGATCGGCGTCGTCGTGGACGTCCGCGGCCGCCAGTTCTTCGACGACCTGCTCACCTCGCTGGACGAGCTGGAGAAGCGCGGCGTCCGGCTGCGGGTCGTCTTCCTGGACTCCTCCGACGACGCGCTGGTGCGCCGCTTCGAGAACGTCCGCCGCCCGCACCCGTTGCAGGGCGACGGCCGGATCGTGGACGGCATCGCCCAGGAGCGCGACCTGCTGCGCGACCTGCGCGGCGAGGCCGACCTGGTGATCGACACCTCGAACCTCAACGTGCACCAGCTGCGTGCCAAGCTGGACGCCCAGTTCGCCGACCACGACGAACCCGAGCTGCGCGCCACCGTGATGTCCTTCGGCTTCAAGTACGGCCTGCCGGTCGACGCCGACCTCGTGGTGGACTGCCGCTTCCTGCCGAACCCGCACTGGGTGCCCGAGCTGCGGGCCCGCACCGGCACCGATACGGACGTCGCCGACTACGTGTTCCGGCAGCCCGGAGCCAACGAGTTCCTGGACGGCTACACCGAGCTGTTGCGGATCGTGACCGAGGGCTACCGACGCGAGGGGAAGCGCTACATGACGCTTGCCGTAGGCTGCACCGGTGGCAAGCACCGCAGCGTCGCCATGTCCGAGCGTCTGACCAAGCGTCTCATCGCCGACGGAGTCGAGACGGTGCTCGTCCACCGTGACATGGGACGGGAGTAACCGCCGCCTTCCCTGCCGGGCCCCCGGCGGAGCCGGTGGCGGGGCCGAGGAACGCGAGGTGATGTGTGGCGGGATACGTGCCCGGGCGACAGACGCAGAGCAGGACCGGTGACCGGGCGGGCAGCCCGGCCCGGCCCCCGGCGCCGAGCCGTCCGCGCAGCAGTCCCGCCAGGGCCAATCCGGCCCCCCGGATCACCGCGCTGGGCGGCGGCCAGGGCCTGTCCGCCTCGCTGTCCGCGCTGCGCCGCCTGACCAGCGACCTCACCGCCGTGGTCACCGTCGCCGACGACGGCGGCTCCAGCGGACGGCTGCGCAGCGAGCTGGGGGTGCTGCCCCCGGGCGACCTGCGCAAGGCGCTGGCCGCGCTGTGCGGGGACGACGACTGGGGCCGCACCTGGTCCGAGGTGATCCAGCAGCGCTTCACCGGCAACGGCGAGCTCGGCGGCCACGCCGTCGGCAACCTGCTGATCGTCGCGCTGTGGGAGAAGCTGGGCGACCCGGTGGAGGCCCTGGACTGGGTCGGCCGGCTGCTCAACGTCCAGGGCCGGGTGCTGCCGATGTCGGCGGTGCCGCTGGACATCGAGGCGACCGTGCGCGGCCACGACCCGGCGCTGCCCGGCGAGGTGTCGGCGGTCCGGGGCCAGGCGAACGTCGCGGTCACCCCGGGCACCGTGCAGTCGATCCGGCTGCTCCCGGACGGGCCGCCCGCCGTCCCGGAGGCGGTCACCGCCGTCCGCGAGGCGGACTGGGTGGTGCTCGGCCCCGGCTCCTGGTTCACCAGCGTGCTGCCGCACCTGCTGGTGCCCGAGCTGGCCAAGGCGCTCACCGAGACCCGCGCCCGCCGCCTGCTCACCCTGAACCTCGCCCCCCAGCCCGGCGAGACCGAGGGCTTCACCCCGCAGCGCCACCTGGAGGTCATCGCCGACCACGCCCCGGAGCTCGCGGTGGATGCGATCCTGGTGGACGAGCGAGCCGTCACCGGCGGCGCCTTCGGCCAGGCGGACCTCGACGGACTGGAGAAGGCGGCCGAGCGGATGGGCGCCGCCCTGGTGCTCGGTTCGGTGGCCCGCACCGACGGCACGCCGCGACACGACCCCGAGCTGTTGGCGGCAGCGTACGACCGGATTTTCCGGACACATGGAAGGATCGGGCCATGGCGATGACTCCAGCGGTGAAGGACGAGATCAGCCGGCTCCCGGTCACCCGGGCCTGCTGTCGCAAGGCGGAGGTGTCGGCGATCCTGCGGTTCGCGGGCGGGCTGCACATCGTGAGCGGCCGCATCGTGATCGAGGCGGAGCTGGACACCGGGGCGGCGGCACGGCGGCTGCGCAAGGACCTCCTGGAGATCTTCGGGCACTCCTCCGACCTCGTCGTGATGGCCCCCGGCGGGCTGCGCCGCGGCAGCCGCTTCGTGGTCCGCGTGGTCAAGGACGGCGAGCTGCTCGCGCGCCAGACCGGGCTGGTCGACGGGCGCGGGCGTCCGATCCGCGGCCTGCCGCCGGCGGTCGTCTCCGGTGCCACCTGCGACGCCGAGGCGGCCTGGCGCGGTGCCTTCCTGGCGCACGGCTCGCTCACTGAGCCGGGCCGCTCCTCCTCGCTGGAGATCACCTGCCCCGGCTCCGAGGCGGCGCTGGCGCTGGTCGGCGCCGCCCGCCGGCTCGGCATCCCGGCCAAGGCCCGCGAGGTCCGCGGCGTGGACCGGGTGGTGATCCGCGACGGCGACGCGATCGGCGCGCTGCTGACCCGCCTCGGCGCGCACGAGTCGGTGCTCGCCTGGGAGGAGCGCCGGATGCGGCGCGAGGTGCGGGCCACCGCGAACCGCCTCGCCAACTTCGACGACGCCAACCTGCGCCGCTCGGCCCGCGCCGCGGTGGCGGCCGGCGCGCGGGTCGCCCGCGCGCTGGAGATCCTGGGCGAGGAGGTGCCCGAGCACCTGGCCGCGGCCGGCCAGCTGAGGATGCAGCACAAGCAGGCCTCGCTGGAGGAGCTGGGCGCGCTCGCCGACCCGCCGCTGACCAAGGACGCGGTGGCCGGCCGGATCCGCCGCCTGCTGGCGATGGCGGACAAGCGCGCCTCCGAGCTCGGCCTGCCGAGCACCGAGGCCAGCCTGACCGACGAGATGGCGATGAACTGACGCCCGCGGTCCGTGATCACGACACGGCCGGCACCCGGCTCCCCGGGTGCCGGCCTTCGTCGTTTCCGGGTCGTTTCCGGGTGCCCGCCGAACCCCCGAATTGGTAGAGACCACTGGCCCCGGGACCAACTGCCCGCCGGACCAAGGCCGGATGGCCCGGAACCGCCTTCGGGGCACGCCACGCCACGTCTCACGAGGTGGCGCGATGTGCCCCAAAAGGCCCCGGAGGGGTAGGGTCATAGGCGGTCGGGGACTTCCCAAATCTCACCCCCGTCGGGCTCCGGCCCGGCGTACCTAACGAGGAGATCGGTTCGTGACGATCCGGGTAGGCATCAACGGCTTCGGCCGCATCGGCCGCAACTTCTTCCGTGCGGTCAAGGCCCAGGGCGCGGACATCGAGATCGTCGGTGTCAACGACCTCACCGACACGAAGACCCTGGCTCACCTGCTCAAGTACGACACCACCCTGGGTACCCTCCAGGCCGAGGTCTCGCACACCGAGGACAGCATCACCGTCGACGGCCACACCTTCAAGGTGACCGCCGAGCGTGACCCGGCCAACCTGCCGTGGGCCGCCCTGGGCGCCGACATCGTCGTCGAGTCCACCGGCATCTTCACCAAGGCCGAGGCTGCGAAGAAGCACCTCGCCGCCGGCGCGAAGAAGGTCATCATCTCGGCGCCCGCGACCGACGAGGACGTCACCATCGTCCTGGGCGTCAACGACGACAAGTACGACGCGGCCAACCACCACGTCATCTCCAACGCCTCCTGCACCACCAACTGCGTGGCGCCGATGGCCAAGGTGCTGAACGAGGCCTTCGGCATCGTCAAGGGTCTGATGACCACCGTCCACGCGTTCACCAACGACCAGGTCACCCTGGACTTCCCGCACAAGGACCTGCGCCGTGCTCGTGCGGCGAGCCAGAACATCATCCCGACCTCGACCGGTGCCGCCAAGGCGACCGCCCTGGTCCTGCCGGAGCTGAAGGGCAAGCTGGACGGCACCTCGCTGCGCGTCCCGGTCCCGACCGGTTCCATCACGGACCTGGTCGTCACCCTGGAGCGCGAGGTCACCAAGGACGAGGTCAACGCGGCCTTCCAGAAGGCCGCGCAGGAGGGCCCGCTCAAGGGCATCCTGGCCTACACCGAGGACCCGATCGTCTCCTCGGACATCGTCAACGACCCGGCCTCCTGCATCTTCGACAGCCAGCTCACCATGGTCCAGGGCAACCAGGTCAAGGTGCTCGGCTGGTACGACAACGAGTGGGGCTACTCGAACCGCGTCGTCGACCTGGTCACCCTCGTCGGTGGCCAGCTCTGACGCGTGGGAGCTGACGTGATGTAGGGGCGAGGGCCCGGACGGCGCACCGTGCCGACCGGGCCCTCGCTCCGCGCTCAAGGACTTCTCAGGCGGCCCCTGCGCCGTGCCGCCTCTGCGCATCGACCATCTCCCCAGGAGCAACCGAATCCCCGTGAAGACCATCGAAGAGCTCATCGAAGCCGGTGTCGCAGGAAAGCGCGTGTTCGTGCGCGCCGACCTGAACGTCCCGCTGGACGGCGAGACGATCACCGACGACGGCCGGATCCGCGCCGTCGCCCCGACCATCGCCAAGCTGGCCGCCGCCGGCGCGAAGGTCGTCGTGGCCTCGCACCTCGGCCGTCCCAAGGGCGAGCCGGACCCGAAGTTCTCGCTCGCGCCCGCGGCCAAGCGGCTCGGCGAGATCCTCGGCAAGGACGTCGCCTTCGCCACCGACACCGTCGGCGACAGCGCCGCGGCCACCGTCGCCGCGCTGGCGGACGGCGAGGTCGCGCTGCTGGAGAACCTGCGCTTCAACGCCGGCGAGACCAGCAAGGACGACGCCGAGCGCGGCGCCTTCGCCGAGCAGCTGGCCGCCCTGGCCGACCTGTACGTCGGTGACGGCTTCGGCGCCGTGCACCGCAAGCACGCCTCGGTGTTCGACCTGCCGAAGCTCCTGCCGCACGCCGCCGGCGACCTGATCGCCACCGAGGTCGGCGTGCTGAAGAAGCTCACCGACGAGGTGCGGCGCCCGTACGTGGTGGTGCTCGGCGGCGCCAAGGTCTCCGACAAGCTCGGCGTGATCGACAACCTGCTGAAGAAGGCCGACCGGATCCTGATCGGCGGCGGCATGGCGTACACCTTCCTCAAGGCCAAGGGCCACGAGGTCGGCATCTCGCTGCTGCAGGCGGACCAGATCCCGGTCTGCCTGGAGTACCTGGCCGAGGCCGAGAAGCGGGGCGTCGAGTTCGTCCTGCCGGTCGACGTGCTGGTCTCCGCCGAGTTCCCGGACCTGAAGGGCAAGACCCCGGCGAACCCGGACCTCGTCGCCGCGGACGCGATCCCGGCCGACAAGGAGGGCCTGGACATCGGCCCGAAGACCCGCGAGCTGTACGCGGCCAAGCTGGCCGACGCCGGCACGGTGTTCTGGAACGGCCCGATGGGCGTCTTCGAGCACCCGGACTACGCGAACGGCACCAAGGCCGTCGCGCAGGGCCTGCTGGACAGCGACGCGTTCACCGTCGTCGGCGGCGGCGACTCCGCCGCGGCCGTCCGCATCCTGGGCTTCGACGAGAACGCCTTCGGACACATCTCGACCGGCGGCGGCGCCAGCCTCGAATACCTGGAGGGCAAGACCCTCCCCGGCCTCGCCGCTCTGGAGGACTGAAAGCACATGACCGACCGTCTCCCGCTCATGGCGGGCAACTGGAAGATGAACCTCAACCACCTTGAGGCCATCCAGCACACCCAGAAGCTGGCGTTCGCGCTGGCCGACAAGGACTACGAGGCCGTCGAGGTCGCCGTCCTGGTGCCGTTCACCGACCTGCGCTCGGTGCAGACCCTGGTCTTCGGCGACAAGCTGAAGATCAAGTACGGCTCGCAGGACATCTCGCAGCACGACGGCGGCGCCTACACCGGCGAGGTCTCCGGGCCGATGCTGGCCAAGCTCCAGTGCACCTACGCGGTGATCGGCCACTCGGAGCGCCGTCAGTACCACGGCGAGAACGAAGAGATCGTCAACGCCAAGGTGAAGGCCGCCTACCGCGCCGGGATCACCCCGATCCTGTGCATCGGCGAGCCGCTGGACATCCGCAAGGCCGGTACCCACGTCGAGTACACCCTGGCCCAGCTGGACGGCGGCCTGGCGGACGTCCCGGCCCACCAGGCCGAGACCGTCGTGGTCGCCTACGAGCCGGTCTGGGCGATCGGCACCGGCGAGGTGGCCACCCCGGAGGACGCGCAGGAGGTCTGCGCGGCCATCCGCAAGCGGATCGCCGAGCTGTACGACGCCGAGCTGGCCAGCAAGGTCCGCGTGCTGTACGGCGGTTCGGTCAAGTCGTCGAGCGCGGCCGGTCTGATGGCCAAGCCCGACATCGACGGCGGCCTGATCGGCGGTGCCTCGCTGGACGCCGACGAGTTCGTCAAGATCGTGCGCTACCGTGAGCAGGCAGTAGGCTAACGCCGCTGCAGCAACGTAGGCTTTGGGGTCGGACCGCCGTACGCGGCCCGGCCCCTTCGCCGAAGATACGAGAGAGTTGGTCCCGTCGTGGTTCTCGGGTTCTCGATTGCCCTGATCATCTTCAGCCTGCTGATGATCCTCCTGGTGCTGCTGCACAAGGGGAAGGGCGGCGGCCTGTCGGACATGTTCGGCGGTGGCGCGATGTCCACCGGCGGCGGCTCGGCGGTGGCCGAGCGCAACCTCGACCGCATCACCATCGTGGTCGGCCTGGGCTGGTTCGCCTCCATCATCGTCCTGGGCCTGGTGCTGAAGTACCAGAGCTGACACAAGCCTGACGCCCCGTCGCCCGAGCGCCTATCCTGGAGCGGTCGGGGGCGGAGGCGATGGTGGCGGATCCTTAACTCCTGCTTACACTAGGACGACTTTCGCCACCGACGCGCTCCGCGGCGGGTCGGCGCACCAGTACGCAGGGAGTCAGACCGTGGCAAGTGGCAATGCCATCCGTGGCAGCAGGGTTGGGGCCGGCCCGATGGGCGAGGCGGAGCGCGGCGAGTCCGCCCCGCGCAACCGGATCTCCTTCTGGTGCGCCAACAAGCACGAGACCCGGCCCAGCTTCGCCGCCGAAGCGGCGATCCCGGACACCTGGGACTGCCCGCGCTGCGGCTTCCCGGCCGGGCAGGACCAGCACAACCCGCCGGCTCCCTCGCGCAACGAGCCGTACAAGACTCACCTCGCCTACGTCCGTGAGCGGCGCACCGACGCCGACGGCGAGGCGATCCTGGCCGAGGCGCTGGCGAAGCTCCGCGGCGAGATCTGAGGCGACCGGAACGGCGAAGGGCGCCACCGTCATCGACGGTGGCGCCCTTCGCCGTTGCCTGCCGGCCCTACGCCGAGGCCGGCGGGTAGAGCTGCGGCGGGATCCGCTCGGCGGCGGCGCGGTCCAGCAGCATCAGGGTGCGGCTGCGACCGTACGCGCCGGAGGCGGGCGCCTGGATCTCGCCGGGTCCGGACAGGGCCAGCGCGACCGCGCCCGCCTTGTCCTCGCCGGCGGCCAGCAGCCAGACCTCACGGGCGGCCCGGATGGCCGGGAGGGTGAGCGAGATCCGGGTCGGCGGGGGCTTGGGGGCCCCGCGCACGCCGATCACGGTCAGCTCGGTCTCCCGCACGCCCGGGTGCTCGGGGAAGAGCGAGGCGACGTGGGTGTCCGGGCCGACGCCGAGCAGCAGCACGTCGAAGGCGGGGACGCCCAGCCGGTCGCCGGGCCCGGCCGCCTTCGCCAGCTCCTCCGCGTAGCGGGCGGCGGCGGCCTCCACGTCCGAGCCGTCCGGCCCGTCCGAGGCGGGCATCTCGTGCACCCGCGCCGGGTCGAGCGGGACGGCGTCCAGCAGCTCGGCCCGCGCCTGGACCGCGTTGCGGTCCGGGTCGGCGGCGGACACGAACCGCTCGTCGCCCCACCAGAGGTCCAGCCGGCCCCAGTCGACCGCGTCGCGCGCCGGGGAGGCGGCGATCGCGGCCAGCAGGGCGTTGCCGTTGCGACCACCGGTGAGCACCACCGAGGCGGTGCCGCGCGCGGCCTGGGCGTCCACGATCCGGGTGATCAGCCGGGCCGCGGCCGCCTGGGCCATCAGCTCCTTGTCCCGGTGGACGACCAGCTGCGGGGTCGCGTTGGTCATGCGCTTTCCTTGGTGGTGCGCTTGCCGGCGGCCTTCTTGGCGGGCTTCTTGTCCGACGCGTCGGACGTGATCCGCTCCGGGTTGGCCACCGTGTCCTCGGCGGCGTCCCCGGTGTCCCCGGCGGCCTCCCGGGCGACCAGCCCGGCCGCCGCGGTCTCGGCGTTGGCCGGCTCGCGCAGCCGCTCGACGGGCGTGCGCACGGCCGTCGCGTAGATGTCGTCCGGGTCCAGGCGACGCAGCTCCTCGGCGATCAGCTCCGAGGTCTCGCGCCGCTTGAGCGCCACCTGGCGGTCCGGCGAGCCGGGCATGGAGAGCGTGCCCATCAGGCCGTCCGGGCGGTCCAGGGTGACGTCCCCGTCCGTGGTGCGCAGGTGCACCGCGGTGATGCCGGGGCCGCCGGTGACGACCCGCTCGACCGGCACGTGCAGCCGGTTGGTCAGCCACAGGCCGAGCAGCTCGACGCTGGGGTTGTAGGACTCGCCCTCGACCACCGCGGAGATGATCGTGGACGGCCGCTGGTCCAGCGCGGCGGCCAGCATGGAGCGCCAGCCGGTGATCCGGGTCCAGGCCAGGTCGGTGTCGCCCGGGGTGTAGCTCTGGGCCCGCTGGGCGAGCTGGCCGACCGGGGACTCGGCGGTGACGGCGTCGGTGATCCGGCGCTGGGCGAGCGAGCCCAGCGGGTCCTGGGCCGGGTGCAGCGGCGCGTTGTCCGGCCACCAGACCACGACCGGGGCGTCCGGCAGCAGCAGCGGCAGGACGACCGACTGGGCGTGCGCGGCGAGCTCGCCGTGCATGCGCAGGATGACCGTTTCGCCGGAGCCGGCGTCCGAGCCGACCAGGATCTCGGCGTCCAGGCGGGTCTCGGCGCGGGCCCGGGGCGAGCGCCCGGCGCGCTTGATCACCGCGAGGGTGCGCGAGGGGTGCTCGCGGGAGGCGTCGTTGGCGGCCTTGAGGGCGTCGTAGGCGCTGCCCTCGTCGGTCACGATCACCAGGGTGAGCACCATGCCGGCGGCGGTGGAGCCGCTGGCCCGGCGCGCCTCCATGAGCGCGGCGTTGATCTTGCTCGACGTCGTGTTGGTGAGGTCGATCTTCATGGCCGGCGCCAGCTCCTGCCGTCTCGTGCGAGCATCTCGTCCGCCTCGACGGGGCCCCAGGTCCCCGCCGCGTACTGGGCGGGCTTGCCGTGGGTGTCCCAGTACTTCTCGATCGGGTCGAGGATCTGCCAGGAGAGCTCGACCTCCTGGTGGCGCGGGAACAGGTTGGCGTCGCCGAGCAGCACGTCGAGGATGAGCCGCTCGTACGCCTCCGGGCTGGACTCGGTGAAGGACTCGCCGTAGGCGAAGTCCATCGTGACGTCACGGACCTCGAAGGAGGTGCCCGGCACCTTGGAGCCGAACCGCACCGTCACGCCCTCGTCCGGCTGGACCCGGATGACCAGGGCGTTCTGCCCCAGCTCCTCGGTCGCGTAGGAGTCGAAGGGCAGGTACGGGGCGCGCTGGAAGACCACCGCGATCTCGGTGACCCGGCGGCCCAGGCGCTTGCCGGTGCGCAGGTAGAACGGGACGCCCGCCCAGCGGCGGTTGTTGATCTCCAGCTTGATGGCCGCGTAGGTGTCGGTCTTGGAGTCCGGGTTGATGCCGTCCTCGTCCAGGTAGCCGACGACCTCCTCGCCGCCCTGCCAGCCGGAGGCGTACTGGCCGCGCACGGTGTGCCGGCCGAGGTCGGCCGGGAGCTTGACGGCGCTGAGCACCTTGAGCTTCTCGGCGACCAGTGCCTTCGGGTGGAAGGAGGCCGGCTCCTCGATGGCGGTGAGCGCCATCAGCTGGAGCAGGTGGTTCTGGATGACGTCACGGGCGGAGCCGATGCCGTCGTAGTAGCCGGCCCGGCCGCCGATGCCGATGTCCTCGGCCATGGTGATCTGCACGTGGTCGACGTACGACCGGTTCCAGATCGGCTCGAACATCTGGTTGGCGAAGCGCAGCGCCAGGATGTTCTGGACCGTCTCCTTGCCCAGGTAGTGGTCGATCCGGAAGACCTCGTCCCGGGGGAAGACCTCGTGGACGACCTTGTTGAGCTCCTGCGCGCTCTCCAGGTCGTGGCCGAAGGGCTTCTCGATGACGGCGCGGCGCCAGGAGCCCTGCGGCGGGTCGGCCAGACCGTGCTTCTTGAGCTGCTGGACGACCGTCGGGAAGAACTTCGGCGGGACGGACAGGTAGAAGGCGAAGTTGCCGCCGGTGCCCTGGGCCTTGTCCAGCTCCTCGATGGTCGCGCGGAGCTTGTCGAAGGCGTCGTCGTCGTCGAAGGTGCCGTGCACGAAGCGCATGCCCTTGGCGAGCTGCTGCCAGACCTCCTCCCGGAACGGGGTGCGGGCGTGGTCCCGGACGGCGTCGTGCACCTCCTTCGCGAAGTCCTCGTCGTCCCACTCGCGGCGGGCGAAGCCGACGAGGGAGAAGCCCGGCGGAAGCAGACCGCGGTTGGCCAGGTCGTAGATGGCCGGCATCAGCTTCTTGCGGGACAGGTCGCCGGTGACCCCGAAGATGACCAGACCCGACGGCCCCGCGATGCGCGGGAGCCGTCGGTCCGAGGGGTCACGAAGCGGGTTGACGGGGGTGGGCGGGAGGTCGTCCGCGTCCGAATCCGAAGTCAACTCAGGGAAATCAGTGCTCACTTGATGGGCTCCGCTTTCGTGCGCTGGCTGTGAGCAGGGGTCACTTCTCGTCGGCGAAGGAGGCGAGCGAGGCGGTGACGGTGTCGAGCAGCTCGTTCCAGGACTGCTCGAACTTCTCGACGCCCTCGTCCTCCAGGACCTGGACCACGTCGTCGTAGTCCACGCCGGCCGCGGCGATCGCGTCCAGCACGGCCTTGGCGTCGGCGTAGTTGGGGACGATGGTGTTGCCGGTGATCACGCCGTGGTCGCCGGTGGCGTCCAGGGTGGCCTCGGGCATGGTGTTGACGGTGCCGGGGGCGACCAGCTCGGTGACGTACAGGGTGTCCGGCAGGGCCGGGTCCTTGACACCGGTGGAGGCCCACAGCGGGCGCTGCGGCTTGGCGCCGGCGGCCTCCAGGGCCTTCCAGCGCGCGTTGCCGGCGGTCTTGCCGTCGACGCTGCCGAAGACCTCCTCGTACGCCTGGTAGGCGAGGCGGGCGTTGGCCAGGGCGGCCTTGGAGCGCAGGTCCTTGGCGTCGCCGCCGATCTTGTCCAGGCGCTTGTCGATCTCGGTGTCCACGCGGGACACGAAGAAGGAGGCGACCGACTCGATCTGGGAGAGGTCCAGGCCCTTGGCCTTGGCGGACTCCAGGCCGGTCAGGTAGGCGTCGATGACGGCCTTGTAGCGCTCCAGCGAGAAGATCAGCGTGACGTTGACGCTGATGCCCCGGCCGATGACCTCGCTGATCGCGGGCAGGCCGGCCTTGGTGGCGGGGATCTTGATGAAGACGTTCGGGCGGTCGACCAGCCACCACAGCTGCTTGGCCTCGGCCACGGTGGGGGCGGTCTCGTGCGCCAGGCGCGGGTCGACCTCGATGGAGACCCGGCCGTCGCGGCCGTTGGAGGCGTCGTAGACCGGGCGCAGCACGTCGGCCGCGTCGCGCACGTCGGAGGTGGTGATCATGCGGATCGCCTCGTCGGTGGTGACCTTGCGGACGGCGAGGTCGCGCAGCTGACCGTCGTAGGAGTCGTCGCCGCTGCCGGCGATCGCCTTCTGGAAGATGGTCGGGTTGGTGGTGACGCCCACCACGTGCTTGTTCTGCACCAGTTCGGCCAGGTTGCCGGAGTTGAGCCGCTTGCGGCTGAGGTCGTCCAGCCAGATCGCAACGCCTTCGTCGCTGAGGCGCTTCAGTGCGTCAGTCATGGTGCTTCAGTCCCTTGTTCTTCTGCTTCGTGGGGTAGGCGGAGGGGGCCGCGTACTCGCGTGCGGGCGGGTACGCGGCCCTGGCGGCTAGCGGTTGACGGCTTCGAGGGAGCGCAGGGCGTTGTGGGCCTCGGCCACCACGCGCTCGGCGGTGATGCCGAACTCCTCGAAGAGCACCTTGTAGTCGGCGGAGGCGCCGAAGTGCTCCAGCGAGACGATGCGGCCGTGGTCGCCGACCAGCTCGCGCCAGCCCTGGGCGATGCCGGCCTCGACCGACACCCGGGCCTTGACCGACGGCGGCAGCACGCTGTCGCGGTAGGCCTGGTCCTGCTCCTGGAACCACTCGAAGGACGGCATGGAGACCACGCGGGTCGCGATGCCCTCGGCCTCCAGCACCTCGCGGGCCTTGACGGCCAGCTGGACCTCGGAGCCGGTGCCGAGCAGGATCAGCTGCGGGTCACCGGTGGAGGCCTCGGCCAGGATGTAGCCGCCCTTGGCGGTGCCCTCGGCGGAGCCGAAGACCTCGCGGTCGAAGGTCGGGACGCCCTGGCGGGTGAGGGCCAGGCCGACCGGGCCCGGGTGGCTGGTCTGGCGCTCGACGACGGTGCGCCAGGCGACGGCGGTCTCGTTGGCGTCGGCCGGGCGGACCATGGCCAGGCCCGGGATGGCGCGCAGCGAGGCCAGGTGCTCGACCGGCTGGTGGGTCGGGCCGTCCTCGCCGAGGCCGATCGAGTCGTGCGTCCAGACGTAGGTGACCGGCAGCTTCATCAGCGCGGCCAGGCGGACGGCCGGGCGCATGTAGTCGGCGAAGACCAGGAAGGTGCCGCCGTACACACGGGTCTTGCCGTGCAGGGCGATGCCGTTCATGGTCGAGCCCATGGCGTGCTCGCGGATGCCGAAGTGGATCGTGCGGCCGTACGGGCTCGCCGACTTCAGCGGGTTGCCCTCGGGGAGGAAGGAGCTGTCCTCGTCGATGGTGGTGAGGTTGGACTCGGCGAGGTCGGCCGAGCCGCCCCACAGCTCCGGGATCACCGCGCCGATCGCCTTGAGGGTGTCGCCGGAGGCCTTGCGGGTGGCGACGTCCTTGCCGGCCGGGAAGGACGGGACGGCCTTCTTCCAGCCCTCGGGCAGCTCGCCGGCCTGGATGCGGTCGAACTCGGCGGCGCGGTCCGCGTCCGCGGCGCGCCAGGCGTCGAAGGACAGCTGCCACTGGTCGCGGGCGGCCTTGCCGCGCTTGATGACCAGGCGGGCGTGCTCGATGACCTGGTCGCTGACCTCGAAGGTCTTCTCCGGGTCGAAGCCCAGGACCTTCTTGGTGGCGGCGATCTCGGCGGCGCCGAGCGCGGAGCCGTGCGCCTTGGCGGTGTTCTGCGCGTCCGGGGCGGGCCAGGCGATGATCGTGCGCATCGCGATGAACGACGGGCGGGAGGTCTCGGCCTTGGCCGCGGCCAGCGCGTCGGCCAGGGCGGCCACGTCGATGTCGCCGTTGGACTTCGGGGTCACCCGCTGGACGTGCCAGCCGTACGCCTCGTAGCGCTTGAGGACGTCCTCGGAGAAGGCGGTCTCGGTGTCGCCCTCGATCGAGATGTGGTTGTCGTCGTAGAGCGCGACCAGGTTGCCCAGCTTCTGGTGGCCGGCCAGCGAGGAGGCCTCGGCGGAGATGCCCTCCTCCAGGTCGCCGTCGGAGACGATGGCCCAGATGGTGTGGTCGAAGGGGGATTCGCCGGCCGGGGCCTGCGGGTCGAAGAGGCCGCGCTCGTAGCGGGCGGCCATCGCCATGCCGACCGCGTTGGCGATGCCCTGGCCCAGCGGGCCGGTGGTGGTCTCGACGCCGGCCGTGTGGCCGTGCTCCGGGTGACCGGGGGTGCGGCTGCCGGCGACGCGGAAGGCCTTGAGGTCGTCCAGCTCCAGGCCGTAGCCCGAGAGGTACAGCTGGGTGTAGAGCGTCAGGCTGGTGTGCCCGGGGGAGAGGACGAAGCGGTCGCGGCCGACCCAGGACGGGTCGGTCGGGTCGTGGCGCAGGAAGCGCTGGAAGATCAGGTACGCGGCCGGGGCCAGCGACATGGCCGTCCCGGGGTGCCCGTTGCCGACCTTCTGGACAGCGTCCATGGCGAGGACTCGCGCGGTGTCAACCGTGCGCTCGTCCAGATCGGTCCACTCGAATGCGTTCGTCGGCGCAGTGCTCACCCTGTCTCAGGGCTCCTTCCATTGAAGAGTGACCCCGTGAATGGGGACCGGGTCGGCCACGGCGCTGTGGTCCCGACGCTGGGTGGTGCCGGTCACGGAGGGTAGATCCCGCTTCTGCGTGCGAGCCTACCGTCCGGGCCGGGGCTCACCCTCCGTGCTGAGACAACCGGGATTTCCGCATGGTGATTCCCACTAGGCCCGTATGACTGCTTTTGTCCCAGACTCTCCTGTTTCGTGACGGCCCGCCGCCGGGGTGGTCAGGACGGGGTAGCGGGGGCCGCCGGAGACGGTTCGTGGCTTCACCCAGTCGGTTCACCCGGGGGTGTGCGGTTCGGCCTCGCCGGGGACCCCGGAGCCGGATGGGATATATGGAGCGTCTATGGTGTCGTGGTACGCGCAGAGCGGACGATTCGGGACCCTTCGTTCCTGTGGACGCCTGCGAGGATTCATCTTCAGTTGGGGTGTTAGTGACCGCCGTCGAAACCCGTCCCGCCGGGGTCACCGGGGCGACGCCTGCGCACCGGCCGATCGGGGCCCGTGTCGGCGCGTTCGTCGCACTGACCAAGCCCCGGATCATCGAGCTGCTGCTGATGAGCACCGTGCCGGTGATGTTCCTGGCCCAGCAGGGCGTGCCGAACATGCTGCTGGTCCTGAAGGTCGTCGTCGGCGGCTACCTCTCGGCGGGCGGCGCCAACGCCCTCAACATGTACATCGACCGCGACATCGACGCGATGATGTCCCGCACCGAGCGCCGGCCGATCGTCACCGGGATGGTGTCGCCGCGCGAGGCGCTGGTGTTCGGCATCGCGCTCGCGGTCCTCTCCACCGCGGTGCTCGGCTGGGGCGTCAACTGGCTCTCCGCCGGACTGGCGCTGGGCGCGCTGCTGTTCTACGTGTTCGTCTACACGCTCGGGCTGAAGCGGCGCACCTCGCAGAACATCGTCTGGGGCGGCATCGCCGGCTGCATGCCGGTGCTGATCGGCTGGTCCTCGGTGACCGACTCGGTGTCGTGGGTGGCGGTGGCGCTGTTCCTGGTGGTGTTCTTCTGGACCCCGCCGCACACCTGGGTGCTGTCGATGAAGGTCCGCGACGACTACCTGCGCGCGGGCGTGCCGATGCTGCCGGTCGTCAAGGGCAACGTGGCGGTCGGCAAGCAGGTGGTCGCCTACTCCTGGGTGATGGTCGCGACCTCGCTGGCGGTGTGGCCGCTGGGGCACATGAGCTGGCTGTACCCCGTCGCCGCGGTGCTGCTCGGCGGCTTCTGGCTGCGCGAGGCGCACGCGCTGTACGGGCGGGCCAAGGCCGGGGTGGTGGGCGCCAAGCTGAAGGAGATGCGGCTGTTCCACTGGTCGATCACCTACCTGTCGCTGCTGTTCGTGGTGTGCGCGATCGACCCGTTCGTGAAGTAGACGTCGTGCGGAAGAGCCCCGGTCCTCCTCGGACCGGGGCTCTTCCGTTTCCGGTGCGTCAGCGGGGCGGCAGCTCGGAGGGGCCGACGTGGCCGTCCAGCCAGTCCCGCAGCGGCAGGGAGGCCTGCAGGAAGGCGGTGATCCGGGTGTAGGCGGTGCGGGTGCCCAGCCACTTCGCGGGCTCCCACTCCTGCCAGGCCACCAGGCCCTTGTGGCGCAGCAGCTCGATCCGGGGGTGGTCCTTGGGGTAGCCGCGCGGGGCCGACTTGAGGGAGTCCCGGCCGAACACCTTCGGGCCGTCCTTCTCCACCCGGGCGATCACCCGTTCCAGCTCGGCGCCGGTGACGTCCTCCGCGACGGCGGCGCGGTAGCGCTCCAGCTGGTCCGGGGCGAGCTGGTACATGCCGTTGCCGCAGGCCAGGCCGTCGGCGGAGAGCTGGATGTAGCCGCCGCTCTCCAGGTGCGCGCCGATGTGCGTCTTGTACGGGGACTTGTCGGCGCTGAAGCGGATGTCGCGGTTCGGGCGGAAGATCTTCCCCTGTCCGAACTCCGGCTCCAGGTCGGAGAGCAGCTGCTCCATCGGGGCCCGTACGGCGTCCTCGTACTGCTCCTTGTGGGCCTGCCAGAAGGTCTTCGAGTTGTCGGCCTCCAGGTGCTCGTAGAAGTCGAGCGCCTCGGAGGGCCAGCCTTTGAACGTCACGTCTCCAGTATGTGTCCCGGTGCACAGGGCGCTCCCGTCGCCAGGGCGTGTACCGGTGGGTAGCATGCGGGCATGAGCAGCGCAGAGACCGCCACCGCCGCGCCGGACGCCCGCACCGAGCGCCGCGCCAAGCGCATCGCCAAGAACCTGACCAGCTTCGCCAAGCAGCACGGCGGCAGCGCCGACGCGGTCGTCGAGTACGTCGGCGCCGTGGCCACCCGGATCGTCGTGGTCGGCGCGGACGGCGCCTGGGGCGACCAGGTGGCCCCCAGCTACGCCGTCGGCCGCCGGGCCGCGGAGCTGGCCGGGCTGACCCTGCACGACGACTTCGAGGGCGAGCTGGGCCTCAGGGTCAAGACCGGCCCGTACGAGTGGAAGCGGATGGCCGGCATCCAGCTCGGCGGCTGACGCCCCGCTCGGACGATGCGAAGGCCCGGTTCCCCCCCCGTGCGGGGGAACCGGGCCTTCGCGCTGTCCGGTGCCGTTCCGGTGTCGTACCCGGCGCCCTCAGGCGGCCGCGGTCTGCGGGGTCCGGTCGGCCGGCTGCCCGGCGGCGGCCTCGTCCTCGCGGGTGCGCAGGGCGAGCGGGATGCGCAGCGCGGCGATCCAGGTCAGCGTGGCCAGGAACATGTGGAGGCCGACCATCAGCTCGGGGGCGTCGGTGAAGTACTGGATGAAGCCGAGGACGCCCTGCACGAGCAGGACCGCGAGGAGTTCCTTGGTGCGGGACTTGGCTGCCTGCGGGGCCTTGATCGCGGCGAAGACGAAGATCATCGCGATGGTCAGGCCGACCGAGACGAAGGCGAAGTCGGCGTGGAACTGGGCGAGGCGGTCGTAGTCGATCGGGATGCGCGGGACGATCTTGTTGTCCTTGGGCGTGCCCGGGTGGTGGCCGGCGCCGGTGACCAGGGTGCCAGCCGCGACCAGCAGGCCGACGACCGTGACCAGGACATAGGAGAGCTGTTGGATGGGGCGGGCGACCGCGAGCTTCGGCGGGCCGTCGCCCTCCTTGCTGCGCTCCCACATCAGCAGTGCGACCCAGACCAGGGCCATCGCGGCGATCATGTGCAGCGCGACGGTGTACGGGTTGAGGCCGGTCAGCACGGTGATGCCGCCGAGCACGGCGTTGCTCATCACCAGCCAGAACTGGGCCCAGCCGAGCTTGGTCAGGCTGCGCCGCCACGGCCGGGCGCACCGGGCGGCCAGGATCGCCCAGCCGACCGCCGCGCTCAGCACGTAGGTGAGCATCCGGTTGGTGAACTCGACGATGCCGTGGAAGCCCATCTCGGCGGTGGGCGTCAGGCTCTCGTCGGTGCAGCGGGGCCAGGTCGTACAGCCGAGGCCGGAGGCGGTGAGCCGGACGGCGCCGCCGGTGACGACGATCACCACGCTCATCACCAGCGCGGCGAACGCGGCGCGCCGGACCATCGCGGCGGAGGGCTGCCAGCGCTCGGCGAGCAGGGAGAAGGGGGTGGTCTTAAGCACGACGTCCATGGTAGGTGGCTTTATGGGCGATCTTGGGGCGGGGCGCCCCGCCGCGTCCGGGGCGTGGAGGGACTGTTCGGACAGAACGTGCTGCCGCCGGCGATCGGCGGTGCCGTGGTGATCGCCGCCGGTGGCGCGATCGTGGTGGCCGCCCGACGCAAGGCCAAGAGGGCCTGATAAGGCAGGAAAAGTCCGAATGTTCGTCGGTTGATTGAAGCGGCACCCCCAGTGGTTGAACCCGATCACCGGGGGCGCCGTTCTGTCTGGAAGGTGACGAAGTTCATTCAAGTCTGCCGAATCCGCGTTCCGCGAGGTGGCGACTGTGATGGGCTGGTCATGCACATCGAAGACCGGACGGACAGGCGAAATCCGGTCGTACGGCGGGGTGTGGCGGGAAGCGGGAGTGCCGGTAGAGTCCCCCGGACAGTCGTAGCGGGCCACCGCGAACCATTCAACACGCCTGCTGCACAAGACCATTCGGAGGGGAACAGCGTAATGGCGCGACAGCAGCGGCACATCGGGATCGGCGCGGCGGCACTGGCCGGCACGGCGGCGGCCGGATTTCTACTGCCCCTGGCGCTGGCCACCAACGCCTCGGCACACGTGCCGAGTTGGTCGGTGACCTGCGACAAGATCGTGATCGATCTGATCAACTACAGCCCCAAGGCCGACGTGAAGAACACCGTCAGCCTCACCATCGACGGCGACAAGGTCCTGGACAACAAGGCCTTCCCCGCCGAGTTCCACGGCACCTTCCCGGTGAAGGACCACACCGCCCCGATCAAGGCGAACCTGGTGGTCACCACCTCGGAGAACCCGAACGAGAAGGGGTGGAACATCAACGAGACCAAGACGATCGAGCCGTGCCACACCCCGACTCCGACCCCCACCCCCACCAAGACCCCCACCCCCACGCCGACGCCCACCGTGACGCCGACGAAGACCCCCACGCCGACGCCGACGCCCACCGTGACGTCGACCGCGACGCCGACCGTGACCCCGTCGGCCACCCCGACCCCGAGCACGACGCCCTCCTCGGCGCCCACCAGCAGCGGCCCGGTGCTCGCCCAGACCGGTAGCAACGACGCGACCCCGATGATCGCGGCGGCCGGCGGCGGCGTGCTGCTGGTCGGTGGCGCGCTCGTCGTGATCGCCCGCAAGCGTCGTGGCGGCAGCCAGGGCTGACGCACCGCGACCCGAACACGGCAACGCCCCCCCGGCCGGATGAGGCCGGGGGGCGTTGCCGTGTCGCAGGCGCGGCCTACTCCCAGCGGAAGAGACGGGCGGCCGCGGCCAGGCCGAGCACGGCCCAGCCGGCCAGGATCCCGAGGTCCGCCCAGGGCACCCCGGCACCCGTCTGCAGCACCGAGCGCAGGCCGTCCGAGAGCGCCGAGATCGGCAGCAGCTCCAGCACCGACCGCACGGCGTCGGGGAACCGGCTCAGCGGCACGATCACCCCGCCCGCGAGCAGCAGCAGGATGAACACCAGGTTGGCGCCGGCCAGCGTGGCCTCGGCCTTCAGGGTGCCCGCCATCAGCAGGCCGAGCCCGGAGAAGGCGGCGGTGCCGAGGACCAGCAGCGCGGCCACGCTGAACGGGTCGCCGTGCGGGGACCAGCCGAGCGCCAGCGCGATCACCGTCAGCAGCGCGACCTGCAGCGCCTCGGTGACCAGCACGCAGCCGGTCTTGGCGGTCAGCAGCGCCCAGCGCGGGAGCGGGCTCGCGCCGAGCCGCTTCAGCACGCCGTAGCGGCGCTCGAAGCCGGTCGCGATGGCCTGCCCGGTGAACGCCGTCGACATCACGGCCAGCGCGAGCAGGCCGGGGGCCAGGAAGTCGACCCGCTTGCCCGGGCCCTCCACCGCGACGATGTCCACCGCGGAGAACAGCACCAGCAGCACGGTGGGGATGACCACGGTGAGCAGCAGCTGCTCGCCGTTGCGCAGCAGCATGCGGGTCTCGAACGCGGTCTGCGCGAGCAGCATCCGGCCGACCGGCGCTGCGCCCGGCTTCGGGGCGTAATCGGTGGCACTCACGATCGGAGCTCCCGTCCGGTCAGGTCGAGGAAGACGTCTTCGAGGCTGCGGCGCTGCACGGACAGCCGCTCGGGCAGGACGCCGGAGGCCGCGCACCAGCCGGTCACGGTGGCCACCAGCTGGGGGTCGACGGGCGCCTCGACCCGGTAGTTGCCGGGGGCGGTCTCGACGGCGGTGGCGCCCTCGGGCAGCTCCTTGAGCAGCGGGCCGAGGTCGAGCCCGGGCGGGCCGTCGAAGCGCAGGGCGCTCTCGGCGCCGCCGCGGCACAGCTCCTCGGTGGTGCCGTCGGCGATCACCCGGCCGCGGTCCACGATCGCGACGCGGTCGGCGAGCTGCTCGGCCTCGTCCATGTGGTGGGTGGTGACGACCACGGTCACGCCGTCCCGGCGAAGGTCGCGGACCAGCTCCCAGGTGGCGCGGCGGGCCTGCGGGTCGAGGCCGGCGGTGGGCTCGTCCAGGAAGACCAGCTCGGGGCGGCCGACCACGGCCATGGCCAGGGCGAGCCGCTGCTGCTGGCCGCCGGACAGCCGCCGGTAGGTGGTCCGGCCGCAGGAACCGAGGCCGAGGCGCTCGACCAGCGCGTCCACGTCCAGCGGGTGGGCGTGCAACTTGGCGGTGTGCCGCAGCATCTCGACGGCGCGGGCACCCGCGTACACACCACCCGACTGCAGCATGACGCCGATCCGGGGGCGCAGCGCCGCGTTCTGGGCGACCGGGTCGAGGCCGAGCACGCGGACGGTGCCGGCGTCGGGGCGGCGGTAGCCCTCGCAGGTCTCGATGGTGGTGGTCTTGCCGGCGCCGTTGGGGCCGAGGACGGCGGTGATCGCGCCGCGTGCGATGGTGAGGTCGAGGCCGTCCACCGCGGGCTTGTCGCCGTAGCGCTTGACCAGCCCGGCGATCTGGACCGCGGGTTCGGAGTGCATACCGGCGAGTGTAAGAGGCGCTCACGAACCGGCCGTACGGCGGCCTCGATGATCGTTTCGGCTGGTCAGGTAAGGCTTACCTGCGTGATCGATGACACCGGTGAGGCATGGATCACGGCTTGTCCCGACGGAAGTAATTACGCAACACTGGTGTTGTGAAAAACATGCGCGAGCACGCCCAGCAGCAGGAGGCCGAGTCGGCCTCCCACTGCGACGTGCCCGTGACGGCGGCCGAGGTGCTGCTGGAGGGCCACCGCGCCACCCGGGACCGGGTCGCCCGGTCGATCCTGGACCACGGCCCGTCCTCCGCCGCCGACCTCGCGAGCCGGCTCGGCCTCACCGCCGCCGCCGTGCGCCGCCACCTGGACGGACTCACCGCCGCCGGCCTGGTCGAGTCCCGCGAGCAGCGGGTCTACGGCAGCCGCGGCCGGGGCCGCCCGGCCAAGGTCTTCGCCCTCACCGACGGCGGCCGGGACGCCTTCTACCAGGCGTACGACCAGCTCGCCGCCGACGCCCTGCGCTGGATCTCGGACTCGGTGGGCGGCGGCAAGGCGGGCGAGGAGGCCGTCGCCGCCTTCGCCCGGGCCCGTTTCGGCAAGCAGGGCGAGAAGTACCTGGAGGCGCTGGGCCGGGCCGGGGCGGGGGAGCGCACCGAGGCGCTCGCCGAGGCGCTCAGTGCCGACGGGTACGCTGCCACGGTGCGGCGTGTCCCGTCGGCCGCGGCGAAGGCCCCGGCGGGCGCCCAGCTCTGCCAGCACCACTGCCCGGTCGCGCACATCGCCGAGCAGTTCCCGCAGCTCTGCGAGGCGGAGACCGAGGTCTTCTCCCGGCTCCTGGGCACCCATGTGCAACGGCTGGCCACCATCGCCCACGGCGACGGGGTCTGCACCACCTATGTGCCGGCACCCGGTGCCGCATCGTCGCCCGCCCGGGGTTCCGCGGGCCGCGGCTCCGATGCAGTGCCGACTGCCGGTACGTCCACCGAAGATTCTGCGTCCGCGCGTTAGGAAGCTCGCATGACTGACACCGTTTCGCACCCGGAGCTTGAGGGCCTGGGCAACTACGAGTACGGCTGGGCCGACCCGGACGCCGCCGGCGCCGTTGCCAAGCGCGGGCTCAGCGAGGAGGTCGTGCGCGACATCTCCGCGAAGAAGAGCGAGTCCGAGTGGATGCTGAACCTCCGGCTCAAGGGCCTGAAGCTGTTCGGCAAGAAGCCCATGCCGACCTGGGGCTCCGACCTCACCGGCATCGACTTCGACAACATCAAGTACTTCGTCCGCTCCACCGAGAAGCAGGCCGAGTCCTGGGAGGACCTGCCGGCGGACATCAAGGCCACCTACGACAAGCTCGGCATCCCGGAAGCGGAGAAGCAGCGCCTGGTCGCCGGTGTCGCCGCCCAGTACGAGTCCGAGGTCGTCTACCACCAGATCCGCGAGGACCTGGAGGAGCAGGGTGTCATCTTCCTGGACACCGACACCGCGCTGCGCGAGCACCCGGAGCTGTTCAAGGAGTACTTCGGCACCGTCATCCCGGCCGGTGACAACAAGTTCGCCGCTCTGAACACCGCGGTGTGGTCCGGCGGCTCGTTCATCTACGTGCCGAAGGGCGTGCACGTCGACATCCCGCTGCAGGCCTACTTCCGGATCAACACCGAGAACATGGGCCAGTTCGAGCGGACGCTGATCATCGTCGACGAGGACGCCTACGTCCACTACGTCGAGGGCTGCACCGCGCCGATCTACTCCTCCGACTCGCTGCACTCCGCGGTCGTGGAGATCATCGTCAAGAAGGGCGGCCGCTGCCGCTACACGACCATCCAGAACTGGTCGAACAACGTCTACAACCTGGTCACCAAGCGCGCCGTGGCGTACGAGGGCGCGACCATGGAGTGGGTCGACGGCAACATCGGCTCCAAGGTCACCATGAAGTACCCGGCCGTCTACCTGATGGGCGAGCACGCCAAGGGCGAGACCCTGTCGATCGCCTTCGCGGGCGAGGGCCAGCACCAGGACGCCGGCGCCAAGATGGTGCACATGGCGCCGAACACCTCGTCGCACATCGTCTCCAAGTCGGTGGCGCGCGGCGGCGGCCGCACCTCCTACCGCGGTCTGATCGAGATCGGCGAGGGCGCGCACGGCGCCAAGTCCAACGTGCTGTGCGACGCGCTGCTGGTCGACACCGTCTCCCGCTCGGACACCTACCCGTACGTGGACGTCCGCGAGGACGACGTGTCCATGGGCCACGAGGCGACCGTCTCCAAGGTCAGCGAGGACCAGCTGTTCTACCTGATGAGCCGCGGTCTGACCGAGACCGAGGCCATGGCGATGATCGTCCGCGGCTTCGTCGAGCCGATCGCGCGCGAGCTGCCGATGGAGTACGCGCTGGAGCTCAACCGGCTGATCGAGCTGCAGATGGAGGGCGCGGTCGGCTGACGTCCAGCCGCCACCGCCGTCCACCGATTTCCGAGGAAGAGAGCACTACGAACAGCCATGGCTGAGCAGAACACCACCGGCTCCACCACCGCCGGGTCGATCGAGGTCGGCACCGCCGGCGCGGGCGCGCAGCTCGCCGGCCCCGGCACCGGCCGTGCCACGGTCCAGCAGCCGATCGACGCGCGCGTCGCGGTCAAGCCGTCCTTCGACGTGAACGACTTCCCGGTGCCGCACGGCCGCGAGGAGGACTGGCGGTTCACCCCGCTGCACCGCCTCGGCGGGCTGCACGACGGGACCGCCGCCCAGGCCGAGAAGGGCGAGGACAAGGTCGAGTTCACGCTGCCGGACGGCGTCACCGCCGAGACCGTCGGCCGCGACGACGCCCGCCTGGGCAAGGCCGGTACGCCGGTGGACCGGGTCGCCGCGCAGGCGTTCAGCGCCTTCGAGCAGGCCCTGGTGGTCACCGTCCCCAAGGACGCGGTGCTGACCGAGCCGGTCAGGATCGACGTGCGAGGCGAGGGCGGCGTCCGCTTCGCCCACGTGGTGATCGACGTCAAGCCGTTCGCCGAGGCCGTCGTGGTGCTCAACCACGCGGGCACCGGCACCCGGGCCGCCAACGTCGAGCTGCTGGTCGGCGACGGCGCCAAGCTCACCTTCGTCTCCGTCCAGGACTGGGAGCGCGACGCCGTCCACGTCGCCCAGCACAACGCGCTGGTCGGCCGGGACGCCACGTACAAGTCCGTGGTCGTGACCTTCGGCGGCGACCTGGTCCGCCTGCACCCGCGGGTCAACTACGCGGGCCCCGGCGGCGAGGCCGAGCTGTTCGGCCTCTACTTCGCCGACGCCGGCCAGCACCTGGAGCACCGCCTGGTGATCGACCACGACACGCCGCACTGCCGGTCGAACGTGGCGTACAAGGGCGCGCTGCAGGGCCAGGACGCGCACGCGGTCTGGGTCGGCGACGTGCTGATCCGCGCCGCCGCGCTCGGCACCGACACCTACGAGCTCAACCGCAACCTGGTGCTCACCGACGGCGCCCGGGTCGACTCGATCCCGAACCTGGAGATCGAGACCGGCGAGATCGTCGGCGCCGGCCACGCCTCGGCGACCGGCCGCTTCGACGACGAGCAGCTGTTCTACCTGCAGGCCCGCGGCATCCCGGCGGACGAGGCCCGCCGCCTGGTGGTCCGCGGCTTCTTCGCCGAGCTGCTCCAGCAGATCGGCGTGGCCGAGGTCCAGGAACAGCTCATGGAGAAGATCGACGCAGAGCTGGAAGCGGCGGTCTGAACGCGATGACCTTCCTCCGTGCCTGCGCGCTGAGCGACCTCCAGGAGGACGTGCCCAAGCGCGTGGACCTCAACGGCGTGCCGGTCTCCGTCGTCCGCACCGACGAGGGGGTGTTCGCCGTGAACGACATCTGCTCGCACGCGAACGTCTCGCTCTCCGAGGGCGAGGTCGAGGACTGCATGATCGAGTGCTGGCTGCACGGCTCCAGCTTCGACCTGCGCACCGGCAAGCCCTCCGGCCTGCCCGCCACCAAGCCGGTCGCTGTCTACCCCGTAAAGATCGAAGGGGACGATGTGCTCGTCTCCGTCAACCAGGAGTCCTGAGTACACATGGCAACCCTTGAAATCCGCGACCTGCACGTCTCCGTCGAGGCCGAGAACGGCCCGCGCGAGATCCTGAAGGGCGTCGACCTGACCGTGAAGCAGGGCGAGACCCACGCCATCATGGGTCCGAACGGCTCCGGCAAGTCCACCCTGGCCTACTCGCTGGCCGGCCACCCCAAGTACACCGTCACCGGCGGCTCGGTGCTGCTGGACGGCGAGGACGTCCTGGAGATGTCCGTCGACGAGCGGGCCAAGGCCGGTGTCTTCCTGGCCATGCAGTACCCGGTCGAGGTCCCCGGTGTCTCGGTCAGCAACTTCCTGCGCACCGCCGCCACCGCCGTCCGCGGCGAGGCCCCGAAGCTGCGGCTGTGGGTGAAGGAGGTCAAGGAGGCGATGGCCGCCCTCCAGATGGACCCGGCCTTCGCCGAGCGCAACGTCAACGAGGGCTTCTCCGGCGGCGAGAAGAAGCGCCACGAGATCCTCCAGCTGGAGCTGCTCAAGCCGAAGATCGCGATCCTCGACGAGACCGACTCCGGCCTGGACGTCGACGCGCTGCGCATCGTCTCCGAGGGCATCAACCGGGTCCGCTCGACCGGCGAGGTCGGCACCCTGCTGGTGACCCACTACACCCGCATCCTGCGGTACATCCAGCCCGACTACGTCCACGTCTTCGCGGGCGGCCGCATCGTCGAGTCCGGCGGCGCCGAGCTGGCCGACAAGCTGGAGAACGAGGGCTACGAGGCCTACGTGAAGGGGGGCGCATCCGAGTGACGCATGCCCATGAGCGTTCGGGCCTGCCGGGTCTGCTCGACACCGACGCGATCCGCAAGGACTTCCCGGTCCTGCAGCGGCTGCTGCACGACGAGAAGCCGCTGGTCTACCTGGACAACGCGGCGACCTCGCAGAAGCCGCGCCAGGTGCTGGAGGCGCTGACCGCCTACTACGAGCGGCACAACGCCAACGTCCACCGCGGCGTGCACGTGCTCGCCGAAGAGGCCACCGCGCTGTACGAGGGTGCCCGCGACAAGGTCGCGGCGTTCGTCAACGCGCCGAGCCGCAACGAGGTGATCTTCACCAAGAACGCCTCGGAGTCGCTCAACCTCGTGGCCAACATGCTCGGTTGGGCCGACGAGCCGTACAAGGTGGACGCCGACTCCGAGATCGTCATCACGGAGATGGAGCACCACTCCAACATCGTCCCGTGGCAGCTGCTCTCGCAGCGCACCGGCGCGAAGCTGAAGTGGTTCGGGCTCACCGACGAGGGCCGGCTCGACCTGTCGAACATCGACGAGCTGATCACCGAGAAGACCAAGGTCGTCTCCTTCACCCTGGTCTCCAACCTGCTCGGCACCGTGAACCCGGTCGAGACGATCGTCCGCAAGGCCCAGTCGGTCGGCGCGCTGGTCGTCATCGACGCCTCGCAGGCCGCGCCGCACATGGTGCTGGACGTGCAGGCGCTGGAGGCCGACTTCGTCGCCTTCACCGGCCACAAGATGCTGGCCCCGACCGGCATCGGCGTGCTCTGGGGCCGCCAGGAGCTGCTGGAGGACCTCCCGCCGTTCCTCGGCGGCGGCGAGATGATCGAGACCGTCACCATGGGCTCGTCCACCTACGCCCCGGCGCCGCACAAGTTCGAGGCCGGCACCCCGCCGATCGCCCAGGCGGTCGGGCTCGGCGCGGCCATCGACTACCTGCAGGGCGTCGGCATGGAGAAGATCGCGGCGCACGAGCACGCGATCACCGCGTACGCCGTCGAGCGGCTGCTGGAGGTCCCAGACCTGCGGATCATCGGCCCGCGCACGGCCGTGGACCGCGGTGCGGCGATCTCCTTCACCCTCGGTGACATCCACCCGCACGACGTGGGTCAGGTGCTGGACGAGCAGGGCATCGCCGTGCGCGTCGGCCACCACTGCGCGCGGCCCGTCTGCCTCCGGTACGGAATTCCGGCGACCACGCGGGCGTCGTTCTACCTGTACTCGACGCCGGGCGAGGTCGACGCGCTGATCGACGGCCTGCACCACGTCCGGAACTTCTTCGGCTGACGGGACGCGCAGGACATGAAGCTCGACTCGATGTACCAGGACATCATCCTGGACCACTACCGCAACCCCCACGGCAAGGGGCTGCGGGACGGCGACGCCGAGGTCCACCACGTCAACCCGACGTGCGGCGACGAGATCACCCTGCGGGTGAAGCTCGACGGCGCGACCGTCGCCGACGTCTCGTACGAGTCCCAGGGCTGTTCGATCAGCCAGGCGAGCGCCTCGGTGCTCAACGACCTGGTGGTCGGCAAGAGCGTGGGCGAGGCGCAGGCGGTCCAGGAGGCCTTCCTGGAGCTGATGCAGAGCAAGGGCCAGGGCGAGGGCGACGAGGAGGTGCTGGAGGACGCGGTCGCGTTCGCCGGCGTCTCCAAGTACCCGGCCCGGGTCAAGTGCGCCCTGCTCAGCTGGATGGCCTGGAAGGACGCCACCGCCCAGGCGCTCGCCCAGCACCCCGCCGTGAACGACTGATCCCGCAGAGGAGGACAGAACCATGAGTGACGAGAGCACCACTGACGCCACGGCCTCCACTGCGGAGGAGCAGACCGGCATCATCGTCGGCACCACCGCCGGCACCGTCTCGGTCGAGGACCTGACCGAGGCCCTGATGGACGTCGTCGACCCCGAGCTGGGCATCGACGTCGTCAACCTGGGCCTGATCTACGGCATCCACATCGACGAGTCCGACGTGGCCACCATCGACATGACGCTCACCTCGGCGGCCTGCCCGCTGACCGACGTCATCGAGGACCAGGCGAAGACCGCCACCGACGGCCTGGTGAAGGACCTGCGCATCAACTGGGTCTGGATGCCGCCGTGGGGCCCCGACAAGATCACCGACGACGGCCGCGAGCAGCTCCGCGCCCTGGGCTTCAACGTCTGAGATCTCCCGATCGTCAACCTGCTGCCGCGCGAATCCTCCGGGTTCGCGCGGCAGCGGCGTTTCCGCGCCTACGCGCTCCACGCCTTCCAGGCATCCGTGCCGATCTCGACCCCGAACGGTTCCGGCAGTCGGACGGACTCGCCGAACTCCCACTCGCCCAGCACCTCGTGCGTCCCGTCACCCCGGTTCGGCTCGCCGAACAGCGTGACGCCGGGCCGTCGCGGGTCGCGGTCCACCAGCAGGTAGTACGGCACCCCAGCCCGCGCATACCCGTGCCGCTTGGCACGACGATCGTAGTGCGCGCTGAGCGGCGCGGTGACCTCAGCTACCAGACTGATCTCCTCCGGGCGGAGGTGCCGATCCTTCGCCTCCGGCAAAATCGCCGATTCCACCTCCGAGGCCGTCATCACAAGGTCCGGAACATAACCGTCCCCGATCTCCGCAAGGTCGAGGCCGACAGTCTGCACCGCCCGCCATGGATAACTCGGGTGCGTGAATTCGGCGCGGAACACCGCTTCTTGAATGTCCGAGACGGTCGCAGCATGGCCGTAACTCGGATGAGGCGTCACCACGAACTCTCCACCGATCACCTCGACCCGCAGGACTTCGGACAACCGCAGGTGCTCGTCGAGTTCGCCACGAGCCCACAGCGCATACGGCGACTCGGGCAGGACCCAGTGCCCAGACGCGACGACGGACGACATGCCCCCACCCTGGCGGCCCGTCGGCAGATACACCGCCGTTGCACGGATCTTCTCCACGAAGGGAGGAATCGCGGCAGGAAGGTTGACGAAGGAGCCACGGAATCGAAGCCCGCCCGCCGGCCCACGGGAGCGGGAACCTTCCCAGTACGGCCGTGCTCCCGAAAGGGCACCAGGATGACGCAGCGGACCTACTACACCACAGGCGAGCGCATCAAGCTTCTACGCGGCGAGCACGGCAACATCGGCGTCTACTACCAGGCGCCGCAGCCCCAGGCTCAGTGGATCGGGCGGATCATCGCGGTCAGCCGGGGCGAGTTCGGAGAGGGCTGTTGGGCGTTGAACGCCTGGTAGCCCCAGGTCTCGTAGAGCCGCTGGACTTTGCCGTCCCCGGCGAGCGGGTTGACCAGAAGGGTGACACGGCCCTCAACGCGGCGGCGCAGCAGGTCGTCGTGGATCCGGCGTGCGGCTCCCGTGCCGCGCCAGCGGGTCCGGACGCCGATTTCCTTGATGGCCAGAGCCGGGGCCTCGGCGTAGCCGTCCGGAAGGGGCTCGGTCATGCGCTTCCAGTACCGGTCGCCCGCCTCGATCGTGTTGCCGTAGGCGTAGCCGACCGGTACCTCTCCGTCGTAGCCGAGGACGAGCGCGAAGCCGGGCTCGGTGGCATGCCGGTCGAGGCGTTCGGAGAACACCTCGACGCGGTAGTTCGGCAGGTGCAGCAGGGGGGCCCGCACATCGGCGTACACGTCCAGCAGGTCCTGCCGGGCCTCGGGGGGCAGGGTGGTGTGGTGGCGGAGTTCGACGGTCACGCGGTGGTCCTCCAGCTGTTGTGGGCGTATGCCTCCCAGGTGCGGTCTGGGCCACTGCCGCTGGCCAGCGTGTGCAGCGAGGTGCCGAAGGCGGCCAGCATCCGGGTGACGCGGGGGTGTGCGAAGTCGTCGGCCGGGACGGACATGGCGGTGGCGACCGCGGGCTCGAAATCGCCCTGCCCGAGCTGGGCGCGGGCAAGCCGGACGGTGGTGATCGCTCGGGACCTCTGCATGGTGTCGCGCCGCCGGACGATGCTGCGGTGCGCGTGTGCTTCCGCGTCCTCCCAGTTCCCGGCTGCGAGGTGGGCGGCGAGGGCGAGTGAGTCGAGTTCGGACTGGTCGTAGAAGGCGGTGATCCACACCGGTCGGGAGACCTCAAGGTCGGCTCGGTTGAGGGCGTCCTGTGCGTGCCCGATGGACCGGCGGACCGCATTGGAGTCCCCGGTCAGGCCGTGGATCGCTGCGTGGCGGGCGTGTCCGAGAGAGGCGAACAGCGGGTCGCGTCGGGCGATCGGTAGGCTGCGGGCGACCGCATTGGCGGCGAGCGCGTCGCCTGTCTGCCCGAGGTGCCGGTACAGGCTTCCCGCGTGGGACCAGATGCGGAACTGGATGCCGGAGTCGCCGGACATCGCCGCGAGGGTGGCAGCCTTCTGGTGGTGTTCGAGGGCTGCGTCGAAGCGGCGGCCGTCGATCGCGGCCCACATCGCCGAGGACATGAACGATGCCGCGCAGGCGTACAGCTGGGCCCGAACCCGCTGGGTCGCGGTGCCGTTCTTCTGCAGGTCGAGGGCTTCCTCGGCGAGCGCGGTCGCCCTGGTCTCGATGCTGAGCCGACCGCCGTGGCGGTGGTCGCTGGCGATGACCTCGGCGAAGCGGGCCTGCAGTCTCCGCACGTCACCGACGCCGATCCGACCACTCGATGCCACGGCAGGGGGGCTCACGAGCAGGGTCACGGCCGCGCCTCCGGCCGCCGCTATGAAGTCGCGTCGCCTCACGTCGTCCTCCGTCGTGGTGCGGGCCCGCCCAGTCGGGACGAAGCCGAGGTCTTCGGGCGTACATGCGAATACTGCCCTGAGTGCGAGGCGGATCTTCACCGGCGGCCACCGGGTCGCGCCGGTCAGCCAGTTGTGCACCGTGCGCTCTGACACGGAGCCGAGCTTCCCCGTGAGGGTCCTGATCTCGGCGTTCACTTCGCGTGCCAACTCGGCCTTGGTCATGCGGCGTTCGGACATCCGGAGGCGGAGCGGGACATTGGCCAGCATGAGGTCAACGTAGTCGTGCTGCCACGCGCCGTGCATGCGGCCAGGCAATGGGACGGTCAAGTTTTCCGGTCGGAATGCGACCAGAATGCCATCAACTTTGCCTCACTGTAAGGCTTGTGACTGTCGTTCACTGATCGCACGTCGCCCGCACCGGGCGGCCCCCCGGCGCAGGATCCCGCCCCGTGGACGGCCCTGCGCCGGCCCGGTCTCCAACTTTGGAGAAGCAGCATGATGCACTCCCCGGCCCGGTATCGGCGCCGCATCGCCCGCCGTCCGAGGACAGCCGTTGTCCAGGCTGACTCCTTCTGCAACCTGAACTGCACCTACTGCTACCTGCCCGACCGTGATCGGCGGGCACCGATGTCGGTCGCGATCGCCGAGGCGGTGGCCCGTTCCGTCGCCGAGTTCGCCTGGCCTCGCTGATCCGACACCGGCCCGTGCGTGCTGTTCCGCTGCCCGTGGTGGTGGCAGCGCCGCGTCCGATCCCCATTCACGTAGGAGAGCTCCATGGCTGCTGCGCCGCCGCAAAGCCCCCATCCGGTCACGCCTCGGCTGCCGACCGGCCCGACCTTCGACCAGGAGCTGTGCCGGCTCGTGCTCGACACTGCACCCCGCCTGTTCGCCGTCGTGCAGGTTTGGGGCGAGGGTCTCCCGGACGTCGATGGGTGGGTCGCGGCCTGGGGGGTCGCCGACCACAGCGGGCGAGCGCACGTCATCAGCATCGACGGGCAGGCGCGATTGACCCTCACGTCTCCTGACCGGGCCTTACGCCACTTCGCCGGGCGGCCGGGGATCACTGCGCGGCTGGTCTGGCTCGCACAGCCGAGTGCAGCAGCAGTGGATCGGACCGAAGTCGCCTGACCTTGACGTGCTGGCGCGAGGGGCTACACGGCCCGCGGACTCCTCGCCGACCTCCTCTCCCGCCCCGGGGCAGAGGAGGCAGCCACAGGCGCCGCGAGAGTCCGAACCGCCCTGCGCTCCGCCATGACCGGTGGTCGGTCTGCACGCTTCGCCCACTGAGACACGCTGTCCCAGCGGTCGGACTGACTCCGGTAGGACGGGCCCTCTCGCTTCCGGCGAGGAATCGCCCTGCCCCGCCCTCGCCGAGCGCCGTCTGGCCGGGCGGCGCTCGGCGAGGTCCGGGGTGGGCACCCGCCGAGAGGCGGGTGGGGGGTGGATGGTGGGGAACGGCGGTGGACCTGCTCACCGAAACAGATGACGCGCGGGTGTTCACCTGGCGGTGGGTGAAGAGGAAACGCCGCTGCCCGGGGCTCCTGTGGGAGTCCCGGGCAGCGGCGTTCGGTGTTCGTGGGGGTCAGGCCGTGTGCTTGGGCTTGCGGGCGACGGCCACGGCCAGGGCGGCGCAGAGGACGGCGGCGACGGTGGCGAAGCCGCTGACGGCGGGCAGGAGGCCGTACTGCTGGACGAGGGCGCCGACGGCGATGATGGGGGCGGAGCTGCCGAGGTAGACGATGATCCACAGGGCGCTCAGCTCGGAGCCGCGGCGTTCCGGGTTCATGGCCGCGACGGCGCTGGTGAACAGGGAGCGGAAGGCCACGCCCTGGCAGATGCCGCCGAGGACGCTGCCGATGAACAGCAGTGCCGGGGTGCCGGTGTACCCGGCGGCGACGACCAGGCCGAGGCCGGTGGCCAGGCCGGTCATGCCGAGGGCGATCACCGTACGGTCGGCGGTCGGCGGGACGACGAGCTGGGCGGCGGCCGAGGAGCCGAGCAGCAGGGCGGCCACGATCGCGCCGGTCAGGTGCGAGGGCGTGTGCAGCAGCTTGGCCGAGAAGGCCGGGGCGAGGGCCAGGTAGACGCCGAAGACGCCGTACGAGATGAAGCCGGCGCCGGCGGCGAGCAGGAACTCGCGGCGGCCGGTGCGCGGCAGCCGCAGGCGCTGCGGGCGCAGGTGGGCCGGGGTGGTGATCCGGGGCGGGGAGGCCGGCGGGCGGTTGCGGCCGGGCATCCGGGGGTGGACCAGCGCCAGCGGCACGCAGAGCGCGAGGAGCGCGATGGCGTGCAGCAGGAACGGCGTGAGCAGCGGGTCGGCGCCGTCGGCCAGCAGGGAGCCGACGATGGGGCCGAGCGCGACGCCGCCGGCGGAGCAGGCCAGGGTGAGCTTGGCGGCCAGTGTCGGGTGGTCGGGCAGCAGGTCGCCGAGGGCGGCCCCGGCGGCGCCGGTGGACAGGCCCACGG
Source organism: Kitasatospora sp. NPDC101447 (assembly GCF_044767225.1). Classification (NCBI taxonomy): domain Bacteria; kingdom Bacillati; phylum Actinomycetota; class Actinomycetes; order Kitasatosporales; family Streptomycetaceae; genus Kitasatospora; species Kitasatospora sp. NPDC101447. The sequence goes on from NZ_JBIWNL010000016.1 coordinate 87,515, forward strand.
CGATGCCCTGGACCGCCCGGCCGGCGGCGAGCTGCCAGAAGCTGCCGGAGGTGGCGAAGACGACGTCGCCGGCGGCGGCCAGGGCGACGGCGGGCAGGATCAGGGCCCGCCGGCCGAGGTGGTCGGACCAGTGGCCGACGACGGCCAGCACCGGGACCAGCGCGAAGACGTAGATCGTGAAGAGGATCGTGGTGTCGAGCGGGCCGAGTCCGAGGCGCTGCTGGAGGAGCGGGTAGATCGGCGTCGCCAGGTTGGCACCGATCAGCATCAGCAGCAGGGCGGCGGCCACCAGGCCGACGCGGACTCCGCGCATCGCGTTCCAGCGGCTGATCGCGGAGAGCTGGAGCTGGGCGCGCGGCGCGAGCTCCAGGGGAAGCAGGGCCTCCGACAGTCGGCGTCCGTCGAGCTGCGCGGTGCGCAGGCCGGAGCCGGCGGGGGAGAGGTCCGCCATGTGAGGGGTCTCCTGTGGCAGGGCACCACCGGGGTCGGCGGGGTATGCCGGCGCGCCCGTCCTGAGGCGCTGTGGTGGTGGCCGCGGTGCGGGGCTCCCTGGTGGAGCGGATGAGCTGAGAGAGGGGGCTTCGTTGCCCGGCGGCCCGCGCGGGGTGTGCACGGTACCAATGCGAAGGATAAGGGGTGGGCGCGTGGATGCGGCGCGCGCCCCTGCGTGCGCCCCTTGCGGCCGGGCATCGGGGGTGCCACACCTATACGCTGAGGTGGTAGATCGGTACGCGGAGCTGTTTGGGCTGACCGCTGGCTGAGGGAGAGCGCAAACGATGGCCGGACGACGTCGGAAGAACGCCGGGGCTACAGGGGGAGAGGGAGCTGCCGAGGCGGTCCTTCCCGCCGACATGGAGCTGCAGGACCTCTACGGGGCGTTCGCCGCGCACGGTCTGGACGACGAGGACCTGGACGACGCGGCCGTCCTGGTGCCGCCCGTCAAGCTGCCCGCCGAGGAGGAGCTGGCCGAGCAGGCGAAGGCCGTCCCGATGTTCGGGTACGCGCTGACGCTGGCCCGCTGGGCGGCCCCGCACCGGGCGGTGGACGAGTTCGGCGACCTGGTCGAGGAGGACCGCGCCCCCGCCGCGCGGCTGCTGGGCCTGGCCCCGGCCGAGGGCGAGGTGCCGGAGGAGGCCGAGGTCGAGGCGCTGCGCGCCTGGTCGCTGGCCTGCGACCTGGACCTGGTGGAGCTCGGCACGACCGCGGAGGGCGAGCACGTCGCCGTCCCCGGGCCGGACCTGGAGCCCGCCGAGCAGGGCGATCCGGAGACCGTCCTGGAGCTGTGGCTGACCGCCGCCGGGATCGTCCGGGAGCTGGCGGTGGAGGCGGACTCGATGCCGGAGGAGGGCACCGAGGAGGCGACGGCCGAGGAGGACGAGGACGGCCTGAACGAGGTCGAGGAGGCCCGGGACGAGGCCGCCGAGCTGCTGGACGAGGCGCTGCAGGTGCTCTACGAGACCACCGCCTTCGCCGACCCCGGCAACGAGACCGTGCCGCTGGGCGTGCTGGCCGCGCTGCTGGTGGTGCCGGAGGGCGAGGAGCCGAGCGAGGAGCTGCTGGGCGACATCACCGACGTGATGGTCGCGCTGGACCCGATGCTGGGCGACCTGGCCGAGCTGGGCCTGCTGGAGTACCGCCCGATCGACCCGGAGCTGTTCGACGAGGAGGAGGGCGAGGAGCCCGCCGTCGTCGGCGAGGAGCCGCTGGACGAGGAGGAGTCGGCCCGCTTCGGCCTGGTCCGACTCACCCCGCTCGGCCAGTACGGCATCCGGCAGTGGCTGCTGGAGGACGGCTACGACGCGCCGCTGGTCGGCGAGCTGGCCCAGGGCGACGCGGCCGAGCTGCTGCGCGCGGTGTGCGAGTCGGCCAACGTGCTGCCGGAGGAGGAGCTGCGGGTGTGGACCGCCGGCCGGGAGCCGGTGGCGGCGGCGCGCGAGCTGCTCGCGGCGGCGCGCGGCGACGACGCGTACGGGCCGCTGCGGCGGATGCTCTGCGTCTCCGCGCTCGACCTGCTGGGGGCGGGCGCCGAACCGGCCGTCCGGGAGGTGCTGGACGACCCGGAGCTGGGCGGTGCGGCGCGGGCCTGGCTGACCGCGCAGGGCGCGACGGACGTGCCGGTGCCGACCCGGGCGATGACGCTGTGGACGGTGGTCGACACCTTCGCCGCCCAGCTGCTGGACAGCGGCGGTGACGCCGCGCTGCTGCGCGAACTGGTCGCCGACCTGCCGGTGAAGGGCGATACGGCGACCTGGTTCGGCGAGCTGTGGCGGGTCGACCACCCGTACACGGCGGACGTCCTGGAGGCGATCGGGGAACTGCACCTGGACCGGGCGGTGGCCAAGGAGGCGCGCAAGGCGGCCTTCAAAGCCCGTTCGAGGAACTGAGGGGGCCCGGAGCGGACCCGGGGGTCTACTCCGGGAGGTCCAGCGAGCCGTCCTCGGTGAAGGGGAAGAACGGGTTGTGGGCCAGCTCCCAGAGGTGGCCGTCCGGGTCCTCGAAGTAGCCGGAGTAGCCGCCCCAGCTCGTCGGGACCGGCGCCTTGACCACCACGGCGCCGGCCTCGACGGCCGTCCTCATCGCGGCGTCCACCAGCGCGGGGGACTCCAGGTTCACCGCGAGGGTGACGCCGCGGAAGGACGGCTCGCCGGCGGCGGGGATGCCCGCGTCGGCCGCCAGCTCGTCGGTGGGGAAGAGACCGAGCGCCGAGTCGGCGGTGCGGAACCAGACGATCTCCGGGCTGGAGGCGGTGGAGCGCCGCCAGCCGAGGCCTTCGTAGAAGCGGGCGCTGCGGTCGAGGTCGGAGACGCCGAGGGTGACGATGCTGATCCTGGCGGGGAAGCCGTCCGGCGCCGGGCCGGCGCCCGCGGTGGTGCTGCTCTGTGCGGTCATGCGGCCAGGTTAGGGAGGACGGCTGACAACCGGGTGCCCTGACACGGCCACCACCCCCGTCCGGCAGTCGGGCTGATGACCCGGCAGCTGCGGGCACGTAAGGTGGCGTCAGCGGTGCGGGCGCGAGGAGTCGGGGGTGCGGCACAGGATGGTGCGGGAGAGCGGCGGCAGGCCCCAGGAGTGGAACACCGGGCCCTCGGGCCGCGCCCCGGTCCCGGACCGGTCGGGCCCGGAGGGCCGCTTCGCCGACCAGGAGGACTTCTCCCGCCGGACCCTCGCCGCGGTCGACTTCCCGGTGTACGGCGTGGCCTCCGGCCCGGGCCGCACCGGCGAGGCACTGGCCGCCTTCGAGACCTCCGGCGGCGTGCTGCGCTGGGTCGAGGTGCTGTGCGGCGACTGGCGTTCGGCGGCGGGCCCGTACGTGACGGTGCGGACGTACCGCCCGGGCGCCGAGCGGTGCGAGCCGCTGCCCGAGCTGGAGGACGTCGTCGAGGACGAACGGGACCGCGTCTACGAGCAGTTGGGCGTCGACGAGGGCGACGGGCCGGGCCGGGTACGGGCGCTGCGCGCGTGGATCACGGTCGACGGCGAGCCGCGCGCCGTGGAGGTGCACGAGGACCGGCCGGTGCTGCGGCCGGGGGCCGCGGCGGCCGAGGGGCCCGGGGCGGTGTGGGCCGGGCGGCTGCGGATCGGCGGGCTGACCGTGACGGTCTGCGGGCGCGGGGTGGACCCGGGCGGGGTGGAGCTCGGCGGGATCGGCGACTTCGAGCGGTACCTGAGCGGACGCACCGACCTGCTGCGCGACCTCGCCTCCCGGCGGGCCCGGTACGTGCCGGTCGAGGAGCGCGAACTGCCGCCCGTCGTCGGGCTGGAGGCGCACCGGTCGCTGATCGCGCAGAGCATCGCCGAGACCGCCGCGATCGAGGCACAGGTCCGGGCCGGGCGCACGCCGCGGCTGCCGCGCGGGCTGCGCGGGGACGCCTGCGCGGTGCGCTGGGAGGCGGCGGTGCGCCAGCAGATGCGGCTGGCCACCGAGACCCGGGAGGAGGCCGCGGCGGCGGTGACCTCGATGGTCAACCACCTCAACCGGCTGTCCCGGCAGACGCACTGGCTGGTGGGCACGGCGGAGGGGGAGGCGGCCGTCGAGGAGGTCGTCCGGTACACGGTGTTCGCGAGCGAGGTGGCGAGCCTGCCCGCGCAGCGGGCCTGGGCGCAGCTGTGGCGGGAGCGGCCCGCCGGGGGAGGGGCCGGGGTGTGGGAGGAGCACCGGCTGGCCGAGCAGCTGTGGCTGGCGGCCTGGGAGCAGTGGCGGGCGGCGCGTCGCTGAGCCCGGCGGGCCGGGGCCGGGAGTGCGGAAGCCGGGTCGGGAGTGCCGTGGCAGCCGGGTCGGGAGTGCCGTCCGACCGGGGCCGGGAGTGCCGTGACGGCGGGCGGCTTCTGACGATGCCTTGGCAAAGCGGAGGTCATGTGAAGGTCATCGGTCGGCAAATGGCCGCCCGGATGTGAGGTGGGCGTCATGCCGGGTTCACCCGCCCGGCGGAGCCTGCTGGTCGTCGGCATCCCGCCCCGACGCCCGCTCATCCTTCAGGAGTTGCTGCCATGTCGCTGTCCCGCCGGGACTTCGTCAACCGTTCCACCCTCGTCGGGGCCGGCGTGCTGATCGCCGGCAGCGCCGAGGCCCTGGCCAGCGCCCCCGGTGCGATCGCCGCCCCGGCCGGCGGCGAGGCTCCGGTCGCGGCCGCCGCCGGGACCAACGCGGCCGGTGGCACCGCCGTCGGCTACGGTCCGCTGGCGCAGGACCCGGCCGGACTGCTGTCCCTGCCGAAGGGCTTCTCGTACAAGGTCCTGAACCGGGCCGGCGTCACCAAGCTGCGCACCGGCGAGTTCACCCCGAGCAACCACGACGGCACCTCCGCCTTCGAGGACGAGCACGGCGGCAACTTCATGGTCGTCAACCACGAGCTCTCCGGCGCCCGCGCCAACTGGCCGCACCCGGTGCCGCTGACCGAGGGCCACGTCTACGACCCGGGCGCGGCCGGCGGCTGCACCATCGTGCACGCCAAGCGGGACGGCTCGGTCGAGCAGTGGGTCGGCATCGCCGGCACCGCCACCAACTGCGCGGGCGGCGTGACCCCGTGGGGCACCTGGCTGTCCGGCGAGGAGACCGAGGACAAGGCCGGCAAGAACGGCTTCACCAAGGACCACGGCTACATCTTCGAGGTCGACCCGTTCGACGACGACTACAACCGGGACCCGCAGCCGGTGAAGGCCTTCGGCCGCTACGCGCACGAGGCCGTCGTCGTGGACCCGAAGCGCGGCCAGGTCTACCTGACCGAGGACGCCTCGAACCCGAACGGCCTGCTGTTCCGCTGGACCCCGCCGGCCGGTTTCAAGCACGGCCGCTACCAGCTGCGCAAGCTGGCCGCCGACGCCGGTCTGCTGGAGGCCTTCAAGGTCTTCGACGCGCAGGGCAAGTTCGTCGACGACCTCTCCCGCGCCACCAAGGTCGGCACCACCTACGGCGTGGACTGGGTCAAGGTCCAGGACCGCGACGCCGCGACCGTCTCCGTCCGCAAGCAGTTCAAGGACGGCGAGGTCACCCGCGCCCGCAAGCTGGAGGGCATGTGGTGGGGTGACGGCGGCTTCTACTTCGTCTCCAGCTTCGCCCGCTCGGAGAGCCCGCTGCAGCACGACGGCCAGGTGTGGTTCTACAACCCGGCCCGCCGCACCATCACCCTGAAGGTCCTGCTGGGCGTCAACACCGACGTCTGGGGCGACCACGACAACTTCGACGGCCCGGACAACATCACCGTCTCGCCGTACGGCGGCATCGTGATCTGCGAGGACGGCGAGGGCGTCTCGCACCTGTTCGGCGCCACCGAGGACGGTCTGGTCTACCCGATCGCCCGCAACGAGCTGAACATCGGCACCGCCGAGAAGCCCGAGTTCAGCGAGTTCACCGGGGTGACCTTCTCGGACGACGGCAAGACCCTGTTCGCCAACATCCAGACCCCGGGCATCCAGCTGGCCATCACCGGCCCGTGGCGCCGGCTGAACGAGCACAAGCGCGGCCAGGGCTACGGCGAGTGACGCACCGTCCGTCCTGACCCCGTCGGCTGCCCGTGGACTACTCGTCCGCGGGCAGCCGCAGTTGCAGCATCGCCAGCAGCCGCTGCTGCGGCTGGGCGAGGTCGATGCCGGTCAACTGCTCGGCGCGGCGCACCCGGTAGCGCAGGGTGTTGGGGTGGATGTGCAGGGCGTCCGCGGCCACCCGGACCTCGCCGAGCGCGTCCAGCCAGGCCAGCACCGACTCGGCCAGCCGGGTGCCGTGCCGGCGGTCGTACTCGGTGAGCGCGGTGAGCCGCGGGTCGCGCAGGCCGGTGCGCTCCTGCAGCAGCGCGACCATCTCGCTGACCAGTACCTCCGCCTGGACGTCGATCAGTGCCGCGACGTCGAGGTCCACGCCGCCGCGGCCCATCGCGTCCAGGATGCGGTCCGCCTGCGCGCGGGAGTCGGGCACCCGGGCCAGGCCGTCGACGGTCGCGCCGATCGCCGCGCGCAGCGTGACACCGAGGTGCTCCCGGGCCGCCGTGACCACCTCGGAGGCCCAGCCGCGCACGGTCGTCATCGGCAGGCCCGGCGGCAGCTCGGGCAGCAGCACGTACACCCGGGACTCGATCGGGGCGAGCAGCGCGGTGCGGTGCCGGGCGGCGGTGTGCACCGAGATCAGGCCGGTGACGTCGGAGCGGTGCAGCGCCTCGGTGGTGTGCGCGCCGTACGCCAGCACGGTGGCCGGGCGGCGCAGGTCCAGGCCGAGGTGGGTGGCGAGGGACTGGGGGCCGGTGGAGCCCTCCAGCAGCCCGGTGAGCAGCGTCTGGGTCAGCCGGACGTCGGCGGACAGCTCCCGGCGGCGGCGCACCAGCTGGGCGGCCGCGACGCGGGCGGCGCCGACCAGCGCCTGCTCGGCCAGCGGGGCCAGCGGCTGCGCGCCCTCCTGCACCCAGATGGTGCCGAGCGGCTGCGCCCCGGCCCGGATGCCGACGGCCAGGCGGCGGCGCAGGCCGAGCTCGGGGTGCGGCTCGACCGCGATCGGGGCGTCCGAGCTGCGCAGGTGCTGGAAGATGCCCCACTCGCGGAGCTTGGACAGGTACGGCTCCGGGCCCTGCCAGCCGAGGATGGAGAGCCGGCGCAGGTCGTCGACCTCGTCGGAGTCGGAGGAGCGGGAGTAGGCCAGCACCCGGCTTGAGGTGTCCTCGATGGAGACGATGCCGTTGGTGAGCACGGCGACGGTCTGGGCGAGGGAGAAGAGGTCGCCCGCGTTGGGCTCGGGGGAGCCGGGCGCGTCCGGCGCGTCCGGGCCGGCGATGATCGCCCGGGCCAGCGAGTCGAGGTGCTCCCAGCGAGTCTCCCGGCGCACCGAGAGCAGGGCCACGCCCGCGTCGGTGGCGGCCTCGCGCAGCGCGTCGGCCTGGCCGGGGCCGTCCAGCTTGACCGCGACGGCGGCCGCGCCGGCCCGGCCGGCCGCGCGCAGGGCGGGGAGGGCGGCGCGGCCGCGGGCGCCGATCGCGAGGACGAGTTCGCCGGGGGCGGCGGTCGGCGGGTCCTCCGGGTCGAGGATCGCGACGTCGCGCACCGGGACGTCCAGGCCCAGCGGGGCGGCCTGCAGTTCGACCAGGGGTTCGCCGAGGGACATCAGCAGTTGACGGAGCGGCAGGCCGGGTGTGCTCACTCAGGCCTCCTTCATCCGCTCGGACAATGCCGTGTGGTTGATTTTAGCCGGACGGACAGAGTCGTGGTTCGTCGATCCTGAATAGTTGACTCTGACTATCCGAGAATGGATAGTCAGTACTGACCAAGTGATGAGGAACGTTCTCATGGCGAAGCGACGCAAGGTGTCGAACCCGCTGGCCCTCGCGGTCCTGGCCGAACTCGGAGCCGAGCCGATGCACCCGTACGAGATGGGGCGACGGCTCAAGGAGCACGGCAAGGACCGCAACATCAAGTACAACCGCAGCTCGCTCTACATGGTCGTGGAGCAACTGCGGAAGGCCGGGTTCGTCGCCGAGCAGGAGACCGTCCGCGACACCCAGCGGCCGGAGCGCACCGTCTACGCCCTCACCCCCGAGGGCCAGACGGAGCTCCTCGACTGGATGCGCGAATGGATCGCCGAACCGCAGGAGGAGTACCCGGCCTTCGGGGTCGCCCTCTGCCTGCTCGTGGTGCTCCCGACCGAGGAGTCGGCCGACCTGCTCGGCCGACGGCTGGAGGCGCTGGACGCGCGGATCGACGACTCGCGCGCCCAGCTGCGCAAGGCCGTCGAGATGGACGTCCACCCGATGTTCGTCGTCGAGGAGGAGTACGCCCTCGCGTTGCTGGAGGCCGAGCGCCGCTACACCGAGAACCTCATCGGACAGATCGGGGAGCCGGACTTCAACCGGACCCTGCAGGAATTCATGAGGAGCCTGGAATGAGCACCACCGGCACCACTGGCACCACCAGCACCACCGGCAATACAGGGACCACCCTGAAGGCGCTGGTCATCGGCGGCGGCATCGCCGGACCGGTGATGGCGCTGGCACTGCGCAAGGCCGGCATCGAGCCGGTCGTCTTCGAGGCGTACGGCAGCTCCGCCGAGGGCGTCGGCGGCACCTTCATGATCGCCCCCAACGGGCTCGGCGCCCTGGCCCTCGTCGGCCTGGAGGAGGAGGTCGGCCGGATCGGGCAACCCGTCGGGCCGATGGTGATCGAGGACGGCAAGGGCGGCGTGCTGGCCGAGTTCTCCGGCCTCGCCGACCTGCCGCGCGGCCGGCTGATGCGCCGCGCCGAGCTCTACGAGGTGCTGCAGCGGCGGCTGCAGGAGACCGGCGTCGAGGTGCACTGGGGCAAGCGGCTGGTCGGCGCCGAGGAGGGCGCCGACGGGGTCACCGCCCGGTTCGCCGACGGCAGCACCGCCACCGGCGACCTGCTGATCGGCACCGACGGCACCCGCTCCACCGTCCGCACCCTGATCGACCCGGCCGCGCCCGCCGCGCAGTACACCGGACTGCTCGGCGTCGGCGGCTACAGCTCCCACCGGCTGCCCGGCCGGGCCGGACGCGGCGAGTCCGTCCACTTCGCCAACGGCGCCCGCGCCTTCTTCGGCTACTGGGGCCTGGCCGACGGCAGCGGCACCGCCTGGTTCAGCAACATCCCGCAGCCCGAACCGCTGGCCCCCGAGGAGGCCCGGGCCGTCAACATGGCGGAGTGGCTGCGCCGCTGCCGCGAGCTGCACTCCGACGACGTGCCCGCCCGCGAGGTGCTGCGGATGGCGAACGTGGAGACCATGGACGTGTTCCCCCGGCTGGAGATCATGCCGTCCGTGCCGCGCTGGTACCGCGGCCGGATGGTCCTCGTCGGGGACTCGGTGCACGCCCCGTCCAACAGCTCGGGCCAGGGCGTCTCGCTGGCCGTCGAGAGCGCCGTCGAACTCGCCCGCTGCCTGCGCGACCTGCCCGACCACACCGCCGCCTTCGCCGCGTACGAGGCGCTGCGCCGGCCCCGGGTCGAGAAGATCGCCGCCGACGCGGCCCGCACCAACAGCCAGAAGTCCTCCGGGCCGGTCGGGCGGATGATGTTCCGGCTGGTCGCGCCGATCGCGATGCGGACCTTCATGAGCCCCGAGAAGATGCTCCGGCCGGTGCACGGCTACCGGATCGACTGGGACCGCCGGGTGGCCCCGGTCGCCCTGGACGGCACGGGTGCGGGCGCGACGGGCCGTCACGGGCGGGGCAAGCGCGCGGCCTGACGGTCGGGCGCGGTGCGCGAGCGCGTCGGGAGCCGTGATGGAGGGCGTCGGGTGCCGTGACGGGGCGGGTCGGCCGCCGCGGGGGTGGGGCCGACCGTGACCGCGGCGTGACCCCCTTCGTCGGGCCGGACAACGCCGTACGGGGGAATTTAGCCGCCCGGCCAATCAAGTAGGTCGGTGGCCAGGAATAGCGTTCGTGCTGTGGCCGGCGTGCGACCCGCGCCGGCAATCCCCCCGCATTGAACGAAGGAGAGCGTGCGCTCTATGGACGCTGTGACCCAGGTCCCCGCGCCGGTGAACGAGCCGGTCCACAGCTACGCCCCCGGGAGCCCCGAACGGGCCCGTCTGGAGGCCAAGCTGAAGGAGCTGGGCGGCCAGGAGCCGGTCCAGCTGACCATGACGATCAACGGTGAGCGCCGGATGGGCGGCGGCACCGAGATCCACGTCGTCCAGCCGCACAACCACGCGGCTCGGCTCGGCACCCTGCGCAACGCCACCCAGGCCGACGCGCAGGACGCCATCGACACTGCCCTGGCCGCTGCCCCGGCCTGGCAGGCGCTCTCCTTCGACTCCCGCGCCGCGATCTTCCTCAAGGCCGCCGACCTGCTGGCCGGCCCCTGGCGCGAGACCCTGGCCGCCGCCACCATGCTCGGCCAGTCCAAGACCGCGCAGCAGGCCGAGATCGACACCCCCTGCGAGCTGGTCGACTTCCTGCGCTTCAACGTGCACTTCGCCCGCCAGATCATGGCCGAGCAGCCGATCTCCTCGGACGGCGTGTGGAACCGCAGCGACCACCGCCCGCTGGAGGGCTTCGTCTACGCGATCACCCCGTTCAACTTCACCGCGATCGCCGGCAACCTGCCGACCGCGCCCGCGCTGATGGGCAACGTGGTGCTGTGGAAGCCGTCCCCGACCCAGCAGTACTCCGCGCACCTGCTGATGCAGCTGCTGGAGGAGGCCGGCCTGCCCAAGGGCGTCATCAACATGGTGACCGGCGACGGCCTGGCCGTCTCCGACGTCGCGCTGAAGCACCCGGCGCTGGCCGGCATCCACTTCACCGGCTCCACCGCCACCTTCCAGCACCTGTGGCGCGAGGTCGGCACCAACATCTCGCAGTACCGCACCTACCCGCGGATCGTCGGCGAGACCGGTGGCAAGGACTTCCTGGTCGCCCACCCGTCGGCCGACCCGAAGGTCCTGAAGACCGCGATGACCCGCGGCGCCTTCGAGTTCCAGGGCCAGAAGTGCTCCGCGCTCTCCCGCGCCTACGTCCCCGCCTCGCTGTGGGCCGGGCTGAAGGACGAGTTCGCGGCCGAGGTCGAGGGCCTCACCATGGGCGACGTCACCGACCTGTCCAACTTCATGTCGGCCGTCATCGACGACCGCGCGTTCGCCAAGAACAAGGCAGCGATCGACCGCGCCCAGGCGGACTCCTCCGTGGAGGTCCTCGCCGGCGGCACCTACGACGACTCGGTCGGCTACTTCGTCCGCCCGACCGTCCTGGTCTGCCAGGACCCGGCGAGCGAGTACTTCAAGGACGAGTACTTCGGCCCGATCCTGGCCGTGTACGTCTACGAGGACGAGAAGTACGACGAGATGCTGGCCCAGATGGAGTCGGTGTCCCCGTACGGCCTGACCGGCTCGATCATCTCCCAGGACCGCGCGGCGGCCCAGGACGCGATGCACAAGCTGCGCTTCGCGGCCGGCAACTTCTACATCAACGACAAGCCGACCGGCGCCGTCGTCGGCCAGCAGCCCTTCGGTGGCGGGCGTGCCTCCGGCACCAACGACAAGGCCGGTGCCAAGCAGAACCTGGCGCGCTGGACCTCGACCCGCTCGGTCAAGGAGACCTTCGTCCCGCCGACGGACTACCGCTACCCGCACATGGGCTGACACGCCCCGTGCCGACCACACGGCTCGTCCAGTAGCCACCGGTCACCCGCGACGCCCGGCCCCGCAGCCGGGCGTCGCCCCGCCGGGGCGGCGGCCCCCCCCCCCCCCACCCCCGCCCCCGCCCCCCCGGCCCCCCCCCCCCCCCCCCCCCCCCCCCCCCCCCGCCCCCCCCCCCCCCCCCGCCGGGGCGGCGGCCCCACCCACCCGAACCGCCGCCCCGGCCCTTCTGCCACCCTTGGAAACACCAGCTCCAGGAGTCACGATGCTCCGTTCCGCCCTTCTCGCGGCCTCCCGGTCCCCGCAGGTCCGCACCGTGGTCGAGAAGTTCCCCCCGACCCACGCGATAGTCGAGCGCTTCGTCGCGGGCGAGGCCCTCGACGACGCGGTCACCGCCTGCGACGACCTGGTCGCCACCGGCCGCAAGGTCACCCTGGACCACCTCGGCGAGGACACCCAGGACGCCGCCCAGGCCGCCGGCACCGCCGAGGCGTACGAGCACCTGCTCAAGGCCCTCAAGGAGACCGGCCTGGCGGCCGGTGCCGAGGTGTCGGTCAAGCTGTCGGCCGTCGGCCAGTTCCTCCCGGTGGACGGCGAGAAGATCGCGCTGGAGAACGCCCGCCGCATCTGCGAGGCCGCCGCCGACGCGGGCACCACGGTGACCCTCGACATGGAGGACCACACCACCACCGACTCCACCCTCGGCATCGCGCGCGAGCTGCGGGCGGACTTCCCCTGGCTGGGCGTCGTGCTCCAGGCCTACCTGCGCCGCACCGAGGCCGACTGCCGCGAGTTCTCCGGCCCCGGCTCGCGCGTGCGCCTGTGCAAGGGCGCCTACAAGGAGCCCGAGGCGGTCGCCTTCCAGGGCAAGCACGAGGTCGACCTCGCGTACGTCCGCGCGCTGAAGATCCTGATGGCCGGCGAGGGCTACCCGATGATCGCCTCGCACGACCCCAACATGATCAAGATCGCCGGTCAGCTGGCCGAGTGGAACCACCGCACCCGGGACTCCTTCGAGTACCAGATGCTCTACGGCATCCGCCCCGAGGAGCAGCTGCGCCTCGCCGGCGAGGGCAACACGATGCGCGTGTACCTCCCGTACGGCCAGGAGTGGTACGGCTACTTCATGCGCCGCCTCGCCGAGCGCCCGGCCAACCTGACCTTCTTCCTGCGCGCCATGGCCACCCGCAGCTGACCCCGGCGCCACCGAACGGACGGCCCGCACCCCTGACGGGGGGTGCGGGCCGTTTTCGTGGTTTCCGGAGTCCGTGGTTCTAGAGGAAGTCCTTGGTGTCCAGGTCGAACCCGAAGGGGGCGGGGATCGTGAGCGGTTCGCCGAACGCGGCGAGGTGGACCTCGGTGTACTCCTCGCGGTGAGGGGCGCTGAAGAGGCTGACCTGGGACTTCTCGCGGTCGATCAGGAGATAGAGCGGGATGCCGGCGCGGGCGTAACAGTGCCGCTTGGTGATGCGGTCCTGGTCGGGCCTGCTCGACGTGACCTCGGCGACCATGGCGACGCCGTCGGGCTCCATCCACGGCGGGGCGCCGCGGAAGAGGCGAAGCTCCTCGGGGGCGAACGTGACATCGGGGATGACGTGATTCGGCGGGTGGGGAGTGCCGGCGGCGAGGCGAAGGCCCTTGTGCTGCGACATCTGCATCTCGGTGGCCGACTCGTGCCACACCTGATCGGCCAACTCGCTGCGGAGGTGGGCGTGATGGCCGTCACCGGGTGGTTCGATGAGGATCTCGCCTTCGAGGAGTTCGGCGCGGAGTCCTTCAGGGGTGTCGAGATCGAGAAACAGTTCGAGGAGGATGGCGCTATCGGTCGCGTCCATGGAAGTCCTCTCGTTCCGGCTTGCGCGCAGCCTATTGGGTTCGATGATGTGTCGGGCGGGTTCGCGTGAAGATCACTCGATGGCGTGGTTTTCTGGTGAACTGGGCTTTTGGTGGGAGGAGTTGGGGATGCTGAAGGAGTTCGCGGGGCTGTCGACGCCGTTGGTGGCGGATGCGTGTGTGCGGCTCGGGGTGGGGTTGCGGGCGGCGCCGGTGGGGGTTCGCGGGGTGGCCGAGGGGAGCCGGGCGGCGGGACGGGTGCTGCCGGTGCGGCACTACGGGAGCGTGGACGTCTTCCTGGAGGCGTACGGGACCGCCCGGGAGGGGGACGTCCTGGTGATCGACAACGGCGGGCGGACCGACGAGGCCTGCATCGGGGACCTCGCGGTGCTGGAGGCGCGGGCCGCCGGGGTGGCCGGGATCGTGGTGTGGGGGCTGCACCGGGACACGCCCGAGCTGCTGGACATCGGGCTGCCGGTGTTCAGTTACGGCGCCCTGCCGCTCGGGCCGATGCGGCTGGACGAGCGGGAGCCGGAGGCGCTGCTCTCGGCGCGGGTCGGGCCGCACGCGGTGACCGTCGGGGACGTGGTGTTCGCCGACCCGGACGGAGTGCTGTTCGTCCCGGCCGGCCGGGTCGAGGAGGTGCTGGAGGCGGCGGGCGCGATCGCCCGGACCGAGCGCGCGCAGGCCGAGCGGATCGCCTCCGGGGACACGCTGCGCCGGCAGACCGCCTTCGACGACTACCTGGAGCGCCGCGCCGCCGACCCGTCGTACAGCTTCCGGCAGCACCTGCGGCGGGTCGGCGGGGCGATCGAGGAGTAGCGGCGGCGGGGCCGAGCCCGGGCCACGTCCCTTACAGGGGGCGGTACATGACGTGCAGGCCGACGTAGCCGTCGACCGGGTGGCGGAAGGCCTCGGGGACGGTGCCGACGATCTCGAAGCCCAGCGACTCGTAGAGCTTCACGGCGTGGTGGTTGTTGGCGACCACCGCGTTGAACTGCATGGCGCGGAAGCCCGCCCGGCGGGCCCAGTCGAGGGTGTGCTCGACCAGGGCCCGCCCGATGCCCCTGCCGTGGTGGGCCGGATCGACCAGGTAGCTGGCGCTGGCGACGTGCGAGCCGTTGCCGGGCCGGTTGCGGTTCATGTTGGCGGTGCCGACGATCCGGCCGTCGTCGTCCACCGCGACCACCGTCCGGTTGGGGGCGGCGAGCAGCCACCACTCCCGGCCGAGCTCGGAGGGCATGTCGAGGGGGTAGGGGAAGGTCTCGCCGGCGGCGACGACGGTCCGGAAGAACGGCCAGATCTCGGGCCAGTCCTCGGGGGTGGCTTCGCGGATGAGCATCCGACAAGCATGATCCACAGCACCGGGCCGGGCCAGTGGTTTTCCGCGGGATGCCCGGGCCCCGCCCGGCGGCCGGCGGGTCAGCCGCCGAGGACGGCGTTCTCGACGACGACGGCGGCGTTGGCCTGCCCCCGGGCGTTCGGGTGCACCAGCGCGTACTTCAGGGGGAGGATGCTGGTCAGCACGCCGTCCAGCCAGTGGTCGGCGTCGCAGACGCTGTGGCCGGCGGTGGTGGGGTAGAGGTCGACGAAGGTGTCGCCGTGGGCGGCGGTGGTGCGGGCGATGGCCGCGTTGAGCGGCTCGACGATCGCGGTGCGGGCCCAGGCGAGGTCGCCGGTGGTGAAGGTGGCGAACTGGCGCAGGTCGCCGTAGGTGCAGAGGTTGACGTCCTCGGGGACGAGGTGCGGGTAGCCGACGGTGAGCACCTTGGCGAACGGGGCCTTGGCGTGCAGCGCGGTGAGCATCCGGTCGTAGGCGTCGCGGAGCCCGGCGAGGCGGCCGGGCAGGCTCGCGTCGTACGCGTCCTTGCAAGGGGTGCCCTGGCCGAGGTGGGTGGCGCCGAGTTCGATGCAGTTCTTGAGGATCTCGGCGAAGCCGAGGTCGTTGCCGCCGATGCCGACGGTGATCAGGTCGGTGGCCGGGCCCACGGCGTCGATCTGCGGCGGGACGGGCGGGTAGGGGGCGTTCGGGTCGGAGCCGAGCGGCGGGAGCGGGCGGCCGAGCGGGGAGAGCTTGGTGGCGTCGACGTTCTCGGTGGTGGCGCCGCTGCAGCTGACGTTGTGCTGGTCGACCAGGGAGCCGAGGTCGCGACGGGCGATCTCGGGGTAGGACCCGACGGTGCGGGCGCAGCCGTCGACCGGCTCGGTCTCGGCGCCGGTGGCCTCGATGACGCCGGCGGTGTACGAGTCGCCCATCGCCACCCAGCTCAGGGCCCGGGCGCGGGCGGACGGCTTGGCGGCGGCCTGGACGGCGGTGGGCGTGGTCAGTCCGGCGGCGAGGACGACGGCGGTGCCGGCGACGGCGAGGCGGGACGGGAAGCGTGGCACGGTCTCTCCTCAGCGAGTGCGGGGGAGAGTGCGATTCACCCCCCTGAGAGTCAATCGAGCCGGTGCGTGGACGACTTGATGCCTCAGGAGGGTGAATTCGCGGGCGCGGGCATGACTAGAGCAGCGCGGCGGCGGGCTCGATCATCGCGCGGGCGGTCTTGCCGTCGACGTACTCGCCGAGCGCGGTCATCTCCCACTCGCCGCCCGGGCGGCGGACCAGCTTGCACATCACCACGCCGGTGCGGGGCTCGGAGTGGGTGAGGTCGAAGCGGACCAGTTCCTCGTTGGTGCCCGCGTCCAGCAGGCGGCAGTAGGCGTTCTTCACGTCCGTGAACTTCTGGCCGGAGAAGGAGTTGACGACGAAGACCAGCCCGTGGACCTCGGCCGGCAGGCCCTCCAGGTGCACGGTGATCATCTCGTCGTCACCGTCGCCGCCGCCGGTGAGGTTGTCGCCGGAGTGGGCGATGGCGCCGTTGAAGATGTTCAGCTTCATGAACCAGGCCGTCTCCAGCCGCTTGTGGCGGGCGTCGAAGGCGAGGCAGGAGGCGTCCAGGTCGACGCTGCGGCCGCGGCCGGCGGGCTCCCAGCCGAGGGCCATCCGGACGGAGGAGAGGAAGGGGCGGCCGTTCTTGATCAGGGAGACGGAGCTGCCCTTGACCAGGCTGACCCGGCCCTTGTCCAGGGTGATCTTCGCCGGCGCGGCCGGGGCGGGGGCCGGGGGCGCGGCGGGCGGCGCCGGCGGGAGCGGGGGCAGCGCGTGGGATCCGGTGGCGATGGCGATCCGCGGGTCGACCGCGGCGGCGGGCGGCGTTGCGGGCGCCGCCGGGGGAGCGGGCGGGGCCGTCGGCGGGGTGGGGAGCTGGACGGTCCGGTCCGCAGCCTGCGGGGTGCTCGGGGCGGGGGCCGGGGGAGCCGCGGGGGCCGGGGCGGCCTCGGCGGCCGGGGTCGGGGTGTCCTCGACGCTGACGCCGAAGTCGGTGGCGATGCCCGCGAGGCCGTTGGCGTAGCCCTGGCCGACGGCGCGGACCTTCCAGGCGCCGTTGCGGAGGTAGACCTCGACCACGATCAGCGCGGTCTCCACGCCGAGCGGGGGCGGGGTGAAGGTGGCCAGGACCTCGCCGCTGTCGGCGTCCCGGACGGTGGCGGTGGGCTCCGTCCCGGCGAAGGTGGAGACCTGGTCGGCGGGGCTGGCGGTGACCACGATCTTGGTGATGCCGGCCGGGACGGCCCGGGTGTCGACGGTGATCGCGTCGGGGGTCCCGGCGGCGGCCGGGCGGTGGCTGACACCGGGGCCGTTCGGGGCGTTGAAGAAGACGAAGTCGTCGTCCGAGCGCACCTTCCCGGCGTCGGTCAGCAGCAGGCCGGAGACGTCCAGCGCCTTGGGCGCGGTGACCTCGACGGTCACTCGCGCGGCGGTCAGCGGTGCGTTGCCGCCTTGGGTCAGGACGGTGGGCACGGACTCCTCCTCGGGTGCGGAACGACGGCCCCGGGCGGGGGCCGTTGGGGGCGCCCGGCCGGGTGGTGCCCACAGTAACGAACGAGGGTGCGGGGATGCGCCCGTCCGGGCAGGTCAGCTGTCGGATCGTCGGACTGTTGGAACGTTGTAACAACGGGCCGTCGGCCGGGCGGCCGCGGCGACCGGCCGGACCGGGCCGAGGGCGGGGCGTCAGCGGGGCGCGGGGACCTGCGGACCGGCCGGAGTGCCCGGAGGCCGAGGTGCGGCGGGCAGGGGAAGGGCGGGGCCGAAGGTGCCGAGCGTGGCGACCGCGCGCGGGTGGCCGAGGGCGAAGGCGGAGGCACTCCAGCTCTCCGTCGGGGCCGACTTGCGGACCGCCGACGGGTCGGCCGCGACCGGACGGGCGCCGCGCACCCCGAAGGTGTAGTGACCCGGTCGGACGTCGGTGCCGGGCGGCGTGGTGAAGCGGTACACCAGGGTGCCGCGTTCCTGCTGGACGGTGACCACGGCTCCGGGCAGGTCGGTCCAGGCGGTGCCGGGGCCGGCGGCCGAGTCGCCGGGGACGAGCCGGAACTCGGCCTGCAGGGCGGTGACCGACTCGGTCACGGTGAGCCCCAGCTCGTGCCGCAGGCCGTCGCGGCCGAGCGGCGAGACCAGGGCGACGCCGGACAGGGCGTGGTCGGCGCTCGGGTCCGGGTCGACCGGGTCGGGCACGACGGGAACGGGCGCCGTGGGAGCGGGTGCGGTCGGGTCGGGCGCGGTGGGGCCGGGGGCACCCGTCGCCGTGCCGGTGTCGCCGCCCGGGTCGGTCGCGGTGGGCGGCACGGGGTGGGTCGGTCCGGTGGGCTTGAGGCCGGGCCGGTTCGGCGGCCGGTCGTCGGTGGGCCCGCCGACGGGCTGCTCGGTGGGCGGGGTCGGGGCGACGGGCGAGGGTCCGCCCGGCGCCGGTGCGCCGGGCTGACCGCTCGGCTCGCTGCCCGCGAGCTGGGTGCCGGAGGGCTGCGCGTCCTGCCCGGCGGCGGTCCGGCCACCGGTCGGGTCGCCCGGGTGTGCGGAGCGCTCGGTGGGGGTGGCCAGGACGGGTGCCGCTCCCGAGGGGTGGGCCGAGGGGCGCGTGGGCGGGTGCGCCGGCTGCCGGGCGGCGGACGGCCCGCCGGAGGCCGGGCCGGCCGTGGGCGTCGACGCGGAGACCGCCTCGGCCTGGTCGGTGGCCCCCGGGGTGGGCGGCGGGGTGGAGCCGACCCGGGCCACGCCGGCCCGACGGCCGATCCCCTGCTGCTCGTTGAGCAGGAGGGTGGTGGCGATGCTGATGCCGACGACGGTGGACATCGCCATCGCGGCGCCGGAGAAGCGCAGGGTGGGCAGGCGGAGCCGGCCGCCGAACGGACGCGGTCGACCGTGCCGGCCGTTCCGGCCGTGCCGCTCGGGCTCGTGCCGCACGTCCTGCGTGGTGTCCTCGCGCACAGCCACCGGACCCCTCCCTCCCCGAAGTCGCCGTCGCGTCGCCGTATTCTCCCACGCGCGACCGCCGGGCCCGGCTCCGGCCGCCGCGGGGGGCCGTTTCCGCCGCGGGCCCGCGTCGGGGAGGGGGAGAGCGTACCAGCGGGCGGTCACACCGTGGACGGCTTCCATCCATTTCGTGGACATCCGTTCGATGTACGGAAGTTGACGCTCCGTCCGACAAGCGCCGTAAGGGCCGGTTGCCCCGGACGGGGGTTATTGCAACCCCCTTGCAACCCTTGCCGCCCGGCCCGGGGTGGCGCAGGCTGAGTGCATCCCACGCCGTCCCGGAGAGACCGTCATGCCGCCCGACCCGCTGTCCGCAGCCTCCAGTGCACCCCTCGCCGCCACCCCCACGGGCGGCGATGGGGACGGCTCCACCGCCGCTCCGGCGGCGGTGGAGGAGGTGCTGACCCTGCGGATCTCGCTGGGTGAGGAGGTCGTCGGCGAGGTGCGCACCCGGTTCCGGTTCGACGCCGTCCGGCCGTACGAGGTGCTGCTGACGTTCCACCTGGGGCGGCCGGACGAGGCCGACTGGGTGTTCTCGCGCGAGCTGCTGCGCGACGGCCTGCGCTCGTTGAGCGGCCAGGGCGACGTCAAGCTGTGGCCGGCGTACTGCCCTTGCCACGGTTCGACCCTGCACCTGGCGCTCGAATCCCCGCACGGCAGCGCCCTGTTGGAGGCCTCCAAGCCCCGGGTGCAGGCCTGGCTGGACCGGACGTACGCGCTGGTCTCCGAAGCGCAGGAGCGCGACTGCGGCCCCACCGACGCCGACCTGGCCGCGCTGCTCGCGGGCGGCTGACGGTCGGTCGGCGGTCGGCGGTCGACGGTCGGTCGGCGGTCGGCAGCCGGTGGCGGGCCTCAGCAGCCGAGCGGGGCGTCCCCGGGGGCGCGCGGCGGCGGGACGGGTGCCGCGCCGGGCAGCCGTGCGCTCCCTGCCGCCAGCGCGGTCCGCAGCCTCCGGACGGCCGGGGCCGAGGAGGACGGCAGCAGGTCGTACGGGTCGTCCGGCCCCTCCACCGTGACCAGCACCGACTCGGCGATCCGGTACGGCCGGTGGGCCAGCAGCCCGCCCAGGTAGCGGCGCAGCCGGGACAGCTCGGCGCGGACCGTCACCGTCCGTCCCGCGTCGCCGAACAGCGCCTCGGCGAGCTGGGCGGCGGTGCTGCCCTCGCGTCCGGTGGCGAGCAGGAGCAGCAGTTCGGCGTGGCGCGGGCTGAGCGGGTGGGACCAGCTGCCGGCCGCGCCGCGGACGGACAGCTCGGGGCGGTCCGGCCGGCGCAGGTCGAGCCGGAGCCGGGCGCCCTCGGACTGTTCGGCGTCGACCGGGCCGGAGCCGTCCTCGCCTGGTGGCCGGACCGGGCGCACCAGCCAGCCGTCGGCGAGCGGTTCCAGCACGCACTCGCCGAGGCCGGGCACCCAGTGCACCGCGGCCGGTGCCCAGCCCTCGCTGGGCACCCGCAGCCGGTCGGGTGGCGGCAGCCCGGCCGCGGCGGCGGTCCACCCGGCCGCGTCCACGACCAGGGCCGGGCCGCCGACCCGCGCGAGCATCGGGGCGGCCAGGGTGCGCAGCTGGTGCAGCGCCTCCAGCCGGTGGGCGCGCAGCTCGGTCTCGGCGAGCCGGGCGGCGGTGGCGGTGAGCTGGAGCAGGTAGGGGCGGATGCTGTGCGCGGGGCCGCTCAGGTTGACGGCGCCGACGAGACGTCCGGTGCCGGGGTCGTGCACGGGTGCGGCCACGCAGGTCCAGGAGTGGTGGCTGCGCAGGTAGTGCTCGGCGGAGTGGACGTGCATCGGGCGCCGGGCTCGCAGGGCGACGGCGATGCCGTTGGTGCCGACGCTCTCCTCGACCCAGCGGGCGCCGGTGATGAAGCCGATCCGGTCGGCGCTGCGGCGCAGGCCGCGCTCGCCCTCCTGCCAGAGCACGTGGCCCTCGGCGTCGGCGATGGCGAGGATCAGCGGGACGGCGCCGGTCGGTTCCAGCAGGGTCTGCCGCAGGACTGGCATGACTGTGTCAAGCCCGCTGGCGCGGCGGCGCTGTTCGACTTCGGCCGGGCCGAGCAGGACGGTGGCGGCGCCGGTGTCGGGGTCGAGTCCGAGCCGGCGCAGCCGGGCCCAGGAGTCGCCGATCTCCGGGCGGGGTTCGAGCAGGCCGGGGGCGCCGCCCTCCTCCGGGGACGGTCCGGTGAGCTCCCGGGCGGCGGCGTCGGTGAGGGTCCGCTCGTGGACCTTGGCCAGCTCCGTCGCGGTCGGCGGGGTGCGGCGCTCTGGTCGTCGGGACTGCCGTCCGGTCTGCCGCACTCGTTCCGCTCCTCGCCGCCGTTCGAGGTCGCGCCGGGGCCGACGCGCTGACGAAAGCGTACGGGTGAGGTGGGCGCGTGGGGATGGGGTCTGCCAACTCGGCATACCGGGCGGTACGGCGGAGCGGCCCCGGGGCGCGGGCGGCGTCAGTGCCGCGCGCCCGTGCCCAGCTCGGCCGCCTCGACGGTGTGGTGCAGGTCGGCGGTGGCCTCCAGGGTGGCGCCGGTGCTCAGCGCCAGGCAGGCGGCCAGGGCCAGCGCGACGGCCCGCAGCCGGGCGCCGGGGGTGGCGGCCGGACGGGGCTGGAGCAGCGCGGCGACCCGGCGCGGGACCGGTCCGGAGTGGGCGGCGGCGGCCGCCCGGGGCCGGTCCGGCCAGGGGGAGCGGCTCGCGGCCAGGGCGGCCCGGCCGACCGCGCGGGCGGTCACGGTGCGGTCGCCGACCCGGGCCGCCGCCACCTCGTCGGCCCAGCGCTCCAGGTGGTACCCGAGGGGCGCGCGCAGTGCCCGGAGCGCCGGATGGACGTGGGCGGCGTGCTCGGCCACGGCGAGGAAGACGTGGTGGCGGGCGGCCAGGTGGGCGCGTTCGTGGGCGAGCAGGGCGGAGCGCTCGGGCCCGTTCAGGGCGCGCAGCATGCCGGAGGTGACCACGATCCGGCCCGGTTCGCCGGGGCGGCCGGGGCGGCGCAGGCGGCCGGGCAGGGCGAAGGCGTCGGCGCGCTCGTCGTCCAGGACGCTGAGCGGGGGCTCGGCGGGCCGCAGCAGGGCCGCCACCGTCGATCGGGCGGGGCGCGGGGGAGTCGCGGCCGACGGTTCGGCGGGCCCCGGCGTCGGGGTGGTGAACCGTTCCGGGGTGCGCGCCCGGCGCACGGTGGCGCCTCGGGGGCGCACGTCCGGATGCCGGTCACCGGGCGGGAGGGCGGCGCGGGCCGTCCGCAGTTCCAGCCGGCGGCGGCGGGCCGTGCGCACCGCCAGCGCGGCGAGCACGACGAGTGCCAGGGCGGCCGCCGCGGCGGCGAGCGGGGCGTCCGGTGCGGCCGCGGTGAGCCACCGAAGCGAGAGGTGGCCGAGGGCGGCGACCGGCGGCAGCTGGAGCAGCCCGGCGGTGGCGAGCAGGCCGAGCGAGCAGAGGGTGCCGCCGGCCAGCACGGCGGTGCTGCCCGCCAGCGTCCAGGCGGCGGCCCGCGGGGGCAGGGACTCGGCGAGGCGGCGGGCCAGGGGTGCGGCCAGGAGGGGCAGCAGCAGCGGGGCCCAGACGGCGATCATCATCGGCCGGCCGACCCCCGGGGGCCCGGTCGCGGGTCGTCGCCGGCGGCACCGTCGCCGAGCAGGTCGCGCAGCAGCTGCTCGTCCTCGGCGGAGAGGTCGGACACGAAGCGGGCCAGCACGGTGGAGCGGTCGGCCTCGCGGCCCAGCTCGGTGTGCATCCGGCGGGCCGCCAGTCCGGCGGTGTCCTGGACGGTCGGGGTGTAGGCGTAGGCGCGGCCGGCCCGGGTGCGCTCGACCGTCCCCTTGTCGTGCAGCCGGGCCAGGATCGTCGCGATCGTGGTGCGGGCGAGGTCCCCGCCGAGCGCCGCCTGGACGTCCTGCGGCGTCATCGGCTGCCGGGCCGACCAGAGGGCGGCCAGCACCTCGGCCTCCAGCTCCCCGGCGGGCCGGCGGGCGGACGTTACGTCGGACATGGCGGCGTTTCCTCCAAGTTTCGTCTACAGTCATGTAGACCGTCTACGTGACTGTAGACGGTCGGGCGGGGGTCCGGCTCGTGAACCCACCGGTCCGGGCGCTCCCAGTGAACCGCCGACCGGGCGGGGTTCGCGGTGCACGGCCGACCCGGGCGGATCCGCTGCGAACCGATCGGTTCCGGGCGGATTCCGCCGTGAACCGCCCTCCAACGTACGGGAGGTTCGCCAGCCTTGCTCCAGTTCCCCGGCGATCCGGCCGTTCACCTCGCGGTGAACCCGCTGGACGCGTCCTCACTGCTCGCCGCCTTCGGCGCACTCGGCATCGCCGTCGTGCTCTTCGCCGAGACCGGCCTGCTGGTGGGCTTCTTCCTGCCCGGCGACTCGCTGCTGTTCACCGCCGGACTGCTCTGCGTGCCCGGAGCGGCCGGAGGGCCGCAGCTGGAGCTCTGGCAGGTGCTGCCCGCCGCCCTGGTCGGGGCGCTGGGCGGCGCCCAGCTCGGCTACCTGATCGGCCGGCGCGGCGGCCGGGCGCTGCTGCGCCGCACCCGGCGCAAGAGCCTGCTGCAGGGCGTCGAACGGGCCGAGGAGCTGCTGACGAAGTACGGCCACGGAAAGGCGATCGTGCTCGCGCGCTTCATCCCGGTGGTCCGAACGGTGCTGAATCCGCTGTGCGGCGTGCTGGAGGTGCCCGTCCGCTCGTTCACCCGCTGGCAGGTCCTCGGCGGTGCGGTCTGGACGGTCGGCGTGGTGCTCGCCGGGTACGCGCTCGGATCGTCCGTACCCGGGATCGACCGATATCTGCTCCCCGTCATCGGTCTGGTAGTAGTTGTCTCCGTGTTCCCCATTGTTCTCGAACTGTTCCGCGCCCGTAAGGCGCCACGTCACGGAGGTGACGCGTGATGCCCACCCGGGCCCTGGCCGTCTACGACGGCAGCGGCATCGACGGCAGCCTCTACACCCGGGTCAACGGGTGGGCGCAGTCGGCACCGCACTGGCTGGACGAGCTGATCAAGGTCTGGTCGGCGCTCGGCCTCGGACTGTTCGCACTCTTCATGCTCTGGGCGTGGTGGCGCGCACGCGGCGCGGACTCCGCGGTGATGGCCAAGGTGCTGGCCTCGCCGGTGATCGTGGTCCTCGCGTACGCCGTCAACTCGGTGTTCAAGGGGATCGTCGAGGAGGTCCGGCCCTGCGCGCAGATCCCCGGCAGCATCTCGCTGGAGACCTGCCCGGGCACCGGCGACTGGTCCTTCCCGAGCAACCACTCGGTGATCGCCTTCGCCGCCGCGGTCTCGCTCTGGTTCGTCAACCGCAGGCTCGGCTCGGTGGCCGTCCTGTTCGCGGCCCTGATGGCCGCCTCCCGGGTCTGGGTCGGCGTGCACTACCCGCACGACGTGGCGGTCGGCGCACTGGTCGGCCTGCTGGTCGCGGTGGTGCTGGCGCCGGTCGCCGGGCGCTGCGGGCCGCTTGTGGACCGGATGCGCTCCGGCGCGCTGCGGCCGCTGCTCGGGCCGGGACAGCCGCCGCTGGTGAGCCCCGAGTACGCGGGGTACGGGGCGCCGCGGCACTGAGCACCCGACGGCGTCGCTCCCGCCGGATGCGGCGGCTGCCGCCGACGCCGGTGCGGCGGCGCCGATTCCGCTGATTCCACCCGTTCCGCGGCCCTTGTCCGGCCGGGGCGGCGGGTAGAGCATGTGAGCCGGGCGTGGGGCCTCCTCGGGGGCGCCCGCCCGGCTCAGTCGTGCTCGGGGCGCGAAGGCGCCGGGCGTGCCAGCGGAGGGAGTGCCGTATGCCGTACAGACTCGACATCGCGCAGGGGGACTGGCCGGGCGACCTGCTGCACAAGGGCGTCGAGGGGCTGCTCGGGGAGGCCATGGTGCTCACCCTCGCCACCGCCGGCCACGAGCACGGGCCGCACGCCAACCTGGCCTTCTTCGCGTACGACGACGACCTCGTCCTCTACTTCGTCAGCGAGCGCTCCACCCGGCACAGCCACCACCTGGCCGAGGAGGCCCGGGCCGCCGCCACCGTCTTCCTGCCGCCGCCCGTCTTCGGCGAGCAGCTGCGCGGGCTGCAGCTGACCGGCAGCGCGGGCGAGGCCTGGGGGCGGCAGGCGGAGGCGGCGCTGGCCGCGTACCAGGGGCGCTACCCGTCCTTCGCGCAGGACGAGGACGTCCGGCGGCAGTTCCTCACCGGGGGCGGGGTGGCGGCGCTGTACCGCTTCCAGGTGGAGGAGCTGACGGCGGTGGACGAGCCGAACTTCGGCCGCCGCAACTACCTGCGGGCCCGGGTGGTCCGGTCGTAGGCACGCCTCGCCTCGCCGTCCGCGCCTCGCCGTCCGCGCCCCGCCGTCCGCGCCTCGCCGTCCGGGCCTCGCCGTCCGCGCCCCGAGCCTCTGCGCCTCTGCCACCGTGCGCAGGCCCCCCGACCCGGTCCCGGCGCCGGGAACGCCGCGGAGCGGGAAGTCGGCACTTCCGACTTCCCGCTCCGGTGGGCGAGTCGAGCAGCCCGTCGGTCAACCGACGGTCCGTCGGGACGCGATCGTCAGTGGCTGCCCTTGAGGTTGAGCACGACCACCCCGACGATCACCAGCGCGATCCCCACCCACTGCAGCCGGCCGAGCGACTCGCCGAAGGCGACCACACCGATCCCGGCGACCGCCGCCGTGCCGGCCCCCGACCAGACCGCGTACGCGACCGAGACCGGGATGTGCTTGAGCGCGCGGCCGAGCAGCAGGAAGGAGAGCGCGTACCCGAGGCCGACCCCCAGGCTCGGCCAGAGGCGGGTGAACCCGTCGGTGAGTTTGAGGCAGCTGGTGGCGCAGACCTCGCTCAGGATGGCGAGGGCGAGCAGGACGTAAGGCATGTCGGGATCAAACCGCCGGAGCGGCGGTGAGCTTCCCGAGCAGCGCGAGATCGGCCTGCTCCAGGCTGGCGAGCAGCGTGATCCGCTCCCCGTCCGGCATCGGCGTGGCCGTGGACGGCACGGCGAGCACGGCGCAGCCGGCCGCGCTGGCGGAGGCGACCCCGGTCGGGGTGTCCTCGACGGCGAGGCAGACGGCAGGGTCCAGGCCGAGCCGCTCGGCGGCGGCGAGGTACGGGTCCGGGGCGGGCTTGGTGCGCTCGGTGTCCTCGGCGGCCAGGGTGACGGCGAACCAGTCGCGGCCGATGGCGGACAGCACCAGGTCGACGACCCGGCGCGGGGAGGCGGAGACCAGCGCGGTGGGCACCCCCGCGTCCCGCAGCGAGGCCAGCAGGGCGAGCGCGCCGGGGCGCGGCACCGTTTCGGCGGCGACCTTGCCGGCGAAGGACTCGCCCAGCCGGGCGGCGACCTCGGCCTCGTCGAGGGTGGTGCCGCTGACCCGGTGGAGGTGGGCGGCGGTGTGCTCGACGGCCTGGCCGAGCACCTCGGGGGCGTCCTGGTCGGTGAGCGGGTGGTGGAGTTCCGCGGCGATCTCGACGGCGGTCTGCCACCACAGCTGCTCGGTGTCGACCAGGGTGCCGTCCATGTCGAAGAGGACGGCGGCGGGCAGGGCGGCCCCGGCGGGGGCCGCGGTTCCGGTCACTACGGGTTCAGGCATGGCGGTACCTTCGGTGGTTCTCGAAGTCGGAGCAGGGACGTGCAAGGCTCTCAGGCCGGGCGGCGGTCCACCAGCACGGGGCGCTCGGGGAGGGTGAGCTCGGCGCGCGAACCGGCCGGCAGCGCGGCGGTGGCCTCGGTCGGCAGGTCGGCCTTCACCTCGGTGCCGTCGTCGAGGCGCGCGGTGAGCCGGGTGACGGCGCCCAGGAAGGACGCGTTGACCACCAGGGCGGGGCCGTTCTCGGCGGGCGTCAGGTCGACGTTCTCCGGGCGGACCAGCACCTGCAGCTCGCCGTCGGCCGGGACCTCGCCGTCCACCGCGTGGCGGCGGCCGAGCACCTCGACGCCGTCCGAGGTGCGGGTGCACGGGATGCGGCTCATGGTGCCGACGAACTCGGCGACGAAGGCGGTGGCCGGCCGGCCGTACAGCTCGGACGGCGTGGCGCACTGCTCCAGGCGGCCCGCGCGCAGCACCGCGACCCGGTCGGCCATCGACAGCGCCTCCTCCTGGTCGTGGGTGACGAACAGGGTGGTGATGCCCAGCTCCTGCTGCAGGCGCCGGATCTCCTCGCGCAGCTGCAGCCGGACCTTGGCGTCCAGCGCGGACAGCGGCTCGTCGAGCAGCAGCACCCGCGGCTGCAGGGCGAGCGCGCGGGCCAGCGCGATGCGCTGCTGCTGACCGCCGGACATCTGGTGCGGGTAGTGCTCGGCGCGGTGCGGCAGGCCGACCAGCTCCAGCAGCTCCTGGGCGCGCTTGCGGCGGTCGGCCTTGCCGGTGCCGCGCATCCGCAGCCCGAAGGCGACGTTGTCCAGCGCGGTCAGGTGCGGGAAGAGGCTGTACGACTGGAACACCATGCCCGCGTCGCGCTTGTGCGCCGGGATCGCGGTGATGTCCCGGCCGTCGACCAGGACCTCGCCGGAGTCGTGCTGCTCGAAGCCGGCCAGGATGCGCAGCGCGGTGGTCTTGCCGCAGCCGGACGGGCCGAGCAGGGCGAGCAGTTCGCCCGGGTGGACGGTGAGGTCCAGGCCGTCGAGGGCGGTGGTGGCGCCGAACGAGCGGCGCAGCGAGCGGAACTCGACGGTGGCGCTGCCGGGGGCGAGCGCGACGCCGGTGACGGGGGCGGGGGCCGTGGTCATGGCAGGGAACTCCTGGAAAGCGGGGGGTGGTTCAGGACCGTACGGGCGGTGCGCTCAGGAGCGCGCGGTCTTGCGGCCGCGGCCGACGGCGGACATCAACAGCAGGACGAGCCAGACGATCAACAGGCTGAGCATGGAGACCGCGACGGACATCTGGCCGTCGCTCTTGCCGTTGGAGTTGATCCACACCGAGAAGGGGGCGAAGCCGAGGATCGAGGCGGTGGTGAACTCGCCGAGCACCAGGGCGACGGTGAGCACGGCCGCGTTCAGCAGCGCGCTGCGCAGGTTCGGCAGGACGACGGTGAACACCGCGCGCAGCCAGCCGGCGCCGCAGTTGCGGGCGGCCTCGACCAGGGTCACGACGTCCACGCCGCGCAGGCCGGCGTCGATCGCCCGGTAGGCGAAGGGCAGCGCCATCAGCACGTACGCGATGACCAGGACGATCGGGAACTGCGGGTCCTGGATCGCCACGATGGTCTGGAACAGCGGGGTGTCCTGCAGGTAGTCCGGGCCCCAGCGCAGCACGCCGATGATGCCCGTGGTGAGCGCGACCACCGGGACGACCAGCGGCATCGAGCACATCACCTCGATCACCGGGCGCAGCTTGGGCGCGCCGAGCCGGGCGGCGAGCATCGCCGGGACGAGCAGGAGCAGCAGCACCGCGACGGTGACGCCGGCCAGTTCGAGGCTGAGTACCAGGCTGTCGGTGAAGCCGGGGGCGTTCAGCAGCTCGGTGTAGGCGCGGAAGGTGGTGCCGCCCTTGTTGTCGTCGATGCTGAACCACAGCGAGGCGGCCATCGGCACGGCGAAGTAGACGCCGCAGAGCAGCAGGACCAGGCCGCGGCCGAAACGGATGCGATCGATCAGGCGAGCCACTTGGCACTCCGGCGCTGAAGGGGCAGGTACACGGCCATCACCAGGCAGGCGACCACGATCATGTCGAGGCCGAGGGCGAGGGCGAGGTTGCCCTGGCCGACCAGGACGTTGCCGGACAGCGCGTCGCCGATCTGCATCGAGATCAGCGGCACCGAACTGCCCACCATGGCCTCGGCGGTGGCGTACGCGGCGAAGGAGGCGCCGAACAGCAGCACGAAGCCGCCGAGCAGCGAGGGCAGCAGGACGGGCAGCGCGACGTGCCGCCAGTACTGCAGCGAGGTGGCGCCGTTGTTCTGGGCGGCCTCGCGCCACTGCACGCGCAGGCCCTCCAGGGCCGGCGTGATGGTGATGACCATCAGCGGGACCAGGAAGTAGAGGTAGACCACCGAGAGACCGGAGAAGGTGTAGAGGCTCCAGCCGTGCGTGGTCAGGCCGAGCTTCTTGGTGACCTCGCCGGAGTTGCCGAGGGTGGCGACGAACATGAACGCCAGCGGCACGCCGCCGAAGTTGGCGAGCACGCCGGAGGCCGACATCACCGCCTCGCGGAACATCCGGAACCGGGAGGTCGCCACGGCCTGGGCCAGCGGCAGGCCGACCACGGTGGCGATCAGCGCGGTCAGCAGCGAGAGCTTCACGCTGCCCCACAGGGCCGTCCAGTAGGCGCCCTGGAGCGAGCCGGTGAGGTTGTCGGTGGTGAAGGTGCCGCCGCCGTCGGGTGCGTCCGAGGACGTGGTGAACGCGCCGATGGCGATCGCGACGGCGGGCAGGCCGAAGCCGATCACGAAGAACAGCAGCAGGGGGAGGGCGGCGAGCCAGGCTCGGCCGCCGCCGCCCCGGCGCTTGCCGGAGCGGGGGGCCTTGGCCGTGCGGGCCGAGGCCGTGGTGGGGGTTGCGGGGCCGGGGGCGCCCCCGCCGCTCTGGGCGGCGGAGGCGGTGGCCGGCACCGGGGTGGGAGCCGTGGTCATCTCAGGTCAGCCCGCGATCGCCTTGGCCCAGTTCTCGGTCACGGTCTTCTTGGCCGCGTCCGTCTGGTCCTGGGTCGGGAAGGTGGTGAAGGGCTTCTCGACCGGCGGGAGCTTGGCGGCGGCGGCCGCGTCCAGGGTGCCGGCGGCCTTCATGGCGTCGAACAGGGCCGGGGTGGCGTAGCCACCGAGGAAGCCGTTCTGGCCCTGGGCGCTGTAGAGGTACTCCTCCCACAGGCGCGCGGCGGCCGGGTGCGGGGCGTCCTTGTTGATCGCCTGGTTGTAGTACTGGGCGTAGGAGCCGTCCGACGGGATGGCCACCTGCCAGTCGATGCCCTTGTCCTTGAACTTGTCGGCGTAGCCGGCGTTCAGGTACGACCAGTCGATCGAGATCGGGGTCTCGCCCTTCTCGATGGTCGCCGGGGTGACCTCGACCGGGTTGAAGTTGCCGGCCTGCTTGACCTTGCCGAAGAAGTCGATGCCGGGCTGGATGTTGTCCAGCGAGCCGCCGTTGGCGAGCGCGGCCGCGTACACGGCGCCGAAGGCGGCGCCGGCCTTGGTCGGGTTGCCGTTGAGGGCGACCATGCCCTTGTAGTCGGGCTTCAGCAGGTCGGCGAAGGTCTTCGGGCAGACGGACACCTTCTTGGCGTCGCAGCCGATCGACATGTAGCCGCCGTAGTCGTTGTAGTGCCGACCGTCGGCGTCCTTCATGGTGGCCGGGATCTTGTCGAAGTCCGTCACCTTGTACGGGGCCAGCAGGCCCTGCTTGGCGGCGCTCAGCGCGAAGGCGGAGCCGAGGTCGACGACGTCGGGGGCGCGGTCCTGGCCCTTGCGGGAGGTGACCGCGTTGATCTCGTCCTGGCTGGAGCCGTCCGGGTTCTCGTCCTCGATCTCGATGCCGTACTTGGCCTTGAAGTCGTCCATCAGCTTGCCGTAGTTCGCCCAGTCGCGCGGCAGCGTGATGACGTGCAGCTTGCCCTCCTTCTTGGCGGCGGCGACCAGCGCGTCCATGCCGCCGAAGTCGGCGACCGAGGTGGCGGTCTTGGCGTTCTTGCCGCCCGCGGCGTCGCCGGACTTCGCGGAGGAGCCGGCGGAACCGCAGGCGGTGAGGGAGAGCGCGGCGGCGGTCAGGACGGCCGCGAAGGCGGCGGTACGGGCGCGGTGCACGGACACGGGTCAGTCTCCTGAGAAGGGGGAACTGCGAGTGGGCGTCTCGATCGGGGGATCTGGCGAGTGGCGGTCCGGAGTCGTCCGGGCTTCGGGGGCTGTTCGGAACCGTCCGAGTTGACTAGCCAACTTCGCTGACGGAGGTAAGTACGCCGGAGCCCGGTGACGGGAAGGTGAACGGACGGCCCAGAACCGGGGTCGGCTACGGGAACGGTGGAATCCGGCCACCGGAGCGTGATCCGTTCGGTGCGATGCTTCGAAGGCGTAGCGGGATAGGGTCTGGCTGTCCGCGCCGGTACCGCTGCGCAGGACACCGCCCCAGGAGGGACATTGACTGACGTGGCAACCGAGCCCCAGCGCCCCGAGGCCGAGGGGCGCCCGGCCGCGAGAGAGCACGCCGGCACCGAGGAGCGTCCCGTCGGCGGGGACCGCCCCGCCGCGACCGGGGAGCGGGCCTCCGGCGCGCTGTACCGGAAGGTGGCCGCCGACCTGCGCGAGGCCATCACCACCGGCGCGTTCGGCGAGGCCGGCCGGCTGCCCGCCGAGGGCGCGCTGGCCGAGCAGTACGGCGTCTCGCGCGGCACGGTCCGTCAGGCGCTCGCGGTGCTGCGCTCCGACGGGCTGGTCACCTCCCGCCGCGGCACCCGCCGGGTGGTGCTCGGCGGCGCGCGGGTGCAGAGCTTCTCCGAACTGCTCAGCTTCACGCACTGGGCGTACTCCATGGGCGAGGAGCCCGGCGGCATCCTGGACTCGCTGGTGCGCCGCCCGGCGGACGCCGCCGAGCGCGAGCAACTGCGCCTGGAACCGGGGGCCGAGGTGTACGTGACGGTCCGGCTGCGGACGTTGTCCGGCACGCCGGTGATGGTCGAACGCACCGTCTACCCGCCGCGGGTCGGCGAGATCGTCGCCGAACTGCCGCCGGACGTGGTCTCGCACACCGAGGTGCTGCGCGAGCACGGCATCCTGTTCACCGACGCCGACCACACCATCGACATCGTCGCCGCCAACGCCGAGGACGCCCGGCTGCTCGGCTGCCGCCGCGGCGGCCCGCTGCTGCGCGAGCGGCGCCGGACCACCGACCCGACCGGCACCCCGGTGGAGTGGTCCCAGGACCGCTACCTGCCCGGGACGGTGGCGTTCAGCGTGCACAACTCCCTTGCCACCTCGGCACTTTCGCGGCACGCGCGGGAGATGGACTGAGCCGTCCCCCGCGCGTCCCGGTGCGCTACCGCATGAGGGCGGCGAGCAGCGGCCGGTAGTGGTCGAAGCCGGGAGTCGGCGCGCCGGCCACCTTCGCCTGCTCGTCCCAGCGCCGTACGGCCACCGCGTCGACCGCGCCGGGGAGTTCGGCGAAGGCGGCGGCCTCGGCGTCGGACATCGGGCCGCCCTGGACGCTCAGCGTGTACTCGGAGGCCGCGGACAGCCGGTCGCGGTACCCGGGCTCGACCGCGCACAGGTAGCGCTTGGCCGCCACGTGCAGCCGGACCGGCTCGGTGACCTCCGGGCCGAACCAGCGGGCCAGCCAGTCGGCGCCGGTGTCGCTGTGCCGGTTGTCGTTCCCCTGCATCAGGTCCCGTCCGTGCAGGGCCCCCTGGAAGTGGCCGACGTCGTGCAGCAGGGCCGCGGCGACCAGGTGGTCCGGCGCTCCGGCGGCCTCGGCGGCAGCGGCGGCCTGCAGCATGTGCTCGGCCATGGTGACCTCCTCGCCCAGGTACTCCCCGGCGCCCTCGCCCGCGAACAGCCCGGCGACCGCGTCCAGGGCGGCGGCGCGGTGGTGCAGCACGGCGAGGGTGCTCGACAGCGAGTCCAGGTCGGCGTAGCAGCCCTGGAGGTGCCGGTGGCCGTCCTGCCGGAAGGCCGTACGGGCGTGCAGCAGGCGGGTGTTGTCGAAGACCAGGCAGTCGCCGGGGCCGAGGCGGAAGGTGAGCTGCAGCTCGGGGCGCAGGGTGATCGCGGCGAAGCGGCGGTAGGCGGCGTAGAAGGCGCTCAGCTGCTCGCCGCTCCCGCGCAGGGTGCCGATCGAGCGGTTGTTGAACCGCACCTCGCGGATCCGGCCGAGGGCGTCGACGTCGATCAGCGGACGGTCGGCGCGCAGCTCGGTGCGGCGGTCGCGGAAGACGAAGGGGACGGGCGTGCGGGTCAGTGTCTCGAAGTCCGCCGGCGCCTCCGCGCGGAGGACCGCCGCGGCCTTGAAGCCGTCCACCAGGCCGGAGTCCCCGCCGGTCGCCGAGTTCTCCAGGCAGTGCAGCAGCTGCAGCGTCGGCACCGGGTCGCGGTACGGGTTGTCGGTGTGCGGCGCGATGGCGGCGCTGGTGAAGGCGAGGTTGTTCGGGTCCGGCTCGACCCGGACGTCGAACAGCTCCCCGTAGTTGGTGACCCGCACGTACCCGAAGCTCTCCGCCACCCGCAGCACCTGCCGCTCCACGGCCGGCACCCCGCGCAGCACCGCGAACCCGCTGCGGCGGACGGCGGCGAGCACCGCGGCCTGCTCGGCCGGGTCGGTCAGGTAGGTCTCCCACTCCGCCTCGGGGATGCCGCGGGCGAAGTCCGCGGCCGCCCAGAGCCGCTTGCCCTGCTCGGTGCGGCCGTCCCCCTCGTCCTCCTCCGCCAGCCAGTCGAGCGGGTAGCGGGAGCGGTGCCCGTCCGACCAGAGCACCTCCAGCCGACCGTCGGACTCGGTGCTCGCCGCGATCGTCAGGTCCTCCGGCAGGTCGTTGATCTGGAACAGCTTCTGCCCGTTGCGCGGGTCCCGGCACTCGGCGCACGGGCAGTTGTCGCGCAGCCAGTACGGCGACGGCTCGGTCATGGGGTGGTCTCCTGTTCGGTGGCTTCCGGCGCGAAGTTGTATAGCCAACTTCCCCCCTTGCGGGAGCCTGCCTGCCCGCGGTGAGCTCCGCGTGCCCGGTGGGTGAACGCTGCGCGAACTGTGCGGGGGGCGGCCCCCGAAGCCGGTTGCGCGGCGCGGTCCGGACCTGCTCGGATGTGCCGGTGAACGATCGACTCCCGAGAACCGTCGCACTGACGGCGCTGGCCGCACTGGCGGTCTCCTGCACCGGCAACGGCGCCACCCCGACCGCCGCGCAGGCCTCCGTGCCGGCCGCCGCGCCGGCCGCCACCGGGGCGGCGGCGGACCGGCAGTACCGCCCGCCCCAGGAGTTCGACGGCCTGCCGTCCGTCCCGGACTCCGCCTTCGTGAAGCTCATCCGCAGCGGGGTCGCCAAGGGGGACCTGCCCGCCACCGCCGTGGGCACCAGCTACATCAGCGCCGACCGGGCCCGGAACATCACCGTCCGCGTGATGCCGCAGCACAACACCGACCCGGCCGCGGCCCTGGACGAACTGATGGCGAAGGAGCTTCCCAAGCCGGAACTGCGCGCCGGATTCACGGAAGCCGACCCGGGCGAGCGTGGCGGTGTGATGCGCTGCGGCTCCTTCGGCGCCGACGGCAGCACGGTCAGCGCGCTCTGCCTCTGGAGCGACGGCAGCATGCTGGGCATCTACGGCGAGTACGTCCGGGGCACGGAGCAGGACGTCGACGCCGCCGCCCGCCACGCCCGCGACTTCCGCCGGCTCGCCGAGGCCCCCTCCTGAGCCCGGCCGCTCATCCGGGCTCCGGCAGCGGCTGCGGGTCGGGCGGGTGCCGATCATCGCTTGGGCCGGTCGCCGTCGCAGCCGACTTCTCGGAGGCCTATCCGCTGATCATGCGACGCGACGGGGAGCCGGTCGAGGCGCAGGACGATACGCCGGTGGCGTTACTGCGGAGGGGGAGCGGCCGTCATCGGCGGCCGCTTCGTCCGTCTGGCTGACGGGGGCGGGGTGCAGCGCGTTTCGGGGCGAGCGAGGGGCTGCGGCTGCGGCACTGTCGGGGTGGATTTTCCCCTGAAGCGAGAGGCGGCCGGGCATGGCTCATTCCGATACGAACACGGGGCCGATCGCCTCGGGGCACACCGGGCTCAAGCGTGAGGTCGGGGTCGCCGGGCTGCTGTGGGCCTCGGTCGGGGCGATCATCGGGTCCGGCTGGTTGTTCGGTGCGCAGAAGGCCGCGGTGGCGGCGGGGCCCGCGGCACTGGTGTCCTGGGCGATCGGCTCGGTGGCGATCATCCTGCTGGCGTTGGTGCACGCCGAGCTGGGCGGGCTGTTCCCGGTGGCGGGCGGGACGGCGCGGTACCCGCACTACGCCTTCGGCGGGTTCGCGGGGATGTCCTTCGGCTGGTTCACCTGGCTGCAGGCGGCGACCATCGCACCGATCGAGGTGCAAGCGATGATCAACTACTCCCAGCACTGGTCCTGGGCGGACGGCCTGCTGAACAAGGACCTGACGCTCACCGGCGCGGGCTTCGTCGTCGCAGCCGCGCTGATGGGTGTCTTCGTCGCGATCAACTTCCTCGGCGTCCGGCTGCTCGCGCACACCAACAGCGTGGCGACGGTCTGGAAGGTCGCCGTCCCGATCCTGACCATCTTCGCCCTCGGGATCACCGAGTTCCACGGCTCCAACTTCAACGTCCACGGCTTCGCACCGGACGGCGCCAAGGGCGTGCTCGCGGCGATCAGCACCAGCGGGGTGATCTTCGCGCTGCTCGGCTTCGAACAGGCCATCCAGTGGGCCGGCGAGAGCCGCAACCCCCGCCGGGACATCCCCCGGGCCGTCCTGGGGTCGGTGGTGATCGGCACGGTCATCTACATCATGCTCCAGGTGGTGTTCATCGGCGCCCTGCCGCCGGAGACCTTCGCCGGCGGCTGGGGCACGCTCACCTACCCCGGCATCAGCGGGCCGTTCGCGGGCCTCGCCACCCTGATCGGCCTGGGCTGGCTGGCCACCATCCTGTTCATCGACGCGATCATCTCGCCCGCCGGCACCGGCCTGGTCTACATGACCTCCAGCTCGCGGGTGACGTACGGCCTGAGCCGCAACGGCTACGCGCCCCAGGCCCTGCAGTTCACCGACAAGCGCTCGGTGCCCTGGCTGGGCCTGATCATCGCCTGGGTGGCCGGCGTGATCTGCTTCCTCCCCTTCCCCAGCTGGCAGCGGCTGGTCGGTTTCATCACCTCGGCCGTCGTGCTGATGTACGCCGGTGCCCCGCTGGCGTTCGGCGTGCTGCGCAAGCGGCTGCCGGGGATGGAGCGCTCGTACCACCTGCCCGGCGGCACGATCATCTCGCCGGTGGCCTTCGTGGTGGCGAGCCTCATCATCTACTGGTCCGGCTGGGACACCCTGTGGCGCCTGGGCCTGGCCATCGTGATCGGGTACGTGCTGCTCGGCGGGTACTCCGCGTACGCCGTCTCGAAGGGCGTGCCGAACGCGCCGCGGATGGACTTCAAGGCGGGGCAGTGGCTGCCGCCCTACCTGGTCGGGATGGGCCTGATCTCCTGGCAGGGCAGCTTCGGCGCGGGCGCGAAGGGGAACCTGCCGCTGTGGTGGGACATCCTCGTCGTGGTGGTGTTCTCGCTGGTCGTCTACTACTGGGCGCTGGCGGTCGCGCTGCCGGCGGAGGAGATCGAGCGGAACATCCGCGGCGTCGAGGTGGTGGACGCGGGCGGGCACTGAGCCCGGCGAACCGGAAGCGGCCCCCGGGAACCGTTCCCGGGGGCCGCTCCGCGTGTCCCTACGCCTCGACGTTCGCCTTCCATGCCGCCCCGGCGGCGGCCAGGGCCGGCTCGGCGTCGGCGTCCGTGGCTGCCGCCAGACCGGCGAGGCAGGCGCGGACGGTGTCCAGCGAGGCTGCGGCGCCGTAGTGGTTGACCCGGAGCATCGAGGCGGCCAGTGCGCCGCCGCCCGGCTGGACGGGCAGCGCCGGGTCGAGGCGGGCGGCGATTTCGCCCGCGTGCAGCCCGTCCGGGGTGCGCAGGGTGGTGGCGACCGGCGCCGCGTGGGCGTCCTCGGTGACGAAGGGGGAGAGGCTGCCGAGCGCGCGGACGCCGGCCCGGGTGGCGGCCGCGGCGGCGCGGTGGCGGCCGATGACGGCGGGCAGGCCGTCGGCGGCGAT
This sequence comes from Kitasatospora sp. NPDC101447, assembly GCF_044767225.1. Taxonomy (NCBI): domain Bacteria; kingdom Bacillati; phylum Actinomycetota; class Actinomycetes; order Kitasatosporales; family Streptomycetaceae; genus Kitasatospora; species Kitasatospora sp. NPDC101447. The sequence goes on from NZ_JBIWNL010000016.1 coordinate 123,936, forward strand.
CCGGTCCAGGCAGGCGCCGAGGGCGAGCATCTCCAACTGGGCCGGGGCGTGCGGGAGCACGGCGCGGCCGGCGTCCGTCCAGCGCTCCTTCCAGTCGAGCAGCGACAGGTAGGAGCGGCGCGGGGCGGCCGGGTTGGCGGTGATCCGCTCCCAGGCGCGCTCGGAGACCGAGACGGCGGAGACCCCGGCGGGCCCGCCCATCGCCTTCTGGCCGCCGATCACACAGAGGTCGATGCCCCACTCGTCGGTGAGCAGCGGTTCGGCGGCGACGGAGGCGACCGCGTCGAGCATCAGCAGGGCGCCGTGCTCGCGGACGACGGCGCCGATCTCCGCGACCGGGTTGGTGTTGCCGGTCGCCGCCTCGGCGTGGACCAGCGAGACGAAGTCGATCCCGGGGTCGGCCCGGAGGGCCTCGGCGACCTGCTCCGCGCTCACCGCGCTGTCGAAGGGGACGGCGAGGTCGACGACGGTGGCGCCGCAGGACCGCAGCCAGTTGCCGAAGGTCTGCCCGTACGGGCCGGTGACGATGTTGAGCGCGGTGGAGCCCGGGTGGGCGGCGCCGCGGATCGCGGCCTCCAGGGGGAGGAGCGCCTCGCCCTGGGTGACGATCACGTCGGCCTCGGTGTGCAGCAGCGCGGCCACCTGGTCCTCGATCGCCGCGAACTCGGCGGCGCTGAGCGGGGGGAGGTCGAGGAAGGGACTCACGTCGTTGATGGCCTCTCGCTGCAAGGGACGGTCGGTGCGGGAACGAGTCTGCCGCATCTTCGCTACTTACACGGAACGTCTCCGTCGGTAGAGTGCGGCCATGAGCGATGGCGCGGTGCTGCACGTGCGGGGTCGGGTGCTGGTCGGTCCGGAGGACGTCCGGGACGAACTCTGGGTGGTGGACGGCCGGGTGAGCTTCACCCGCCCGCCGACCGCCGGGGACGTCCGGACGGTGACCGGCTGGGTGCTGCCGGGCCTGGTGGACGCGCACTGCCACGTCGGCCTGGACGCGCACGGCGCGGTGGACGCGCAGACCAGCGAGAAGCAGGCGCTCACCGACCGCGACGCCGGCACCCTGCTGATCCGCGACGCCGGCTCGGCCGCCGACACCCGCTGGATCGACGAGCGCGAGGACCTGCCCCGGATCATCCGCGCCGGGCGGCACATCGCCCGCACCCGCCGCTACATCCGCAACTACGCGCACGAGATCGAGCCCGGCGACCTGGCCGCGTACGTCCGGGCCGAGGCCCGGCGCGGGGACGGCTGGGTCAAGCTGGTCGGCGACTGGATCGACCGGGACCGCGGCGACCTGGCCGCCTGCTGGCCCGGCGACGCGCTGGCCGAGGCGATCGCGGCGGCGCACGAGGAGGGCGCGCGGGTCACCGCGCACTGCTTCTCCGCCGAGTCGCTGCCGGACCTGCTGGCGGCCGGGATCGACTGCGTCGAGCATGCCACCGGGCTGACCGAGGAGCTGATCCCGGTCTTCGCCGAGCGCGGCGTCGCCATCGTCCCGACCCTGGTCAACATCGCGACCTTCCCGGGCCTCGCGGCCGGCGGCGAGGCCAAGTTCCCGGCCTGGTCGGCGCACATGCGGCGGCTGCACGAGCGCCGGTACGACACCGTCGGCGCGGCGCACGACGCGGGCATCCCGGTGTTCGTCGGCACGGACGCGGGCGGCTCGCTCGCGCACGGGCTGGTCGCGGACGAGGTGGCGGAGCTGGTGAAGGCGGGCCTGAGCCCGGCCGAGGCGCTGTCGGCGGCGAGCTGGGGCGCGCGGCGGTGGCTGGGGCGGCCCGGCCTGGAGGAGGGCGCGCCGGCGGACTTCGTGGTGTACGCGCAGGACCCGCGGGCGGACGTCCGGGTGCTCGCGGACCCGCAGCTGGTGGTGCTGCGGGGGAGGCCGGTCGGCTGACGGCGGGTCGGGTGCGCGGTTCGGGCCCGCCTGGTCCGCCGCCGGGCTGCCGGGCTGTCGGGTCCGTCAGGGCCGCCGCCGGGCCGCTGCGGGGCCCGCGGAAAGGGCCTCCCGGTGGCCCTCGATCCCATGATCATCCGCCGGAACGCCCTGTCGGTGTAGGCCGATAGGGTGGCGACCATGGCACCGCGTCCACTGAATGAGATCGTCGAGCCCGGTTGGGCCACCGCCCTGGAACCCGTCGCCGGACGGGTCGCCGCGATGGGCGACTTCCTGCGCACCGAGCTGGCCGCAGGCCGCACCTACCTGCCCTCCGGCCCGAACGTGCTGCGGGCCTTCCAGCAGCCGTTCGCCGACGTGCGGGTGCTGATCGTCGGGCAGGACCCGTACCCGACGCCCGGCCACGCCGTCGGGCTCAGCTTCTCGGTGGCGCCGGAGGTGCGCCCGATCCCGGCGAGCCTGATCAACATCTACCAGGAGTACGGCACCGACCTGGGCCTGCCGCAGCCGTCCAACGGCGACCTCACCCCGTGGACGCAGCAGGGCGTGCTGCTGCTCAACCGCGCGCTGACCACCGCGCCGGGCAAGCCCGCCGCGCACCGCGGCAAGGGCTGGGAGGAGGTCACCGAGCAGGCGATCCGGGCGCTGGTGTCGCGCGGCGGCCCGCTGGTGGCGATCCTGTGGGGGCGCGACGCCCGTAACCTGCGGCCGTTGCTGGGGGCCGTCCCGGCGATCGAGTCGGCGCACCCGAGCCCGTACTCGGCGAGCGGTGGCTTCTTCGGCTCCCGGCCGTTCAGCCGGGCGAACGAGCTGCTGGTGCGGCAGGGGGCGCAGCCGGTGGACTGGCGGCTGGCCTGAGGCCCGTTCGTAGCAGAGTCAGGTCAGCGCGGAACGGCAATCTCACTCCAACGGGTGAAATGACGTTCCGTGTTGCTCATGTGACGGATTGTTCGAGAAGACTGGCGGCTCATCGTTCCATCTGTGTGGGGGTACCGCCTTGTCTGCTCGCCGAATCGTTTCTGCAACCGCCGTCGCCGCCGCCACCGCCGTGATGGCGGCGGGCACGCTGCTCACCGCCGGGCCCGTCCAGGCCGCTCCGGCCGCCCCGTCGGCCGAGCCCTCCCCGGGCAAAGCCCGCGCCGTCACCGCCGAAGTCGCGCTGGACGTCAAGCTGTTGAACAACGCCGTGGACGTCCCGGTGAACATCGCACTGAACAAGGTGGAGTCGCCCGCACAGCGATCGGGGTCCCCCCGGCCGGAGGCCGGGGGAGGCTCCGTCCTCACCGCCGCGGTGGACGGTGTCGACCAGCAGGGCCCGGTCACCCTGGTCAAGGCCGACGTCGGCACGTCCGTGACCCGCGTCGACGCCAAGGGCGCCACCGCCTCCGTGAAGCTGGTCAACGCCGACGTGCACGCACCCGGCCTGCCCGCCACCGCGCTGCTCGGCCTGGAGGCCATGAGCGCCGAGGCGACCTGCCCGGTGGACGGGCAGCCCACCGCGGACGTGGTCGCGCCGGCCAAGCTGACCGTGCTCGGCAAGCCGGTCACCGTCGGCCTGTACGGGCCCACCAAGGTGGACGTGCCGCTGATCGGCAGCGTCACGGTGGAGTTCTCCAAGAAGACCACCACCTCGACCACCGCCGCCGCCTCGGCCCTGGAGGTGCAGGTCGAGGTGAACCCGCTGAACCTGAACGTCGCCAAGGTCAGCGGCAAGGTCACCGTCGCCTCGGTGGGCTGCGAGAAGCCCTCCGCGCCGTCGGCCGCCCCGTCCGTGACGAACGCCCCGAGCACCGCGCCCGCCGCCCGGCCGGTGGCCGACACCACCACCTCGCACGCCGCCGTCCCGCCGGCCGGGGCCGGGAAGTCCGCGCAGCCGGAGCGGCTGGCCACCACCGGCGGCAGCAGCGCCACCGGCCCGCTGGCCGCCGGGGCCGCCGCCCTGGTCGCGGGCGGGGCGGCGGCGCTGTGGGCCACCCGGCGCCGCCGGGCCGCGCACGCCCGCCGGCACTGAGGCGACGTCGTGACCGGGGCCGGCCGCCGACTGCTGCGGTGACCGGCCCCGGCCTCGGCGGCCGGTCCGCGGAGGGCCCCGGGGGAGGGGCGCGTGCACCGCGCGAGGCGGGAGTGCCACCCCCGGCACTCCCGCACCGTGACCGTGCCAATGCGGACGGTTGGTTCACATGCGCGTTACATGAGAGGAACAACCGGGAAACGGCGGCTTGCGACGCTACGCGGGCACCCACCACCCAGCAATGCGAGGGACAAGCCGTGGCAATCAAGGCCGAGTACATCTGGATCGACGGCACCAAGCCGACCGCGAAGCTCCGTTCCAAGACTCGCGTCCTGCCCAACGCCGACAAGATCCCGACCTGGGGCTTCGACGGTTCCTCGACCAACCAGGCCGAGGGCCACGCCTCGGACCGCGTGCTGGAGCCGGTGAAGGTCGTTCCGGACCCGATCCGCGGCGGCGACAACATCCTGGTCCTCTGCGAGGTCCTGGAGACGAACGGCACCCCGCACGAGTCCAACACCCGCGCCCTGCTGCGCGAGGTCGCCGAGAAGTACGCCTCCCAGGAGTCGATCTTCGGCATCGAGCAGGAGTACACCTTCTTCAAGGGCTCCCGCCCGCTCGGCTTCCCGGAGGGCGGCTTCCCGGCCCCGCAGGGCGGCTACTACTGCGGCGTCGGCGCCGAGGAGGTCTTCGGCCGCGAGATCGTCGAGCTGCACCTGGACCGCTGCATCGACGCCGGCCTGGCCATCTGCGGCATCAACGCCGAGGTCATGCCCGGCCAGTGGGAGTTCCAGATCGGCCCGGTCGACGCCCTGACCGTCTCCGACGACATGTGGATCGCCCGCTACCTGCTCTACCGCACCGCCGAGGAGTTCGGCATCGACGCCACCCTCGACGCCAAGCCGGCCCGTGGCGACTGGAACGGCGCGGGTGCGCACACCAACTTCTCCACCAAGGCGATGCGCGAGGGCTACGAGGCCATCATCACCGCCTGCGAGTCGCTCGGCGCCTCGCAGGAGAAGGTGCTGGAGCACGTCAGCCAGTACGGTGACGACATCCAGTCCCGCCTCACCGGCAAGCACGAGACCGCCCCGTGGAACGTCTACAGCTACGGCGTCTCCAACCGCGGTGCCTCCGTCCGCATCCCGTGGCAGGTCGAGGTGGAGCAGAAGGGCTACATCGAGGACCGTCGCCCGAACGCCAACGTCGACCCCTACGTCGTCACCCGCCTCCTGATCAACACCTGCTGCGAGGCCCTGGAGAAGGCCGGCCAGGTCTGATCCGACGCCCCCGTGGTGTGCGTGCAACGCCCGCAGGCCCCTCCCCGCACCGGGGAGGGGCCTGCGGGCTTTGCGCCGAGCGCCTCGCCGGGCCCGGGGAGGGGCCCGGCGGCGACCGGCAAATCGCTGGTCAACTGTCGGCGCCGGAACGAGAATTCATGACATGACCCAGCAGCCCCTGCTCCTCCTCGACGTGGACGGACCACTCAACCCCTTCGCCGCGCCGAAGCGGCGCCCGGACGGCTACGGCACCTTCCGCCTGCGGCCCACCTGGTGGATCGCGAAGCAGGAGCGGCTGGCGGCGGCACAGGCCAGGCTGGCGACGCGGGCGAAGCACGCCAAGCGCCCGGTCGGCCGGGTCAAGCCGCTGCGGGTCTGGCTGAACCCGGCGCACGGCCCCGAACTGCTGGCGCTGCCCTATGAGTTGGTGTGGGCCACCGGCTGGATGAGTGAGGCGAACACCCACATCGGGCCGAACATCGGACTGCCCGAACTGCCGTACATCCGCTGGACGGAGATGTTCGGCGAGGACCCGGACGGGCTGCACTGGAAGACCCGGGACGTGGTCGCCTGGGCGGCCGGGCGGCCGTTCGTCTGGGTCGACGACGAGCTCGGCCCGCAGGACGCCGAGTGGATCGCGGCGAACCACGCCGGGCCGGCGCTCACCCTGCACGTCAACCCCCGAACAGGCCTGCTGGCCGACGACTTCGCGACCCTGCGGGAGTGGGCGGCCGCCGCATGAACGGACAGCCGCTGCTCTTCCTGGACGTGGACGGACCGCTCAACCCCTACGCCGCGCCCGGGGCCCGTCAGCCGGACGGCTACCGCACCCACCGGCTGCTCCCCGAGACGTGGGTGGCCCGCCACGCGCCGCAGCCTCGGGAGCAGGTGGAGCCGCTGCGGGTGTGGCTGAACCCGGCGCACGGGCCGGAGCTGCTGGCGCTGCCGTACGAGCTGGTGTGGGCCACCACCTGGACGGACGACGCGAACGCCCTCATCGGCCCGAACATCGGGCTGCCCGAACTCCCCTACGTCCCTTGGACGGAGATCTTCGGCACGGACCCGGACGGGCTGCACTGGAAGACCCGGGACCTGGTCGCCTGGGCGGCCGGGCGGCCGTTCGTCTGGGTCGACGACGAGCTCGGCCCGCAGGACATCGAGTGGATCGAGGCGAACCACCCGGCCCCGGCCGTGGCGCTCTGGGTCGATCCCCGGTTCGGCCTGCGGGAGCTGCACTTCGAGGCGCTCCGGGCATGGGTGGAGGAGGCGTGCTGAGCGGGGCCGACGCGCGCGCCGGCTCCGGCGTCGACGTGGGCCCGGTCGAGCGGCTGCGGCGCTACCCGGTGAAGTCCCTGCTGGGGGAGGAGCTGGACGCGGCCGACGTCACCGGCCGCGGCCTGGCCGGGGACCGGGAGCGGGCGCTGCTCGACCCGGCGACCGGGCGGGTCGCCAGTGCCAAGCACCCCCGGCTCTGGGCGGGCCTGCTCGGGTATGCGGCGGCGGTCACGGCGGACGGCGGTGTGGCGATCACCGGTCCGGACGGGCACGCCGCGGACGAGGCGGAGCTGTCCGAGGCGCTCGGCCGCAAGGTCGCGCTGGTCGCCGGACGCCCGCCCGGTGCGACGGTCGAGCGGGCCGTGCCGGAGGAGGTGCTGGCGCACGGCATCGCCGCCGAAGTCGGCTTCACCGTCAACGAGTTGGGGCGTGCCGCACCCGAGGGCGGCTTCTTCGACTTCGCTCCGCTGCACCTGATCACCACCTCGACGCTGCACGCCACCGGTTGCGAGGCCGAGCGCTACCGGCCGAACCTGGTGATCCGCACCGACGGTGAGGGCTTCGTCGAGAACGCCTGGGTGGGGCGCGAGCTGGCCGTCGGTCCGACGCTGCGCCTGCGCGTCGTGGCGGCCACCCCGCGCTGCGCCGTCCCCACCCTGAAGCACGGCCCGCTGCCCCGCCGCCCGGAGGCCCTGCGCATCCCGGCCGAGCGGAACCGGGTGGTCCCGCTGGAGGGCATGCCGGCACTGCCCTGCGCGGGGGTGTACGCGCAGGTGCTGGCGCCCGGGCGGATCCGGACGGGCGACCGGCTCAGGCTGGACTGAGCACCGCCGCAAGGGCCTTGAGGAACCGGTCGGTGGTCTCCTCGTCCCGGACGGCGATCCGCAGCCACTCCTCGCCCAGGCCCGGGAAGGTGTCCCCGCGCCGGACGGCGAAGCCGTGCTCGCGCAGGCGCCCCCGGACGGCGGCGGCGTCCGGCAGCCGGACCAGGACGAAGGAGGCGGCCGGTTCGCCGTACCACCGCACCTGCGGGAAGGCGGCCAGGCCCGTCAGCAGGTGGTCGCGCCGGCGGGCGAGCTCGTCGGCGGCCCGGTCGGCCTCGGCGAGTGCGGCCGGGGAGCTGCAGGCCTCGGCGGCGGCCAGGGCCGGGGTGGAGACCGGCCAGAGCGGCTGGGCGGCGGCGAGTTCGGCGATCAGCGGCGCCGGCCCGAGCACGTAGCCGATCCGCAGCCCGGCCAGCCCCCAGGTCTTGGTGAGGCTGCGCAGGACGACGACCCGGCCGGGCAGGTCCCGTACGGAGGCGAGGGACTCCCGTTCACCCGGCACGGTGTCCATGAACGCCTCGTCCACCACCAGGGTGCGCCCCGGCCGGGCGAGCGCGGCCACGGCCTCGGCGGGGTGCAGCACCGAGGTCGGATTGGTCGGGTTGCCGAGGACGACCAGGTCCGCCTCCTCGGGGACGGCGCCCAGTCGGAAGCCGACCCCGGGGGAGAGCAGCACCCGGTGCACCCGGTGTCCGGCATCCCGCAGGGCCGCCTCGGGCTCGGTGAACTGCGGGTGAACGACGACGATGTGACGGGCCGTCAGGGTGCGCGCCAGTAGGACGAAGGCCTCCGCGGCCCCCGAGGTGAGCAGCACCTCGTCCACCGGGCGGGCGTGCCGGGCGGCCACCGCCGCGCGGGCGGCGCTCTGGTCGGGGTAGGCGGCGAGGTCTCCGAGGGTGGCCGCCAGGCGCTCGCGCAGCCAGCTCGGGGGCGTTCCGGTGCGGACGTTGACGGCGAGGTCGATCAGGCCGAGCCCGTCGGCGCGGACCTCGGCGTCGCCGTGGTGGCGCAGGTCGGGTTCGGGGGCGGTCACGCGGGGTCTCCCTGGTGCTGGGCGGGGTCGGCGGGGTGGGCGTCGGTGTCGCTGTCGGTGTCGGTGTCGGCCGGGGCGGCCCGGGTGGCCGGTGCGGGCACGTGGCGGAGCTCGTACGGGCCGGGCGGCACGGCGAGTCCGGCGCCGTCGCCGAGGGTGACCAGGGCGACGGTGTGTCCGTGGGCGGCGAGGTGTGCGGCGGCTCCGGCCGGGTCCAGCGGCGCCCCGGAGCCGTCCGCCGTCGTCCCGGCGGCGACGTCCACCGCGATCCGCCGCGTCGTCGGCCGGAGCGGCCCGGCCGCCGCCTCGATCGCCGCGAGTGCGTCGAGGGCCTCGGGAGTCCCCACCACCGCGGAGGCGTCCCGCAGTTCGGCCGGTACGTACGGCTGCGCCGCGTCGGTTCCCGGCCGGCCCGCCCCCGGGGCGCCGGCCCCCGGGGTGCCCGCCCCCGGCAGGCCGGGCCGGCCGGTCCCGAGGTCGACCTGCACGAGCCGGCCGCGCACCGCCGCCGCCCGCGCGATCGCCACCGTCGCCATCGCCGACTTCCGCTTGGCGACCACGAGCCGCCCGCCCGGCGCGCTCGCCAGCGCCGCCGCCTCGGCGACGCTCGCCGTACCGACGGCCGCCCCGACCGCCGCGGACGGGTTCGGCACCGGTACGCCCGCCAGCTCCTCCGCGGGGTGCTCCTCCACCGGAACCCCGCCCAGGCAGAACGCGGCCCAGCGCACCGCCGGGTGGTCCGCCTTGCCGGCCACGGTGGCCAGCCGGGCCACCGTGCCGCGGGCCAGGCCGGCCCCCATGAGCGTGGCGTCCAGCAGGCGCATCAGCTCGGTCCGCCCGGCGCCGCCGGCGGCGCCGACCCCGACGACGAGCGTGCGCGGGAGCACCAGCAGATCGCTGTAGCCCGGGTCCTCCTGGTCGGTGACCCGCAGGATCGGGGCGTCCTCGGGGGCCTCGGGCGCGACGGGTGCGACGGGCGCCCCGGCCCACGGTGCGTGGCCGGTGGGAACCGGAGTGACGCCGAGGGCGGCCGCCACCTCGACGGACAGCTCCTCCGCCGTCTCCCCGCCGGCCATCGGGATCACCCAGCGCCGCTGCGGGTCCACGCAGAGCAGGGCCGTGCCGCGCGGAAGGTCGACGAGCCCGCCGGTGAGCAGGGAGATCACGGTCGGGAGCGCGGCGACGGCGACCACGGCCCGGTAGCGGCGGAGCGCGTAGTCCAGGGCGTCGGGCGGCTGGAAGCAGTTGCCGCGCGAGGCGTGGTGGACGCGGCTGCCCTCCGGCCAGAGGGCGTGCAGCTCGTCGGCGAGCGGATGGCCCGGCCCGTCGATGGCGACCAGTCCGATCACGTACCGCGCTCCTTGCCGTTCCCGGCCCCTCGGCAGCGGCCCCCGCGATCCCACCACGGGCGGCCGGAGGGGGTCAATCGCGACCGGTGTGACGTCCGCCGCCGGGCGGTGCGCGGGCCGGGACCTGGGCCGCTTCGGCCGGGACCTCGGCCGCTCCGGCCGGGACTTCGGCTCGCCGGCCGGAACGCTGCACGTCCACGAACCGGACGGCCCGGTCGCGGCAGCTGTTCGTCTGTTCTTCACTTGTCTTGTGCCGTACACGACACCCGCGCGCTCCTACTGTTTTCGGCGCTCCTGCCCCGGCAGCCCCGACCTCCGGAGGACCCCATGGCCATCGCACGACCGCGCACCCCCGGCGTCCCCGCCCCCGACTCCGCCCCCACGGCCGGCGCCACCCCGGCCCGGTCCGCCGCGCCGCGCCCCGCCCGCCGCCGCAGGATCCGCCCGCTGACCACCCTCGCCGCCGGGCTCGGCCTGGCCGCCGGCTCGCTGGGCCTCTGGTCCGCGGGCGGCAGCGCGGCCGCTGACACCGCCGCCGGCCTGCCCGCGCCGGACCACGTGGTCGTCGTGGTGCTGGAGAACCACGCCTACTCGCAGGTCATCGGCAGCCCCGACGCCCCGTACATCAACGACACCCTGGTGGCCGGCGGCGCACAGCTGACCCAGTCCCACGCGCTCACCCACCCCAGCCAGCCCAACTACTACGCGCTGTTCTCCGGCAGCACCCAGGGCATCGTGGACGACAGCTGCGTGCACGTCGGCGCGCTGCAGGCACCCAACCTGGCCTCCGAACTGCTCGCCGCCGGGCAGACCTGGGCCAGCTACAACGAGGGCCTGCCCCAGCAGGGCGCCACCGACTGCCGCGTCGACAACTACGCGCAGAAGCACAACCCGTGGTTCGGCTTCGGCAACGTGCCCACCGACAGCGCGAACACCATGGACGCGTTCCCCACCGACTTCAGCACCCTGCCCAAGGTCTCCTTCGTCGTCCCGGACCTCTGCGACGACATGCACGACTGCTCCGTCGGCACCGGTGACTCCTGGCTGCAGAGCAACCTCGACGCCTACGCGCAGTGGGCGAAGAGCAACAACAGCCTGCTCGTCGTCACCTTCGACGAGAACGACGGGATGGCCGGCAACCGCATCCCGACCCTGGTCTACGGCGCCCACGTCACCCCGGGCAGCAGCACCGCCACCACCTACAACCACTACGACGTGCTGCACACCCTGGAGGACCTGGCCGGCCTCGACGCCCACGCGGGCAACTCGGCCGGCGCCACCGACATCACCGGCATCTGGAACTGACGCCCGTGTACGTCGCGGACTCCCGCAGTTCGAAGGCACCCGTCGCCCCGGCCGCAGGACCGGCGCGACGGGCCGCCGTCCCCGGAACGGTGCTCGCCCTCGGCGCCGTCAGCCTGGTCACCGACATCTCCTCCGAGATGGTCACCGCCGTCCTCCCCCTCTACCTGCTCACCGGGCTCGGCCTCTCCCCGCTCGGCTTCGGCCTGCTCGACGGCATCCAGAACGGCTTCAGCGCCCTCGTCCGGCTCGTCGGCGGCCACCTCGCCGACCGCCGCGGCCGCGACGGCGCCGCCCGCCACAAGGCCGTCGCGGCCGTCGGGTACGGGCTCTCCGCGCTGTGCCGCCCGCTGCTGCTGCTCGTCCACTCCGTGCCGATGATCGGCGCCGTGATCGCCGTCGACCGCACCGGCAAGGGCCTGCGCACCGCACCCCGGGACGCGATGATCTCCCTCGCCACCGAACCCGCCCACCGCGGAAGGGCGTTCGGCGTGCACCGGGCGATGGACACGGCCGGCGCCCTGCTCGGCCCGCTCACCGCCTTCCTGGTGCTGCGGCTGGCCGGCGGCCCGCTGCTCGCCGACGGCGGCGAACGACACGGCTACGACGCGGTGTTCACGGTCAGCTCGTGCGTCGCCGCCCTCGGCGTGCTGATCCTGCTGCTGTTTGTGCCGAAGCGGCAGCAGCGTGTTGACGAACCGTCAACTCCCGCTCCCTCGCTGCGCGACAGCCTCACCCTGCTGCGGCTGCCCGGACTCCGGCGCCTCACCCTGTGCGCCGTCCTGCTCGGACTGACCACCGTCAGCGACTCCTTCCTCTACCTGCTCGTCCAGCGCCGACTGGGCCTGTCCGTCACCCTCTTCCCGCTGCTGCCGCTCGGCACCGCCGCCGCCTTCCTGCTGCTCGCCGTCCCGCTGGGGGCGCTCGCGGACCGGATCGGCCGCCACCGGCTCTTCCTCGCCGGGCACGGCGTGCTGCTCCTCGCGTACGGGGTGCTGCTCTCGCCGCTGCGCGGACTGCCGGCGGTGATCTGCGTCCTGGTGCTGCACGGCGCGTTCTACGCGGCCACCGACGGCGTGCTCGCCGCCGCGGCCGCCGACGCCGTGCCGGCCGAGCAGCGCGGCGCCGGACTCGCCCTGGTCGGCACCGGGCAGGCGCTGGCCCGGTTCGCCTGCTCGCTGCTGTTCGGCGCGCTGTGGGGCGCGGTCGGCGGCCCGACGGCGCTGGGCTGGTCGGCGGGGGCGCTGGCGCTGTGTGTGCTCGGCGCGTCGGCGGTGCTGCGCCCGGCCGGGCCGGCGGCGGCACGCGAAGCCGGACCTGACGGCGGGCGCGTCGTCGGGCTAGTAGCCGAAGCCGATGCCGCATCCGAAGCCGATGCCGCATCCGAACCCGATGTCGCATCCGATGCCGAGCCAGAAGCCGGAACCGTCGCCGTCGCCGTCGAGGAGAGTTCGTGAACCTGCAGAACCGGACCAGGGTGATCATCCTGCTGGTCGCCGTCGTGCTGCTCGGCGCGGTCGGCACCGGGGCCGTCCTGTACGCGGCCGACCGCACCGCCCGCCGGGACCAGGCCCAGCCCGGCGGCCCCTCCGTCCGGCCCGGCACCGTTTCCCTCCAAGCCCCGAGCAGCGGGCGTCAGTTGATGTTCCGCAACATGGCCTGGGGCCCGCACCGGGACGAGATCACCACCGTCGCCGCCGACCACCCCGACGGCCCCCGCACGGCCTCCGGCCTCCAGTGCCTGCGCTTCCACGCCGCCGCGGGCACCGGCATCTGCCTCCAGGCCCAGCGCGGCGCGCTGGAGGACACCTACCGGGCCGTCATCCTCGACGACCACCTGCGCGAACGGCGCTCCTTCCCCGCCGCCGGCATCCCCACCCGCTCCCGGGTCTCGCCGTCCGGGCACCTCGCCGCCTGGACGGTGTTCGTCAGCGGCGACTCGTACGCGGGCAGCAACTTCTCCACCCGCACCTCGATCGTGGACGTCCGGGACTGGAACCTCCGGGAGAACCTGGAGGACTTCGCGATCATCCTGGACGGCCACCCGTCCCAGGCGCACGACATCAACATCTGGGGCGTCACCTTCGCCGACGACAACACCTTCTACGCCACCGTCGCCAGCGGCGGACAGACCCACCTCGTCCGCGGCGACCTCGCCGCCCGCACCCTCACCGCGCTGCACGACAACGTCGAATGCCCCTCCCTCTCCCCGGACGGCACCCGCATCGCGTACAAGAAGCGCGTCCCCGGCCTCCCCGACGACGCCCCGTGGCGGCTGTACGTGCTCGACCTCGCCACCATGACCGAGACCGCCACCGCCGAGCAGCGCAACATCGACGACCAGGCGCTCTGGTCCGGCGACGGCACCCTGCTCTACGCCCTGCCCGGCGACTACGGCGCCGACCTGTGGGCCGTCCCGGCCGACGGCTCGGGCAGCCCCCAGCCGGTCACCAAGGCTGCGGTGGCCCCCGCCTACCTGGGCTGAGGAACTCTCGACTACGGTCCCACGTCGAGCACAGTGTGACGTCCTGATCGAACAACCGGATCGAACGTCCTGATCGAGGGGGAGCAGCAACCCGTGGACGGCATCCCACCCGAGCGCATGGTGACCGACTCCTGGCCCGCCCTGCACGGCCGACCCGTCCTGCGGCGCACCGTCGCCGTCGGGCTGGTGCTGTGCGTGTCCGTCGGCGCCGCCCTCGTGGTGCGCGGCGTCAACGCGCTCACCCTCGGCAGCCCCGGCCACGAGACCGACCGCGACCGCGCCGAACGCCTGGCCGGCCTCCACCCCTCCCAGCACCCCGGCGTCGGCCGGTACTACGTCCCGGTCGGCGCCGTCTACACCCACACCTCCGACGGCGCCCCCATCGCCTACCTCCACTACCGCCTCGGCGGCGGCAAGGCCCCGGGCCTCGGCGACTTCCTCAGCGCCTACGACCTCCCCGCCCCCGGCCCCGCCGCCCCCCTTCCGCCCGACCTCGTCGCCGCCCTCGGCGGCGACGAGCCGGCCGAGGCGCCGGAGCTCCCGGAGGGGCCGGTCACTCCGCCGTCTCCGACCTCCTCGCCGTCCGCTCTGCCGTCTTCGGCCACTTCACCGGTCACTCCGCCGTCTCCGGTCCCCTCGCCGTCCGTTCCGCCGCCTCCGGTCCCCTCGCCGTCCGTCTCCCCTGAGGCCGAGGCCTCTCCGTCCCCGTCCCCCTCCCGGTCCTGCTCGCACTCCTCGCACTCGCACTCCTCGCACTCGCACTCCTCGCACTCCTCGCCGTCCGGGCCGTCCGACCCGCCGTCCTCCGCCGCTCCGGCTCCCACCGGCGATGCCACCGCCCTCGCCCCCGAGGCGGACTCCGAGGCGGACCCCGATGTCGACCCGGACGCCGGTCCCGATGCGGAGGTCACCCCGACCCCGGAGGTCACCCCCGCTCCCGACGGCGAGCCCGCTGTCATCACGCCCACTCCCGCCGCGACCGTCACCCCGACCCCCACCGCCACGCCCACGCGCACCTCCGCCACCCGCCGTATCTACGTGTCCGCCATCCCCGGCGGCCTCTCCGGCGCCGCCGACATCTACATCCGCGCCACCGGCTGACCCCCGGGCGCTCACCTCCCGTGCGCGCGCATGCCGCTGCCCCGCCGAGCGGTGCTCGACGGGGCAGCGGTGAGGGGGGTGGCGCTGCTCGGTCAGCGAGTGGCTGCCGGGACCCGGACCGGGACCGCGACGGGAGCAGCAACGGCGGCGGGGGCCGGGGCCGGGGCGGCGGTGCTGCGGGCGGGGGCCTGGCCCACGACCAGGGCGCCGAGGGCGAGCAGGAGGCCGAGGACCTGCCAGCCGGTGAGGGTCTGGCCGAGGACGACGAGGCCGCCGACGGTCGCGACGACCGGGTTGATCAGGCCGAGGAACGAGGCCGGGCCGGCGCCGAGGTGGGCGATGCCGCGGAACCACAGGACGTAGCCGAGCGCGGTGCTGAACAGGCCGAGGTAGGCGAAGCCGGCCAGGTTGGCGGCGCTCAGCGCGGGCGGCGCGCCCTCGACGAACGCCGCGAGCGGGACCAGGAAGACCGAGCCGGCGAGCAGCTGCCACGCGGTGAGGTCGGTCAGGGTGGCGCCCTCGGGGCGGCCCCAGCGGCGGGTGAGGACGGTGCCCATGGCCATCAGCGCGATCCCGATGACCATTGCGGTGATCCCGATGCCGTCCAGCCGGGCGCCGCTCTTGAGCACCAGGAGTGCGACCCCGGCGACCCCGACCAGTCCGGCGAACAGTGTGCGCCGTCCGGGCCGTACGCCGAGCACGCCGATCGAGAACCCGGCGACGAGCAGCGGCTGGATCGCCCCGATGGTGGCCGCGACCCCGCCGGGCAGGCGGTACGCGCCGACGAACATGAGCGGGAAGAACAGCCCGATGTTGAGCATCCCCAGTACTGCCGCCCGCCCCCACCAGCGCCCCTTGGGCAGCTTGCGGCCGATCGCCAGCAGCAGCAGCCCGGCGGGCAGGGCGCGCAGCGCGGCGAGCAGCAGCGGGCGGCCTTCGGGCAGCAGCTGGGTGGTGACCAGGTAGGTCGTGCCCCAGGCAGCCGGGGCGAGTGCAGCGGTGGCGGCGATTCCTGCGCGCTTGCGGTCCATGACGGCCATCCCCTCAACGTTGATTATCTGAACGTTGAGATAAGTTCTACGCGCCGAGGTAGGTGAACGTCAAGTATGTGAAGGTTAAGATATTCGGGCGGGGGTCTCCCGGAAGCAGAGCCAGGAAGGCGGCAGACCATGCAGCAGCGCGACACGGTCGACGACATCGTCGAGCAGTGGGCGAGGACCCGTCCCGATCTGAACCCCGGCGCCATGGGCCTGATCGGCCGACTGCGGCGGCTCAACGTCCGGGTCGACAACGCCCTGCGCGAGTACTTCACCACCTGCGGCCTGGACTCCTCCGAGTTCGACGTCCTGGCCACCCTGCGCCGCTCCGGCGCGCCCTACGAGCTCAACGCCCGCGCCCTCCTCAAGGCCGCCATGGTCACCTCCGGCGCCATCACCAACCGGGTCGACCGGCTGAGCGCCAAGGGGCTGGTCGAGCGCAACCCCTCTCCGGACGACCGCCGCGCCGTCCTGATCCGCCTCACCCCGGCGGGCAAGGACCTCATCGACGGCGCCCTGGCCGGCCACGTCGACAACGAGGAACGCATCCTCGCCGCACTCGACGACGACGAGCGCGCCCAGCTCGACGGGCTGCTGCGCAAGCTCCTCGTCGCGCACGGCGACACCGAGCCGCTCCTCGACTGAGCCCCGGCCGCCCGGCACCCACACATCCGGCACCCGGCACCCGACCCGGGCCGGGCGTCGGGCAGCCGGGCGTGTCCGGTGGCCGCCCGGCTGCGTTGACCCCACGGAGCCCGCACCTGCGGACCCTGCGGAACCGCACCGGAGGAGAGGCCCGATGAAGGACAGGACGCCCAGGGACATCGCCGTCGGCGACCAGCTGCGGGCGGCCGGTGCGGAAGGCGCCCGGTGGCTCGCCGCCGCCGGGTGGGGCCCGCCGGTGACCGTCCCGCTGCAGCAGGCCGCCCCGTGGCAGCGGGAGACCCGGGCCCGGATGCTGGCGGCGCAGGAGGACCGGTCCTGCACCTGGTGCGACCACCTGCTCGACGGCGGCCCCCAGCCCGTCGTCGTGCACGCCGAGTGCCCCACCCACCTGATCTGCCGGGCCTGTTCCGTCGCCGCCCGCCCCCACCGCCCCTGCCTGGACTGCGGCGGGCCCGCCGCCTCCCCGTCCCCGGCCGACGGTCGTGAGGACGTCTTCATGGGCGCGGTGACGATCTACACCCGCCTCCGCTGCGCCGCCTGCTGCCGCGCCGACGCCCTGCGTGGCACCGTCGGCGGCGGCCCCTTCGGCAACGGCGTCTGACGGCTCCCCGGCCGGGTCCGCCGCCCGGCCGCGTGCACCGCGGAGCGTCGTCGCCGCCACGCCTCGGCCGCTCCTCAGGCCGCTCCGCGCAGGGCGGGCGGCTGCCAGTCGTAGGTCCGGGCGGAGCGGCTGAGCAGGGCGCGGGCGGGGAGGAGGCCGGCGAGGGTGAGGGCGGTGCTGCGGAGCAGGGTGGCGACGGGGGTGCGGAGGGCGACGAGGTCGCCGATGCGGCGGGAGCCGGTGACGATGGCGGTGGTGCGGGGGAGCCGGGCGGCGGTGTAGGCGGGGAGGGTGGTGACGGGGTCCGTGGCGGGGGTGAGCGGGGCGGCGAGCACGACGGCGTCCTCGATGGCCTGGCAGGCGCCCTGGCCCTGGAAGGGGCACATCGCGTGGGCGGCGTCGCCGAGGAGGGCGACCCGGCCGAGGTGGTGGGCGGGCAGGGGGTCGGCGAGGTCCCAGACGTCGTGGCGCAGGACGCGGTCGGGCTCGGCGAGCGCGAGGAGTTGGGGGACGGGGGCGCACCAGGTGCCGTAGTGGCGCAGGAGTTCGGCCTTCTCGTCGCCGTCGGCGGCCGCGGCGCCGGCGGGGGCGAGGGCGGCGCCGTACACGTAGACCCGGTCGTCGGCGAGCGGGACGACCCCGGCGAGCCGTCCGCGTCCCCAGACCTCGCCGACGGCGGCCGGTCGGCGGGCGGGCGTGACGATGGTGCGCCAGGTGGTGAAGCCGCTGTAGCGGGGGCCGGGGTGCCGGGGGAAGAGCAGGCCGCGGGTGGCGGAGCGGATGCCGTCGGCGGCGACGACCAGTGCGGCGGACCGCTCGCCGTCCGGGGTCCGGACGACGGCGGGTTCGGTGGCGCTTCCGGGGCTGACGAGCGAGGCGGGCGAGTCGGTGCGGACGGTGCCCTCCGGGAGGGCGTCGACCAGTGCGGCGATGACCTCGGCGCGGGCGACGGCGGCGATGGTGTCGCCGAAGCAGGCCTCGAAGGTGGCGGTGTCGGTGCGGGCGAGCCAGCGGCCGGAGGGGTGGCGCAGGCCGACGGCGGGGTGACTGTTCGCGAGGGAGCGCAGGCGTGCGCCGACGCCGAGCCGGTCGAGGGCGCGCAGGGCGTTGGGGGCGAGGGCGAGTCCGGCGCCGACGGGTTCGAGCGAGGCGGCGCGCTCGTGGACGGTCACGGGGACGCCCTGTCGGTGGAGGGCGAGGGCGGCGGCCAGCCCGCCGATGCCGCCGCCGATGACGATCGCCTGGTGCCTGCCCATGGATGGGCTCCTCTCCGACGCTCACACTACGGCTGTAGTTGCCGCTGTGCGTACCGTACTACACATGTAGTTCCGATGGACTACTGCCGTAGTGGGTTGGGATCGTCCGAGGAGAAAGGCCATGATCGGACCCATGACACCCCCGCGCCCGACCCTGATCGCCGACGCCGCCATCACCCTGATCGCCGAACGCGGCCTGCGCGGGCTGACCCACCGCGCCGTGGACGAGGAGGCCGGGCTGCCTGCCGGATCGACCTCCAACCTCGCCCGGACCAGGGCCGCCCTGCTGGAGGTCGCGCTGGTCCGGATCGTCGCGCGGGAGACCGAGGACCACCCCGTCCTCACCGGCGAGCCCCCGGCCGACGCCTCGCCCCGGGAACTGCTCGAACGGGTCGGCGCCGACCTGCTCCTCCAGGCGCTCACCACCGGACGCCAGGTCACCCTGGCCCGCCTCGAACTCGCCCTGGAGGCCACCCGGAGGCCCGAACTGCGCGCCGTCTACGACCGGTTGGGCGCGCGCTTCGCCGACATCGCCGCCGCCCTGCTCGCCCGGTGCGGCTCGGTCGATCCGGTGGCCGACGCCCGGCGGCTGGTCCGCTGGTGCGACGGGGTGCTGTTCAATGCGACGGCCGGCAGCGGACACCTGCGCACGCCGGTGCCGGAGGAACTGCGCGAGGAGACGGCGCGCTACCTCGCCTCGCTGCTCGACCGGGACTGATCCGGCGCCACCGGGGGGACGCGGCGCCGGCCCACGCCGCGACGGCCCGCGCGGCGCCCACCCGCCGCATGACGGCCCGCCGCATGGCGGCCCACCCCATGGCGGCCCACCCCATGGCGGCCGCGCCGTCGGGTCCGGGCTGCGCCGTCAGGCCTGCGCCGCGCCCACCCGCGCGGCGATGGTGCGGGCGCACTCGGCGGCGGAGGCCCGTGAGGTGTCCACCACCAGGTCGTACGCGACCCCCGCGTGCACCGCCTCCGCCTGCGCGGCGGCCATCCCGGCCACCCGGTCGCCGCGTGCGGCCTCCCGGGCCGCGGCCACCGCAGGCTCGCAGCGCACGCCGACCCAGAGCACGTCCAGGCCGTCCAGCGCCGCCCGCCAGCGGGCCTGCGAGGCGGTGGTGCCGAGGAACACCTCGTCCACCAGGATCCGGGCGCCGGCCCGGGCCATCGCCGCCACCCCGATCGTCCACGCGGCGTCCAGCCGGGCGAACGCCGGACCGACCTCGACCGTCCCGTCCCCGCCGTCCAGGCCGCCGATGCCCTCGCCGCCGTCACGCAGCGCGGGCGGCAGCGCGTCGACCATGGTGTCCGCGCCGAGGTGCAGCCACGGCTCGGGCAGCAGCTCCTGCAGGCAGCGGGCGATGCTCGACTTGCCGGAGCTGGAGCCGCCGTTGAGGACGATCACATGCATGGGCGGATCCTACGGTCTGCCGCCGTGGGCGGCCGCCGCGGCCGTGAAGGACGACGCCAGCGCGGGCGCCCCCGCCCAGTGCAGGTGCAGGTAGGAGGCGTGCACATTGCTCCCGGCGAAGCCCTCCGTGCGCGGCCCGGTCGGCAAGTGCCAGCCCCAGGCGGGGTGTTCGCCCGCGCCCGGTTCGCACACCGTCCGGTGGAACTCGTGCCCGCGCAGCCGGGTGCCGGCCGGTGCGAGTGGCGAGTCGTGCAGCGCGACGGCCTCCCGGTAGCCGAGGGTGAGGCGTTCGGTCATCCGGGCGCCGGTGTCCAGCACGCCGCACATCGGCAGGCCGTCCAACTCCCGTCCCAGGTAGAGCAGTCCGGCGCACTCGGCGGCGATCGGCCCGCCCGAGGCGGCGAACGCGGCGATGGCCGAGCGCAGTGCGGCGTTCCCGCTCAACTCCCGTACGTACAGCTCCGGGAAGCCGCCGCCGATGACCAGCCCGGCCGTCCCGGCCGGCAGCGCGGTGGCGTTCAGCGGGTCGAACGGGACGACCTCCGCCCCTGCCGCGCCGAGCAGTTCGGCGTTCTCGGCGTACGAGAAGGAGAACGCCGCGCCGCCCGCCACCGCGATCCGCGGCCGCCCGGCCACCGGGGTGACCTCGGCCGACGGGTCCCACGGTTCGGCGTCCAAGTCGGGCGCGGTGCGGGCGAGTTCCAGCAGAGCGTCCAGGTCGACGGAGGAGGCGACCAGGTCGCCCATGTCGGCGACCGCCTTCAGCGCCTCCGCCGAGCGCTCCACCGCCGGGATCAGCCCGAGGTGGCGGGACGGCGTGGCGACCGCCGCCGAGCGGCGCAGCGCGCCCAGCACGGGCACGCCGGAGCCCTCCTCCAGGGCCTCGCGCAGCAGGTGCTCGTGCCGGTCGGAGGCGACCCGGTTGAGGATCACCCCGGCCAGGCGCACCTGCGGGTCCCAGGAGGCGAAGCCGTGCACCAGCGCGGCCACCGAGCGGGACTGCGAGGAGCCGTCCACCACCAGCACCACCGGTGCCCGCAGCAGCTTGGCGACGTGCGCGGTGGACGCCAGCTCGCCGCGTCCCGAGGCCCCGTCGAACAGGCCCATGACGCCTTCGACGACCGCGACGTCGGCCCCCGCCGCGCCGTGCAGGAACAGCGGCGCGATCCGTTCCGGCCCGCACAGGAAGGCGTCCAGGTTGCGGCCCGGGCGCCCGGCGGCGAGCGCGTGGTAGCCCGGGTCGATGTAGTCCGGGCCGACCTTGTGCGGCGACACCGCCAGCCCGCGCGCGGCGAGCGCCGCGATCAGGCCGGTGGCGACGGTGGTCTTGCCGGCGCCGGAGGAGGGCGCGGCGACGACGAGGCGGGGGATTGTGCTCAACGGTCCACTCGATCTACCACTCGATGCCGCGCTGGCCCTTGCGGCCGGCGTCCATGGGGTGCTTCACCTTGGTCATCTCGGTGACCAGGTCGGCGAAGTCGGTCAGTGCCTCGGGGGCGTACCGGCCGGTGATGACGACGTGCTGGCTGCCCGGGCGGTCCTTGAGCACGGACACCACCTCGTCGGCGTCGATCCACCCCCAGTGCATCGGGTAGGTGAACTCGTCGAGCACGTAGAAGCGGTAGGTCTCGGCCGCGAGGTCGCGCTTGACCTGCTCCCAGCCCTCCTTGGCCGCCTCCTCGCTGGTCATCTCCTGCTCGGCGGAGCGCTGGATCCAGGACCAGCCGGAGCCCATCTTGTGCCAGTCGACGGTGCCGCCCTCGCCGGAGGCGCCGAGCACGCGCAGCGCGTTCTCCTCGCCGACCTTCCACTTGGCGGACTTCACGAACTGGAACACCCCGACCGGCCAGCCCTGGTTCCAGGCCCGCAGCGCCATGCCGAACGCGGCCGTGGACTTGCCCTTGCCGGGGCCGGTGTGCACGGCGGTGATCGGCAGCGTGCGGCGCTGACGGGTCGTCAGTCCGTCGTCGGGGACGCTCTCGGGGACGCCCTTGGGCATGGGTCAGGCCGCCTTTCGCAGGGTGGTCGCGCGGTTGTCGCGGACGGTCGTGGGACGGTTCTCGCGGACGAGCGAGGCCACGCCCTCGGCGCGCAGCTCGTCCAGGCTGACGGCGGTGCCGCCGAGCTGCCCGGCCAGGGTGCGGGCGAGGCCCAGTCGGACCGGGCCGGACTCGCAGTCCAGCACCACGCTCGCCGTGCCCTGCGCCGCGAACAGCGCGGCCGCGCGGTGGGAGCGGGCGAGCGCGTCGCGCCCGCCGGTGGCCCGGCCGTCGGTCACCACGACCAGCAGCGGGCGGCGGCTCGGGTCGCGCAGCCGCTCGACCCGCAGCACCTCGTGGGCCCGCAGCAGCCCCTCGGCCAGCGGGGTCCGCCCGCCGGTGGGCAGCGACTCCAGCCGGGCCGCGCCGACCTCCACGGAGGAGGTGGGCGGCAGCGCCAGCTCGGCGCCGGTGCCGCGGAAGGTGATCATGCCGATCTTGTCGCGCCGCTGGTAGGCGTCCATCAGCAGGGACAGCACGGCGCCCTTGACGGCGGTCATCCGCTGCCGGGCGGCCATCGATCCGGAGGCGTCGACCACGAACAGCACCAGGTTGGACTCCCGCCCCTGGCGCACCTGTTCGCGGAAGTCGTCCTTCTGCAGCACCAGCGCCCGGCCGCTGCGCCCGCGCGCCACCTGGTGCGGCGCGGCGGCCTGCAGGGTCGCGGTCAGGTGGAGCCGGCCGAGCGCGCCCTGCGGGCGGCGGGCGCGGATGGTGTGGCCGCCGTTGGTCTCGGCGGGGGAGCGGCGGCCCTGGGCGCCGTGGCCGGTGCCGCGGACGGTGAACAGCTTGGTCCGGTACGGGTCCCCGGCCGCGACCGGCGCCGACTCCCGTGCGGGGGAGGGGTGCTGGGTCGGGACGGGCTGCTGCGGCTGCTGCTCCGCGTCGTCCGGTCCGTCCGGTCCGCCCTCCGCGGGCGCCTCCGGTGCGCCGTCGGCGGACGGCTCGGGCGCCCCGCCGCCGTCCGGGCCGCCGCCGTCGGGGCCGCCCTCGGGGCCGCCCTCCGGGCCCGGGCCGTCGCCCTCGGGCTCCGGATCGTCGTCGCCCTGGGGGTGCTCCTCCAGCGTCCGCTCCAGCTGCTCCTCGTCCAGCCCCGGAGCGTCGAAGGGGTTGCGGCGCCGCCGGTGCGGCAGCGCCAGCCGGGCGGCCTGGCGGACGTCCTCCTCCAGCACCTCGGTGCGACCGTCCCAGGCGGCGAGCGCGACGGCCGTGCGGGCCATCACGATGTCGGCGCGCAGGCCGTCCACCTCGAACGCGGCGCACACCGCGGTGATCTGACGCAGCGCCACATCGGTCAGCTCGACCTTGGGGAGCAACTCCCGGGCCGCGGTGATGCGTTCGGCGAGCGCCCGCTCCTCCTCGGCGAACCGCGCGGCGAAGCCGGCCGGGTCCGCGTCGTACGCGAGCCGGCGCCGGACCACCTCGGCGCGCTCGGCCGGGTCCCGGGTGGCGGCGATCTCGACGGTCAGGCCGAACCGGTCGAGCAGCTGCGGCCGCAGCTCGCCCTCCTCCGGGTTCATCGTGCCGACCAGCAGGAAGCGGGCCGCGTGCCGCACCGACACGCCCTCGCGCTCGACGTACGAGCGGCCCATCGCGGCGGCGTCCAGCAGCAGGTCCACCACGTGGTCCTGGAGCAGGTTCACCTCGTCGATGTACAGCACGCCGCGGTGCGCCCGGGCGAGCAGTCCGGGCTCGTACGCCTTGACGCCCTCGGCCAGTGCGCGCTCCAGGTCCAGCGAGCCGACGATCCGGTCCTCGGCCACGCCGACGGGCAACTCGACCAGCTGGGACGGCCGTTCGTGGCTCACGGCGGCGGAGTGCGGCCCGTCCGGGCACTGCGGGTCGGGCGCGGCCGGGTCGCAGGCGAAGCGGCAGCCCTCCACGGTGGCGATGGACGGCAGCAGGCCGGCCAGGGCGCGCACCATGGTCGACTTCGCGGTGCCCTTCTCGCCGCGCACCAGCACGCCGCCCACAGCGGGGGAGACCGCGTTCAGCAGCAGCCCGAGCCGCAGGTCGGCCATGCCGACGATCGCGGTGAACGGATAGCGGACGTCAGTCATGCGTCACTCCCAGGTGCCCCGGGCGCCAGGAACGGCAGCGATCCGGCCGCCGGCACCCCGCCCTCGATCAGCTTCCACAGCGCGTCGGTGTCCGCGTGTTCCTCGATCAGGTCGCCCAGCCGGTCCAGCCGGGCCTCGCGCGCCTCGGCGAACGAGGTGTCCGGGGCCGGCACGAACGCCCGCCCGGCCAGGTCGGCGACCTCGCGCAGGAGTTCGCGGCGGAAGCCGTCGTTCTCCAGCACGCCGTGCCAGGTCGTGCCCCAGACCGAGCCCGCCCGGCAGCCGTCCAGGCTCTGCCCCCGGCCATCGGAGATGAACCTGTCGCCGCCCTCCACGGTCACCACCCCGTGGTGGATCTCGTAGCCCACGACCCGCCGGCCGTACGCCTCGCCGACCGGCCGCGCCAGCACCTTCTCGACGCCGAACCGCACCTGCGTCGGCAGCAGGCCGAGCCCGTCGACGGCGCCCGCCTTGGACTCCACCTCGTCGACGATCCCGCGCGCCAGCATCTGGTAGCCGCCGCAGACCCCGAGGATCGGCAGCCCGGCCGCCGCGCGCGCCTTCAGCGCCGGTTCCAGGCCGCGCTCGCGCAGCCAGGCGAGGTCCGCCACGGTGGCCCGGGTGCCGGGCAGCACCACCAGGTCGGCGTCGGCCAGCTCCTCCGGCCTGGTGGCCCAGCGCACCAGGACGCCGGGCTCCTGCGCCAGCGCGTCCACGTCGGTGAAGTTGGACAGCCGGGGGAAGCGCACCACGGCCACCCGCAGCACGTCCGCCCCGAGCGGGCCGCGCCCGTCGACCCGGTCCACCACGGTCGACAGGTCCAGCGAGTCCTCGGCGTCCAGCCACAGCCCGGGCAGCATCGGCAGGGTGCCCAGCACCGGACGGCCGGTCAGCCCGTGCAGCATCTCCAGGCCGGGCGCGAGCAGCCGCGCGTCGCCGCGGAACTTGTTGACGAACCAGCCCGCCACGTGCCGCTGGTCCTCCGCGGACAGCAGCGCCAGCGTGCCGTACATCGCCGCGAACACACCGCCCCGGTCGATGTCCCCGACCACCACCACGGGCAGCCCGGCGGCCGTGGCCAGGCCCATGTTGGCGATGTCGCGGTCGCGCAGGTTGATCTCGGCGGGCGATCCGGCGCCCTCGCAGACGACCACCTCGTAGCGGCTGCGCAGATCGGCCAGGCACTCCAGGGCGCGTTCCAGCAGGACGGGCTTGCGCTCGCGGTAGTCCAGCGCGCCCACCTCGGCGACCGGCCTGCCCAGCAGCACCACCTGGCTGCGGCCGTCCGCGCCGGGCTTCAGCAGCACCGGGTTCATCGCCGCCTCCGGCTCCACCCGGGCGGCCTGCGCCTGCATCGCCTGGGCGCGTCCGATCTCGGCGCCGTCGGCGGTGACGAAGGAGTTCAACGACATGTTCTGTGCCTTGAACGGCGCGACCCGCACGCCCTGACGGGCCAGCCAGCGGCAGATGCCGGCGGTGACCACGCTCTTGCCCGCGTCCGAGGTCGTCCCGGCGACCAGCAGCGCGTTCGTCATGCCCTTCCCCTCTTCCCACGGAGCGCGCGCAGCAGGACGTGCCCCGCGACCGTCGTACCCAGCGCCAGCGCGCCCACCCGCCGGGAGAGCGTGCAGGCCCGTTCGATGTCGTCGACCGTGACCGGCCGCAGCTCCCCGCCGAGCACCGGCCGGTGCTCGACGCGCTCGCCGTACTGCAGCGTCCCGCCCAGCCGCACGCCCACCGCGCCGGCGAACGCCGACTCCGCCTGACCGGCGTTCGGGCTCGGGTGCGAGGAGCCGTCGCGCCGCCAGACCCGCCAGGCCGTCCGCGGCTGCGGGGCGGCGGCCACCGTCAGCAGGGCCGTCAGCCGGGCGCCGGGCCAGCCCGCCACGTCGTCCAGCCGGGCCGAGGCCCAGCCGAACCGGGCGTGGCGCGGCGAGCGGTGGCCCACCATGGCGTCGAGGGTGTTCACCGCGCGGAAGGCCAGCAGCCCGGGCGTGCCGGCCAGGGCGCCCCAGGCCAGGGCGTTCACCACGGCGTCGGCGGTGTTCTCGGCCACCGACTCGACCACCGCGCGGGCGATCTGCTGCTCGTCCAGCGCGCTCGGGTCCCGCCCGCACAGGTGCGGCAGCCGCTCCCGCGCGGCCCGCAGGTCGCCCTGCTGCAGCGAGCGGCCGATGGCGCGGGCCTCCCGGGTCAGCGAGGTGCCGCCGAGCACGGTCCAGGTCGCGGCCGCCGCCAGTGCGGCCCGGCCCAGCGGTCGCCGGCCGACGGTACGGTCCAGGGCGAGGGCGCCCGCCGCGACCGTACCCACGCACAGCGCCGTGTACCCGGCCCCGACCGCCCGGTCGTCGCGCCACAGCCGCCGCTCCAGGCGGGTGGCGGCGCTGCCGAAGACGGCCACCGGGTGGCCCCGGCGCGGGTCGGCGAAGCGGGCGTCGGCGGCGTAGCCCACGACGGCGCCCACCGCGAACGCGGCGGCGCGGGCCCAGCGGCGGCCGGCCGCAGGACGGACGGTCACCGGCCGCACGCCGGAAGGCGGCTCATGGAGGGACAGCTCAACGAGAGGGAGCCCAGCGGAAGGCGACTCATCGAGAGGCGACTCATCGGGAGACGGCTCGGCGGAAGGCAGTTCGGAGTCCGGCCGGGCGGGGCAGCCTGCATCGCGTGCGTGTCCTCACTCAGGGTCCGCGCCCTGGATCGACGTAGCGGGGGCGAGAGTCTCCTGGCTTCCGGGTCGGACGCACCCCCGGTGCCTTCCAGCGGCTTCTGACGGCCCGCCGTGGCGAGATTTCCGAGCGTGCTCCCCGGTGACAGTGGCGGGACCGCGCCGGACTCGCACCGGCTTCCTCTCCATGCCTCCGATTGGCCCCAGGATCCCATCACGCGGCCGAACCGGGAGTCAACCGAGGTCACGGAGGGGTTGGTCACACGGGACGGCGGCCGATGAGCTGTGGGATCGCCCAGCGCGGCACCGCCCCCGGGCCGGCCGCTTCGTGGGTTCGGTCGCTGGGGCCGCGCCGTGGTCCGCGCCTAGCGTTCGGTGGCATGCGTCGCAGAAAGCCCCCCGCCGCCCCGCCCCCGGTGCCGTTCTCGCCCGCAGCCGCCCGCGCCCACCGGGCCGCCCTCGGCCTCACCCCCGAACAGGTCGCCGAGGGCCTGGCCGCGCACGGCGTACGGCTGCTGCCCGCGCACGTCCTCGCCTGGGAGAACGGCGAGCTGCGCCCCGGCGAAGCGGAGTTCATCGCCCTCGCCCGCGCCCTCTGGTGCCCCGCCGCCCAGCTGATGGACACCCGTCCGGTCCGGTTGCGCGACCACCGCGTCGCCCGTGAGCTCGGCCAGGCGGCCGTCGCCGAGCGCACCGGCACCACCCTCGACTCCTACCGGCAGGCCGAACTGACCGACCGCTGGGAGGGCGACGAGGAACAGACCCGCGCCCTCGCCGACGTCCTCGGCCTCGGCCTGCCCGAACTCGTCGAGGCCACCGGCCGCGGGGAGGCGCTCGACCACCTCCTCCGCCAGTGCGTCACCGGCCGCTGGCAGCCCCACCTCCGCGCCCTCGCCCGCATCGTCCCCGCCCCCGCCGACACCCTCGCCGACGCCCTCGCCGCCCTCCACCAGGAGCACCACGTCCCCACCCACTGGGGCGCCACCACCCGCACCGCACCGCCCCCGGCCGCCGGCTCCCTCACCCCCCGCTTCTGGCACCTCCTCGACACCGCGGGCACGACCGGGCCGACCGCGTGACAACGGGCACCACCGGGCCGACCGCGTAACAACGGGCACCACCGGGCCGACCGCGTAGCAAGGGGAGGCGGCCGGCCCTCCGACGGCGGGTGCGGATCCGGAGGCCGTGCCCCGGACGGGTCAGCCCGGTGGCCGCGCGGGCGGGGCGCCGGTGGACTGGTGCACGAACACCGTCCGGTCCGAGACCAACAGAGCGGGGAACGATATGCGCTGGGGAACCGCTGCCGTCGTGGCGGCCGCCGCCGTCGGAACCGGGGCCGTCGTCCTGGTGATCGGCCGTCGGGCTTCCGAGCGGATGGTCCGTCCGGTGACCGCCGGGCGGGAGTCCGGGCGGGAGTCCGGGCCGGTCGTGGTCCGGAGCGTCGGCGCCGGGCGGGTCACCTTCACCCGCAGCCCGGAGAGCCTGCACCCCGGCCGCTGGGCGGTCGAGTGGGGCGACAACGGCCACGCCGTCGTCGAGGACGTCCTGCACAGCGACGAGCAGGGCGTCACCCGTCGGCTGGTCCGCGCCGACCAGGGCACGCTCACCCCCGGCACCGAGGTCCGCTTCACCCCCCGCGTCCACCTCGGCGACCCCACCCGGGCACTCGGCCTCGCCTACACCGACACCTCCGCCGACGGGGAACTCGGCGCGCTCCCCGCCTGGCACCTCGACGGCAAGCGCGGCACCTGGGTGATCCTCGTCCACGGCCCGGAGGCCGACCGCCAGCAGACCCTCCCGGTGCTGCCCGTCCTCGACCGCTTCGGCCTGCCCGTCCTCGCCGTCACGTACCGCGGCGACGAGGGAGCCCCGGCCTCCCCGGACGGGTACAGCCACTTTGGCGAGACCGAGTGGCGGGACGTCGAGGCGGCGGTACGGCTGGCGCTCGACAACGGCGCGAGCCGGGTGATCCTCTACGGCTGGTCGGTCGGCGCCACGGTGGTCCTGCAGACCGCGGCCCGCTCGACCTGGGCCCACGCCATCAGCGGCCTGATCCTCGACTCGCCGGTCCTCGACCTGCCGGGCTCCGCCCGCCGCGACGCCGAGCGGCTCGGCTTCCGCGGCGCCGCCGCCGAACTCGGTGTCCTCGCCGCGCGGGGCCGCACCGGGGTCGACCTCGCCGACTTCTCCCGCATCGCCGAGGGCGCCGACCTGCGCGTCCCGACGCTGCTCCTGCACAGTCCGGACGACCGGGTCTCCCCGTTCCACAGCGCCGAGCGGCTCGCCGCCGCCCGCCCCGACGTGGTCAACCTCCAGGCCTTCCCCGGCGCCGACCACGGCACCCTGTGGAACAGCGCCCCCGACCACTACACCGAGCTCCTCCGCCGCTGGCTCACCCCGCTCCTCTGACCCGGGGGCCGTCGGCGGCCGCGCGGCCGGCAGCCGTGGGGCTGCGGGCCGGGCGCCTGGCACGGGGCACGCGGCGCCGGGCCGGGTGGCGGGGGGGGGGGGGCCCCGCCCACCCCCCCCCCCCCGCCGCCCGCCCCCCCCCCCCGCGCCCGGCCCCGAACGTGCGAGGCCCCACCCCCCGGCGGCGAGGGCGCCGCGCCCGGGCGGGGGGGGGGGGGGGGGGGGCGGGGGGGGGGGCGGGGGCGGGGGGGGGGGGGGGGGGGGCGCGCGCCCCCCCCCCCCCCCCCCCGCGCCGAGATCGGCCCGATCCGCCGGTCATCCGTCCGGATTCGGGCTGGACAGCTCCGCCGGGCGTCGAGGGCCCCGGCGTCGATCGCCGCGATCGCCGCGCAGCCGGGGGCACATCCTGGCCCCTGCTGATCACCCCCGCCCTCACACTCCGTGACCGTTCGAACGGGTGCAGCAACCGCCCCGGCTCACCTGGCATGAGCAGGCCACACGTTTCCGGCCAGGCGGTTTGCCTCTGTTGCCCGATCTTGCGGAGGTGCCGCCGCCGGTCGCCCGGTCGTACGGACAACCGGATGTGACAGAAGGCCGGTACAAGGGGAAGACTGCTCGACGTGACGTCTCGGAACCCGCGCGACCGTGATGCCCCGCTCCCGCCTCCGATCGGTACCGGTGCGACGGTGACCCGTCTCCCCGGTACGGCCCACCGGCCAGCCGGTGGCAGGCCGAGCGGGGCGGGTGTACCCCGCAACGGCGTACCCCGGCGACGAGGGCCCGCGCCGGCGCCCGGTCGGGGCCGGGTTCCCGTGCCGGAGGGCTTCCCGGCACCGGCCGAGCTGGCGCCGCTGGCCCGCCGGATGCTGGTGGACGCCGTCCGGATCGCCCGCTGGGCCGGGGAGCTGGAGGAGGTCGACAAGCGCGGCGAGCTGCTCCCGGAGGACGCCCGTGCGGCCGGCCGGGCGCTGGCCATGACGGTCGGCGCCGCCGCCAAGGCCTGGGGGCAGGCGCTCCTGGTGGGCCTGGTGGAGGCCCGGGACGCGGGAGCCGGCCCCGGCTGGCGCCTGCACGCCTGGGAGCACGACGACGAGGCCGTGGTGCGCGGCTGGTCGGCGCTGTTCGACGCCTGGACCCTGCTCGCCCCGGTGCCGCCCGCCGCGCTGCGCGGGGTGTTCGCCGTGCTGGCCGGGCAGGCCGTGGACCAGGCTCCGCAGCTGCTGTCCTTCCTGCACCTGGTGGACGGCCCGGTGCCCGAGAGCGAGCTGCTGGAGCTGCTGCGGCGCGGCCTGGACGAGCGCCGGGTCGGCGGCGGGCCCGGCGGTCCCGGACTGTCGCCGGTGCCGCACGCGGCCTCCGCGGTGTCCGCGGTCCGCGGCACCTGCCGGGAGCCGCAGATCGACACCCCGGCCGCGCCCTCGGACGTGGCCGCGGTCCTGGACTGGATGCTGGACGGCCTGGCGGCCGTCGGCGCGCTCACCCGCAGGAACGATGCGGCCGAGCTGTCGCCGCTCGGCCACTGGGCGGTGCGGGCGAAGCTGGAGGAGATCTGCACGGTCGCGCAGACGGCGGCCGGGCACATCGAGCAGAGCGCCTTCGAGCTGCTGAACGCCTGCGCGGACTACTCGCCGGGCCCGGCCCGCGCCGAGTACCGCGCCTGGGTCGCGGCCCGTCCGGCGGACCGCGCGGTGGCCGAGCTGCTGGACGCGGCGCAGGGCGACGACGCGCTGGTGCGCGGGCTGGCCTTCGAGGCGCTGCGGGTGGCCGGCGGGCCGGCCGAGCAGGCCGTGCGGGCGGCGGTGGACGAGCCGGTGCTGCGCCCGTACGCGCTGCTGTGGCTGGCGGAGCGCGCGGACGAGGGGGTCTCCCCGGCGGACGTGCTGGGCGCGGACGACGCGGCCTGGCTCTGGGTGGACACGGCGGCCGCGGTGCTCGACCACGGCGAGACGGAGCTGCTGGTGGGCCACGTCGAGGGCGCCTCGGCGGGGGACCCGGTGCGGCTGTTCGCGCGGGCCCGGCAGTCCGGGCACCCGCGGGCGGCCTCGGTGCTGACGGCGGTCTCGGGCGTGCACCCGGACCCGGGCGTGGCGCGGGCGGCCCGCCGCTCGGCCTTCAGCGTCCACACCGGCGGCGCGTGATCCCACGGAGCCCGCGGGCACGCGGAGCCGGCGGACCGCAGAACAGGCGGTAGGCATGCGGAAGGGCCCGGAACCGATCGGTTCCGGGCCCTTCCGCATGCGACGGTCGAGCGGCCTCAGCCGAGCCGCGACTCCGCCCGCCGGGCGCGGACGTCGCCGACCTTCTGCCCCACCTTGCGGCGGATCACCAGCAGCGGCGCCATCGCGGCGAGCGTGATCTGGGCGAACGCGCCGACGTGCATCAGCGCGTCGCCGCCGGGCAGGCCGGTGGCCCAGGCCGCCAGGCAGCCGATGGAGACCACGATCCAGCAGAGCGTGGCGGTGGCGAGCAGCCCCTGCGGCTTCGGGTACTCGATCCGGCTGACCATCAGGTACGCGGCGCCGAAGATGGCGAGCAGACCGGGCAGGAACGGCGGGTCGAGCAGCACGATGGCGATGACCGTCATCGCGCCCATCGGGCAGGGCATGCCCTGGAACACCCCGGGCCGCATCTTGACGGCCGAGAAGCGGGCCAGCCGCAGCACGACCGCGAGCAGCACGGTGATCGCGATGAGCGCCGAGAGCTTGCTGTTGGAGCCCTGGGAGACCATGCCCCAGACCGCGACGAAGTAGGCCGGCGCGATGCCGAAGCTGATCAGGTCCGCCAGGTTGTCCAGTTCCGCTCCGAGGGCGGAGGAGCGCAGCTTGCGCGCCACCAGGCCGTCGAAGAGGTCGCACATCGAGCCGATCAGCAGCAGCGTGACCGCCGTGGCGGCGCTGTGCCGGTCCGGAGCGGCGTCCGGGTTGGTGATGTGCGGGACGAGGACCCCGGTGGTGATCGAGTAGATCGCCAGGAAGCCGCAGACGGCGTTCCCCAGGGTCAGGAAGTCGGCGGTGGACAGGTGCTGGGGAGAACGCGGAGCACGCAGCTCGCGGTCGCGCGCCCAGCGGCGGCGGCGCAGGGACGTCTCCTCGTCGTCCAGGCCGACGATTGTCTCAGGATCAGTCACGGTCAAGGCGCGTCACCCCGGCTGTGGTCTTCTGGCCGACCTCGACGCCGACCTCGACGCCGGCCGGCAGGTAGGTGTCGACCCGGGACCCGAACCGGATCAGACCGATCCGGTCGCCCTGCTCGACCTTGGTTCCGGCGGCCACGTACGGCACGATGCGGCGGGCCACGGCCCCCGCGATCTGGACCATCTCGATGTCGCCGAGCTCGGTGTCGAAGTGCCAGACGACCCGCTCGTTCTGGTCGCTGTCCTTGTTGAACGCGGGGACGAAGCCGCCCGCGACGTGCTCGACCGACGTCACCGTGCCCGGCAGGGGCGCGCGGTTGACGTGGACGTTGAGCGGGCTCATGAAGATCGCGACCCGGGTGCGGCCGTCCGGCCAGGCGTCGATGCTCTGCACCACGCCGTCGGCGGGGGAGATCACTCTGCCCGTGCCGACCTCACGCTCGGGATCGCGGAAGAACCACAGCATGCCCGCGCTGAGCGCGCAGGCGGGTACCGCCGCCAGGGCCCACTTGCCGCTGCGCCGGGTGAGGGCGGTGGTCACGGCGGCCGTGGCGAGGGTGGGGACGAACCAGGGGGTGGCTCCGCGCGCGATGGTCACGCGGGGTCGCCGACCGGACGTCGGGGCTGCGAGGGCATCGCGGTCCGGGACGGAGGTGTGAGGGGACGGGCTGATGGGCATCGAAGACCTTTGTCGCGGGGGATCATGGCCGCTGGACGGGGGCCACCGCGGAATCGGTAATAGAGGGACGGCTTGCTGTCCCGGTGGATGCTATCGGGAGCACACGGTGGGTGGGCAACCCGCCTGCTCGTTCATGTGTCCGGCGGGAGCGCGTGTGCGCGTCCCACCTCTACGACCGTAGCTCGCCCCGGTCCGGTTCCCAAGGGACCGGACGCGGCTGGTGAGACTTGTCTCAGCGGGTGCCCCGATCGAACCACGGCGGGGAAACGGGCGCGGCGGCCGGAAGAAGGTGTGCGGAAGCGGCCGCAGGGCGCGTTGTCGCAGCTGTACGCCCTACGGCCGCTTCCGGAGGGCCGTGCCGGACCCTGGCGGACCAGGCCGGGCCCGTGACGGGGCACGGCGCTCCGCCGGGACGGGCCCGCACGCCCGTCGACCGGCGGTTCGAGGGGGCCGTCCGGCGACGCGGTCGGTCGCCGGACGGCCCGGGGATCACTCGGCGATCCGGTACTCCTCCAGGAGCCGGCGTCCGACGATCATCTTCTGGATCTCCGCAGTACCTTCACCGATGAGCAGCATCGGGGCCTCGCGGTAGAGGCGCTCGATCTCGTACTCCTTGGAGAAGCCGTAGCCGCCGTGGATGCGGAAGGCGTCCTCGACGACCTCCTTGCAGTACTCGGAGGCGAGGTACTTGGCCATGCCGGCTTCGAGGTCGTTGCGCTCGCCGCTGTCCTTCTTGCGGGCGGCCATGACCATCATCTGGTGGGCGGCCTCGACCTTGGTGGCCATCTCGGCGAGCTTGAACTGGATGGCCTGGTGCTCGGCGATCTTCTTGCCGAAGGTGGAGCGCTGCTGGGCGTAGGAGATGCCCAGCTCGAAGGCGCGGCGGGCGACGCCGCAGCCGCGGGCGGCGACGTTGACGCGGCCGACCTCGACGCCGTCCATCATCTGGTAGAAGCCGCGCCCCGGGACGCCGCCGAGGATGCGGTCGGCCGGGATCCGGACGTCCTGCAGCACCAGCTCGGTGGTGTCGACGCCCTTGTAGCCCATCTTCTCGATCTTGCCGGGCACGGTCAGGCCGGGAACCCTGGGGTTCGGGCCGAAACCCGCCTCCTTCTCGATCAGGAAGGTGGTCATGTTCTTGTACGGCGTGTTGCCGCCCTCGTCGGTCTTGCAGAGGACCGCGACGAGGGTGGAGGTGCCGCCGTTGGTGAGCCACATCTTCTGGCCGTTGAGGACGTAGAAGTCGCCGTCCTTGACGCCCTTGGTGGAGATGGCCGAAACGTCGGAGCCGAGGCCGGGCTCGGACATCGAGAAGGCGCCGCGGATTTCGCCGGCGGCCATCTTCGGCAGGAAGTGGTCCTTCTGCTCCTGGGTGCCGTGGGCGTTGATCATGTGCGCCACGATGAAGTGGGTGTTGACGATGCCGGAGACCGACATCCAGCCGCGGGCGATCTCCTCGACCACCAGGGCGTAGGTGAGCAGCGACTCGCCGAGGCCGCCGTACTCCTCGGGGATGGTGAGTCCGAAGAGGCCGAGCTGCTTCATGCCCTCGACGATGGCGGTCGGGTACTCGTCCTTGTGCTCCAGCTCGGTCGCGACCGGAATGATCTCCTTGTCGACGAAATCCCGCACGGTGGCGAGGATGTCCCGCTGGATCTCGGTGAGGCCGTCGGTCTGTGCGAGGCGTCCCATCGTGCGGCTCCGAAATTGTCTGAAGAAGGCGGGGGGGGGATTGCGGGGGCCCTGCCGGCGTGGCTGCGGCAGCAGGGCCCCCGTTACCGGGTGGGGGTCGGCCGATGACGGCGGCCTGCCCCTCCGGGGTCTCCACGGTCTCCTCGGAAGGAGAGGGGGGAGGGGTTCAGGAGAGCGGGGTGGGGCGGCCGGGCTGCTCGCCGCCGCGCGCCTTGGTGTACGTCTCGGTCGGCACCATCACCTTGCGGCGGAAGATGCAGACGACCGTGCCGTCCTGCTTGTACCCCTTGGTCTCGACGTAGACGATGCCGCGGTCGTCCTTGGACTTGGACGGCCACTTGTCGAGCACGGTGGTCTCGCCGTAGATGGTGTCGCCGTGGAAGGTCGGTGCGACGTGGCGCAGCGACTCGATCTCCAGGTTGGCGATCGCCTTGCCGGAGACGTCCGGGACGGACATGCCGAGCAGCAGCGAGTAGATGTAGTTGCCCACCACGACGTTCTTGCCGAAGTCCGTCGTCTTCTCCGCATAGTTGGTGTCCATGTGGAGCGGGTGGTGGTTCATGGTGAGGAGGCAGAAGAGGTGGTCGTCGTACTCGGTGACCGTCTTGCCGGGCCAGTGCTTGTAGACCGCGCCGACCTCGAACTCCTCGTAGGTGCGTCCGAACTGCATGGCTCAGGCCCTCAGCTTTCCGGGATCTCGAACTTGGTGGTGCGCTCCATGCCGCCGGCCCGGCCCTTGCCGGCGATGACCAGGGCCATCTTGCGGCTGGCCTCGTCGATCATCTCGTCGCCGAGCATCGCGGAGCCCTTGGCGCCGCCCGCCTCGGAGGTGCAGTAGTCGTAGGCGTCGAGGATCAGCTCGGCGTGGTCGTAGTCCTCCTGCGAGGGCGAGTAGATCTCGTTCGCGGCGGCGACCTGGTCCGGGTGGAGCACCCACTTGCCGTCGAAGCCGAGGGCGGCGGAGCGGCCGGCGACCTCGCGGTAGCCCTCCTGGTTGCGGATCTGCAGGTACGGGCCGTCGATCGCCTGGAGGTCGTTGGCGCGGGCGGCCATCAGGATGCGCATCAGGATGTAGTGGTAGGCGTCGGCGTTGTAGCCGGGCGGCTGCTCGCCGACGACCAGGGACTTCATGTTGATGGAGGCCATGAAGTCGGCGGGGCCGAAGATGATGGTCTCCAGCCGGGGCGAGGCCTCGGCGATGGCGTCGACGTTGATCAGGCCCTTGGCGTTCTCGATCTGCGCCTCGATGCCGATCTTGCCGACCTCGAAGCCCATGGTCTTCTCGATCTGGGTGAGCAGCAGGTCGAGCGCCTTCACCTGCTCCGCGTCCTGGACCTTCGGCAGCATGATGCAGTCGAGGTTGGGGCCGGCGCCCTCGACCACGGTGATCACGTCGCGGTAGGTCCAGTGGGTGGTCCAGTCGTTGACCCGGACGACCTTGGTCTTGTTGCCCCAGTCGCCGTTGTTCAGCGCGTCGACGATGTTGTGGCGGGCGCTCTCCTTGACCAGGGGGGCGCAGGCGTCCTCCAGGTCGAGGAAGACCTGGTCGGCCGGGAGGCCCTGGGCCTTCTCCAGGAAACGCGGGTTGCTGCCCGGTACGGCGAGGCAGGAGCGGCGCGGGCGCAGGCGGTTGACGTTGGTCATGAGGGTGGTTCGTTCCTTCCCAGTGGTCAGCTGGTCAGCTGGTCAGTTCGTGGCCGCAGTCGGTGCGGGCGTCCACGGCTGGAGCTTGTTGGCCAGCCGGATCTCGTCCACGATCCGGCCGATGATGGTGGTGATGCCGAAGTCCTTCGGGGTGAACACGGCGGCGACGCCGGCGGCCTTGAGGGCCTCGCCGTCCGCTGCCGGGATGATGCCACCCACGATCACCGGGACATCCTGCACCCCGGCGCGGTCCAGGCGCTTCAGGACGTCGGGAACCAGCTCGCAGTGCGCGCCGGAGAGGATCGACAGACCCACGCAGTGGACGTCCTCCGCGACGGCGGCGGAGACGATCTGCTCCGGCGTCAGCCGGATGCCCTGGTAGACCACCTCGAACCCGGCGTCGCGGGCCCGGACGGCGATCTGCTCGGCACCGTTGGAGTGCCCGTCCAGTCC
Organism: Kitasatospora sp. NPDC101447; assembly: GCF_044767225.1. NCBI lineage: Bacteria > Bacillati > Actinomycetota > Actinomycetes > Kitasatosporales > Streptomycetaceae > Kitasatospora > Kitasatospora sp. NPDC101447. The sequence continues at coordinate 160,238 of NZ_JBIWNL010000016.1, forward strand.
GGGCTTGCCGACCAGCAGGCGCAGCTTGCCGGCGCCCAGCTCCTCGGCGGTCGCGGCGACCGCGGCACGGACCTGCTCCAGCTCCCCGCCCGGCTCGGCGGCGACCGCGACGGGCGCGCCGCCGACGCCGGTGGGGGCGCGGTACTCGCCGAAGACCTCGCGCAGGGCGAAGGACCACTCGCCGGTGGTGACGCCGGCCCGGGCGCAGGCGAGCGTGGCCGGCATCAGGTTGGCCTCGGTGGCGGCGACGGCCTTGAGCTCGGCCAGCGCCGCCTGGGCGGCGGCCTCGTCGCGCTGTCCCCGCCAGGCCTCCAGGGCGGCGAGCACGGACCGCTCGGAGGCCGGGTCGACCACCATGATCGCGGTGTCGAGGTCGGCGGTGAGCGGGCTGGGCTCGGTGGTGTCGAAGCAGTTGACCCCGACGATCTTGTCCTCGCCGGACTCGATCCGGGCCCGGCGGGCCGCGTGCGAGGCGACCAGGTTGGACTTCAGGTAGCCGGACTCGACGGCTGGGATCACCCCGCCCATCTCCAGCACCTTGGCGATCTCCGCCTCCGCGCCGGCCAGCAGCGCGGCGGTCTTGGTCTCGATCACCTCGGAGCCGTTGAAGATGTCGCCGTACTCCAGGAGGTCCGACTCGTACGCCAGCACCTGCTGGATCCGCAGCGACCACTGCTGGTCCCACGGGCGGGGCAGGCCGAGCGCCTCGTTCCAGGCGGGCAGCTGGACGGCCCGGGCGCGGGCGTCCTTGGAGAGGGTGACGGCCAGCATCTCCAGGACGATCCGCTGGACGTTGTTCTCCGGCTGGGCCTCGGTCAGGCCGAGGGAGTTGACCTGGACGCCGTAGCGGAAGCGGCGCTGCTTGGGGTCCGTCACGCCGTAGCGCTCCAGGGTGACCTTCTCCCAGAGCTGGGCGAAGGCGCGCATCTTGCACATCTCCTCGACGAAGCGCACGCCGGCGTTCACGAAGAAGGAGATCCGGGCGACCACGTCGCCCATCCGCTCGGCGGGCACCTGGCCGGAGTCGCGGACGGCGTCGAGCACCGAGATGGCGGTGCACATCGCGTACGCGATCTCCTGGACGGGCGTGGCCCCGGCCTCCTGCAGGTGGTAGCTGCAGATGTTGATCGGGTTCCACTTGGGGATGTTGCCGACCGTGTAGGCGATCATGTCGGTGATCAGCCGCACCGACGGGCCGGGCGGGAAGACGTGCGTCCCGCGCGACAGGTACTCCTTGACGATGTCGTTCTGGGTGGTGCCGGTGAGCCTGGCGATGTCGGCGCCCTGCTCCTCGGCCACCACCTGGTAGAGCGCCAGCAGCCACATCGCGGTGGCGTTGATCGTCATGGAGGTGTTGGTCTGTTCGAGCGGGATGCCGTCGAACAGGGTGCGCATGTCGCCGACGTGCCCGACCGGGACGCCGACCCGGCCCACCTCGCCCCGGGCGAGGATGTGGTCGGAGTCGTAGCCGGTCTGGGTCGGCAGGTCGAAGGCGACGGACAGGCCGGTCTGGCCCTTCGCCAGGTTCCGCCGGTAGAGCGCGTTGGAGTCGCTCGCGGTGGAGTGGCCGGCGTAGGTGCGCATCAGCCAGGGCCGGTCGCGCTTCTGGGGCTCGGTCATCGGGTCCGTCTCACACGTTTCGGAAGCGGTTGATGGCGTCGACGTGCGTGGCGCGGAACTCCTGGTCGCGCACGCCGAGGCCCTCCTCGGGGGCCAGGCAGAGCACGCCGACCTTGCCCTGGTGCTTGTTGTGGTGCACGTCGAGGGCGGCCTGGCCGGTCTCCTCCAGGGAGTAGACCTTGGACAGGGTGGGGTGGATCTTGCCCTTGGCGACCAGGCGGTTGGCCTCGAAGGCCTCGCGGTAGTTCGCGAAGTGCGAGCCGACGATGCGCTTGAGCGACATCCACAGGTAGCGGTTGTCGTACTGGTGCATGTAGCCCGAGGTGGAGGCGCAGGTGACGATGGTGCCGCCCTTGCGGGTGACGTACACCGAGGCGCCGAAGGTCTCGCGGCCCGGGTGCTCGAAGACGATGTCCACGTCCTCGCCGCCGGTGAACTCGCGGATCTTGGAGCCCAGGCGCTTCCACTCGCGCGGGTCCTGGTTGTTCTCGTCCTTCCAGAACCGGTAGCCCTCGGCGGAGCGGTCGATGATCGCCTCGGCGCCCATGGCGCGGCAGATCTCGGCCTTGGCGTCGCTGGAGACCACGCAGATCGGGGTGGCGCCGCCGGCCAGCGCGTACTGGGTGGCGTACGAGCCGAGGCCGCCGCTGGCGCCCCAGATCAGCACGTTGTCGCCCTGCTTCATGCCGGCGCCGTTGCGCGAGACCAGCTGGCGGTACGCGGTGGAGTTGACCAGGCCGGGGGAGGCGGCCTCCTCCCAGGTGAGGTGCTTCGGCTTGGGCAGCAGCTGGTTGGTCTTCACCAGGGCGATCTGGGCCAGGCCGCCGAAGTTGGTCTCGAAGCCCCAGATGCGCTGCTCCGGGTCCATCATCGTGTCGTTGTGGCCGTCCGGGGACTCCAGCTCGACCGAGAGGCAGTGCGCGACGACCTCGTCGCCCGGCTTCCAGGAGTTGACGCCGGCACCGGTGCGCAGCACGACGCCCGCGAGGTCGGAACCGAGGACGTGGTACGGCAGGTCGTGGCGCTTGGTGAGCGGCGACAGCCGGCCGTAGCGCTCCAGGAAGCCGAAGGTGGAGACCGGCTCGAAGATCGAGCTCCACACCGTGTTGTAGTTCACCGAGCTGGCCATGACGGCCACCAGGGCCTCGCCGGGGCCCAGTTCGGGCAGGGCGACCTCGTCGAGGTGAAGGGACTTGCGGGGGTCCTTGTCGCGGCTGTCGAGGCCCGCGAACATCTGCTCCTCGTCCTTGTGGAGCGTGACCGCCCGGTAGGACTCGGGGAGCTTGATCGCCGCGAAGTCCGCCGACGTGCTGTCGGTGCTGAGGATCGCGTCGAGGATTTCCTGCATGGCTGCCTCCGAAGGCGTACCTGTGTGAGGGTCACAGGGCGTCTGGGGGAGCCGGGAGCGGACACCGGCTTCGCTGAGATGGGTGGTGGTCGGTCAGGCTGGGCGCCCGGCGTGGACCGGGCCGTGCTGGCACTGCTCCCGGGGTGTGGGAACACCGGACGACGGCGCGCCGAGGTGGGGAGCCGCGGCGCCGCGACTGGTGAGTAACAAGGTAGTGGCACCCTGTGCCACTCGTAAAGACACCGGGTGTCAGGAATTCCGACCGGCCGAAACGGGCGGAAACGGCGCGTGACGCGCGTTGCGCGGACAGCCGAAAGGCCCGCGCCGACGAATCGGCGCGGGCCTTTGATATCGCTCTGACCTGCGTAAACGCTGGGCCTATGACTCCCGGGCGCCGCTCAGTGCGGCCCGGATGCTGTCCACCACGACGTCCAGCGGGGCGTCCGTCCGGGCGACTGTGATGAGCACCTCACCTCCGGGGCTGGCACTCAGTGCGCTCTCGGCCACGGTGTCACCGGGGGCCCCACTGGCACCGGGTGCCACCACGGACCCCCGGCGTCTGGCACCCGGGGCGCTGGCGGCCCAGAAGGTCCGCCGGATCACCTCGAAGGAGTGGTCCAGCTGTGCCTCCACGTCCCCCCGCCCGCCGGCCCGCAGCCAGCGCCGCAGCACGTGGTTGTGCGCCGCGACGACCGCCGCCGCCGACACCTCGGCCAGCATCGAGTCGTCCTCGCCGCCGCGCTGCCAGCCGGACGGGATGGACTCGCCGGTGTCGAACCGGCCCAGCAGGTACCGGGTGAACAGCCGCTCGTAGCGCGCCACCACGGCGATCTCCCGCTCGCGCAGCGCCGGGACCTGGCGGATCAGCTGGTACCGCGCGACCGACACCCCCGGGGTGGAGGCGTACATCCGCAGCACCTCCTTGATGCCGCGGCAGACCACGTCCAGCGGGTGCTCCTCCGGCTCGGCGCTCGCCAGCAGGTCGGCCACCCGGACGAGGGTGTCGTCGTGGTCCGGGAAGATCGCCTCCTCCTTCGACCGGAAGTACCGGAAGAAGGTGCGCCGGGCCACGCCGGCGGCGGCCGCGATCTGGTCGACCGTGGTCTCCTCGTAGCCCTGCGAGGCGAACAACTCCATCGCGGCCGTGGCCAGGTCCTGGCGCATCTGCTGGCGCTGCGCCGCCGCCCGGCGGCTGCCCGGCCCGCCCTCCGGCCCGGTGCCCCCGGTCGAGGGGGCGGTCCGCTCGGTGCCGTGCGAACCGGCGGGGCGCTGCGGGGAGGCTGACTGAACCCGATCCATGTCCGGAACGCTACACGGCCCCGGGGGTGCGGCCGCGGGCCTTCCCCGGCGCACCGGTGCGACCGGGGCGCTCACGGCCGGCCGGGGCCAGCGCGAGGACACCGCCCCGGGGCTCCAGCCGGGGCGCGCGGCGGGCGCGGCCCCGTGCGGCGGCGCGCCGTTGCCGTGCGCCGCGCCGCCGTACGGAGGGGTCCCGGAGGGCGGTCCGGCCTGGTACGGGCCGCCGCCCCCGGGCTGCGGCGTGGTCACCGGCGCGCGTGGTCGCGGAAGCCGCGGCCGGTCTTGCGGCCCAGGCAGCCCGCCGCGACCAGGTGCTCCAGCAGCGGCGCGGCGGCCAGGCCGGGCTCGCGGAACTCCTGGTGCAGCACCTGCTCGATGGTCAGCGAGACGTCCAGGCCGACCACGTCCAGCAGCTCGAACGGGCCCATCGGGTAGCCGCAGCCGAGCTTCATCGCGGTGTCGATGTCGTCCACCGTCGCGTAGTGCTCCTGCAGCATCCGCACCGCGTCGTTCAGGTAGGGGAAGAGCAGCGCGTTGACGATGAAGCCGGCCCGGTCGCCGCACTCCACCGGGTGCTTGCGGACCTTGGCGGTCAGTTCCAGCACGGTCGCGGTGACGTCCGGCGCGGTCAGCACGGTGGAGACCACCTCGACCAGCTTCATGGCCGGGGCCGGGTTGAAGAAGTGCATGCCGATCACGTCCTGCGGCCGCGAGGTGGCGGTCGCGCAGCTGATCACCGGCAGCGAGGAGGTGGTGGTGGCGAGTACCGCGCCCGGCTTGACGATCTTGTCCAGGGTGGCGAACAGCTCCCGCTTGATCCCCAGGTCCTCGGCCACCGCCTCGACCACCAGGTCGACGTCGGCCAGCTCGGCGTACTGGCCGACCGGGGTGACCAGCGCCAGCGCGGCGTCCCGCTGCTCGGCGGACATCCGGCCCTTGGCGACCGAGCGCTCCAGGGACCTGGCCAGCTGCGCCTTCGCGCGGTCGGCCTTCTCCTGGCTGCGGGCGGCCAGCAGCACCGGGTGCCCGGCCTTGGCGAACACCTCGGCGATGCCGGTCGCCATGGTGCCCGAGCCGCAGACACCGACGGTCCGGACCTCGCGGCCCGGCACCTTCGGCAGGGCCGGACCGGTCGCCGCGTCCACGGCCCTGGACGAGCCCGGCGCCTCGTAGGTGTAGAAGCCGCGGCCGGACTTGCGGCCCAGCAGCCCGGCCGAGACCAGCTGGCCGAGGATCGGGGCGGGGGCGTGCAGGCGGTCCCGCGACTGCTCGTACATCGCCTCCAGGACGGTGCGCGCGGTGTCGACGCCGATCAGGTCGAGCAGCGCCAGCGGGCCCATCGGCAGGCCGCAGCCGAGCCGCATCGCGGCGTCGATGTCCTCCCGCGAGGCGTACTTGGACTCGTACATCGCGGCGGCCTGGTTCAGGTACGCGAACAGCAGGCCGTTCACCACGAACCCGGCCCGGTCGCCGGCTGCCACCGGCTCCTTGCCGAGGTCGCGGGCGAAGGCGGCGGCGTCCTCGGCGGTCTGCGGGGAGGTCAGCACGGTGCGGACCACCTCGACCAGCTTCATGGTGTGCACCGGGTTGAAGAAGTGCAGGCCCAGCACCCGCTCCGGACGGGCGGTCGCGGCGGCGATCCGGGTCACCGAGAGCGCGGTGGTGCCGGTGGCCAGCACGGTCGTCTCCGGGCAGATCCGGTCCAGCTCGGCGAAGACCTCCCGCTTCAGCTCCAGCTGCTCGGGCACCTCCTCGATCACCAGGTCCGCGCCGGCGGCGGCCGCCAGCTCGTGCCCGACGGAGATCCGGGCCAGCAGCCCGCTGCGCTCCTCGGCGGTGAGCCGCTCCCGGTCGACCGCGTGCGCGGTCGCCTCCTCGATCCGGGCCAGTGCCCGGGCGGCGGAGTCCTCGGTTGCCTCGATGCCGATCACCCGGCGGCCGCTCTTGGCGACGGCCACCGCGACGCCGGCACCCATCGTGCCGAGGCCGACGACGGCGACGGTCGGGAAGGGACGCTCCATCTGTCCTGACTCCTAGTCATGAAGGGCCCGCGCGTGCTCCGGCGGGCACGCCGCCGCGCCCGTACGCCGGGGGCGGCCGCCGCCGGAGGAGGGTTCACGCGCGGGGGCTTGGGGAGATGACGGGGTGCGGCCCACCCGGGCAGCGGCCGGTCCGCTCCGGCCGAACTGCGGGTGTGCCGTGGTACTCAGGCGCTCGAAGGTGAAGGAAGCGGCTCTGATGCGAGGGAAACCCGGCCGGCCGCGGTTCGCGGCACCGGCCGGTGAAAGCGCACCGCGCGAGCGCCGCAGACACGGCGACCGCAGGCTCCCGCCGGTGCGGCTCCCGAAGCCCGGCGGTGGTGCGTCCGGCCACTGTAGCGAAGCTACTCGTCGGTAGGAAGAGGGCGTGGGCGGAAAACCGTTCGGGCGCGCGGGCCGCTGCCCGCTAGGGTGATCGACGCGGGGGCGGCTCCGCGGCGTGCTTCCTTCTCTCATCTTTCACATGACCGAGTGCGCCCACTCTCCGCCCCCGCTTTGTCGTATCCGACGGGGGAAGAGCTGTGAAGAAGCCGAGCGTCGCGGCGCCCGAACACGGGCTGGACGCCTACCTGCTGCGCCGCCACGGGACGGTCCCGGTCGAGGGCGGGGCCGCGCCCGCGGAACCGGACCCCTGGACGGCCGAGGGCCTGATCGCCCTGGAGGCCGACCTGGCCCGGCGCGGACACGTCCTGACCCGCGACCTGCACGCCGCCCTCGGACGGCTGCGCCCGGCCGCGCTGGCCGAGACCGGCACGCGCCTGCTGGCACGGATCGACGCGACGCTCGGCGCCGACCGCCGCCACCAGCCGCTGTTCCGCCGCTTCCCCGAGGGCGTGCCCTCCCGCGCACGGGCCGACTACTCGGCGGCCGTCCGCGGCTACCTCCTCTGCCAGGCGAGCCAGATCTGCCTCTGCTGCGGGCGCAGCAGCCTGGAGGCCGGGATCGGCGCGCTCGCCCCCTGCGCACACCTGCTGTGCGGCGACTGCCACGACGACCTCGTCGAGCCCTCCGGCGACGCCCGCTGCCCGGTCTGCCGCACCCCGCTGGACCGGCAGCGCCGCCTCGCGCCCGACACCCGGGGCGCCCGGCACGCCGCCCGCGCCCTCCAGCCCGGCAGCACCCTGCGGCCGCTGCGCCTGGCCGAGGCCGGCGACCGGGCCGAACTCGCCGGCACCGCGCTCGCCGCCCTGCTCGCCCGGCGGACCCCGCTGGACCCGCAGGACCGCGAGGACCTGGCCCTGCTGCTCGACCACGCCCCGGCCGACCCGGCCGCCTGGCTGCCCGCCGAGATCCCCGTCCGGGAGAGCCGCGCCACCGTGCTGGCCGCGCTGCTGCGCCGCGACCCGGAGCACACCCGACCGCTGCTCGCCGCCCACCTCACCACCGCCACCGACGTGCTGCGGCTGATCTGGGCGTGGTCCGGCGCCGAACCCGACCTGCTGCCGGAGACCGCCCGCACCCTGCGGCTGCGGGGCCTGCCCCGCCCGCTGCGCCGCGAACTGCTCGCCGTCCTGGACGCGTTCCCGGTCGGCACCCTCGCCGAGGACCTGCGCCGCCACCGCCAGCCCTGGCTGCGGGCCGGCGAACTGCTGCACCCGTACGAGCACCGCGCCCGCTTCCCGTACGCGGCGGCCGCCTTCGCCGTCGTCCGGCAGAGCGACCTCGACCTGCACGGCCTCGGCCCGCACCTGCGCGAGGCCCCCGCCCCGCTACGGGTGCGCGAGACGCCCGCCGGGCACACCCGGCTGACCGTCGAGACCTTCGCCGCCCGGGTCGAGCACGCCCTCGAACAGGGCGACCTGCCCGCCGCCGTGCGCCTGCTGGCCCGCCGACCCGGCGAACTGGTGCGCCGACTGCACCACCTGCTGCGGGTGCACGCCACCTGGTCCCCCGGCGCGCCCCTGCCCGCCGAACTCGCCGACGCGCTGCCGGCCGCGCTGCGCGCGGTCGCCCCCGGCCCGCTGCTCGGCGCGTACGGACGGCTGCGCGCGCCGCGCGGGATCGGCGAGCAGCGGCTGTACTTCCCGCGCGGCCGGGTCGCCTCGGCGCACGTCCGCCGCGACTGGGGCAAGCCCGTCCCGGCCGGGCTGAGCGCGCCGGTCTGCGCCCTGATCGAGGCCGAACTGCTGCGCCGGGCCGGGCAGTCCGAGCGCTACGACGTGGCCGTGCTGGACGCCGGGCTGGCCGACCTGGTGGTCCCGTTCGCCGAACGGGCCAGCGCCAAGACCCTGGTCGCCGTGCCGCGCGGCAGCGTGCAGCGGCTCCCGCACGGGCAGCACCTGCGGCTGTTCGTGCACTGGACGCAGCGCCCGCCGCAGCGGGTGGACCTCGACCTGTCGGTCGCCTTCTACGACGAGGAATGGCAGTTCACCGGCCTGTGCGACTACACCCGGCTGGTGCTCGGCCCGCGCGCCGCCGTGCACTCCGGGGACTTCACCACCGCCCCGCCGCCGCACGGCGCCACCGAGTTCGTCGACCTCGACCTGCAGGCGCTGGGCAAGGTCCGCGCCCGGTACGCCGTGGTGGTGGTGTTCAGCTACAACGACATCCCCTTCGAGGACCTCGCCGACGCGTTCGCCGGCTTCATGACCCTGACCCCCTCCGAGGCGGCCCGGAACCGCACGGGCGCCTTCCACCCCAGGAGCGTCCGCCAGCGGCTGGACCTCGCCGGGGACGCCAGGATCTGCGTCCCGATGATCGTCGACCTGCACACCCGCAGCCACACCTGGACCGACCTCAACGTCGGCGCCGCTTCCGGGTTCCACAACCTCTTCCGGCACCACGCCGAGATCGGCACGCTGGCCGAGGCCGTGACCACCCACTTCGCCACCGGCACCCGGGCCACCCTGTGGGACCTCGGCTGCGCCGCCGCCGCGGCCGCCAGCGACGAGGTGTGGGTGCGCGACCGCACCGGCCTCGGGCTGGGGCGCTACCACCGGGGCGCGGACGAGCCGGTGGCGGCCTTCGCCGAGCGGCTGCGCGGGTGGTACGAGAGCGACCACCACACCGAGCAGCCGGCCGACGACACGGCCCGGCTGATCGCCGAACGCCTCGGCGGCTCACGGGCGTTCGCGGCCCTGGTGCACGCCGACGTGCCCGTCCCGGAGGGCGCCGGCGGGACGCTGTACCGGCTCTACCCGGGCCGGCTGGACGCCGCGCCGGACACGCTGGAGCGGATCACCGCAGGGGAGCTGGTGGCCCGGTTCGCCCCGAACGGGTGAACGGGTGGACGGGCTTCCGTTTGGACCACCCGATAGGGGAGTTACGGAAGCCCGACCGGCGGGGCAGCATGGTGACATGACCATCGGAACCGCCACCGCAGGCCCCACCGCGCCCGGCGCCGCCCAGCCCTCCGGTGCCGATCCGTTCGGCCCCGCCGGCTCCGCGGCCGCCGTGGGGCTGCCCCCGCGCGCCGAGCGGGCCGAGCGCGCCCAGCAGGCGGCCGACCGGCTGCGCACCGCCGCCGTGGAGGCGGTGGCCGTCACCTGGGTGGACAACGCGGGCGTCACCCGGGTCAAGGCCGTGCCGCTCGGCGGTCTGACGCACGCCGCGCAGTGGGGCGTCGGTACCGCGCCCTGCTTCGACGTGTTCCTCGCCGACGACGCGATCACCACCAGCCCGATCATCGGCGGCCCCACCGGGGACCTCAGGCTCTACCCCGACGTGGAGCGGATCGTCCCGCTGGCGGCCCAGCCCGGCTGGGCCTGGGCCCCGGGGGACAGGTACACCCAGAGCGGCGCCCCGCACCCCGGCTGCCAGCGGCTGTTCGCCCGCCGGGCGCAGGCCGCGGCGGCCGGGCGCGGGCTGAGCCTCAAGGCCGGCATCGAGATCGAGTGGGTGGTCGCCCTCGCCGGTTCCCCGCAGGAGGCGCCGCAGTACCCGACGCACGGCCCCGCGTACGGGATGCACCGGCTCACCGACCTCTCCGACTACCTGCGCGACGTCCTGCGCGCCCTCGGCGAGCAGGGCCTGGACGTCCTGCAGATCCACCCCGAGTACTCCCCGGGCCAGTTCGAGGTCTCGGTGGCCCCCGAGGGCCCGGTCGGCGCCGCGGACACCTCCGTCCTGGTCCGGCACACCGTCCGGGCCGTCTCCGCCAGGCACGGCCTGCGGGTCTCCTTCGCGCCGGTGGTCGAGGCGGGCGCGGTCGGCAACGGCGGGCACCTCCACCTCAGCCTCTGGCGGGACGGGCAGAACCTCGGGCACGGCGGCCCAGGCCCGCACGGGCTGACGGCCGAGGCCGAGGGCTTCCTCGCCGGGGTGCTCGACGCGCTGCCCGAACTGCTGGTGCTGGGCTGCTCCAGCCCCGCCGGGTACCTGCGGCTGGTGCCCTCGCACTGGGCCGGCGCGTACCAGTGCTGGGGCCTGGAGAACCGCGAGGCCGCGCTACGGCTGGTGACCGGCTCCACCGGGGAGCGGGCCGCCGCCGCCAACGCCGAGGTCAAGTGCTTCGACGCCAGCGCCAACCCGTACCTGGCGGTCGGCGCGGTGATCGCGGCCGGCCTCGCCGGGCTGGACCAACGCCGGGCCCTGCCACCGGAGTTCACCGGGGACCCGGCGGCCGCCGAGCCCGGTACGGTGCCCAGGCTGCCGCAGGCTCCGGCCGAGGCGCTGGCCGCGTACGAGCGCTCGGCGGTGCTGCGCGAGGCGCTCGGCGAGCCGCTGTACCAGGCGGTGCTGGCGGTGCGCCGGGCGGAGGCCGAGCAGTACGCCACCGCCACGCCCGAGGAGGTGGCCGCGGCCACCCGCTGGCGGTACTGACCGGTGGCCCGGCCGCGGCCCGCACCGTCCGCAGCGGCGCCCGCGCTGGTCGACCACCACTGCCACAGCGTGGTGGCCGCCGACCTCTCCGACGACGCCCTGGCCGGGCTGCTCACCGAGTCCGACCGTCCGCCCGCGCCCGGCTGCTCGCCCTTCGACAGCGCGCTCGGCCTCGCCGTGCGGCGCTGGTGCCCGCCCGCGCTCGGCCTTCCGGCGCACGCCCCGGCTGCCGAGTACCTGGCCCGGCGGCGCGAGTTGGGCGCCGCCGGGGCGACCGGCCGGCTGCTCGCCGCGGCCGGGCTGGACACCTGCCTGGTGGACACCGGGCTGACCGAGGCCGCGGGCCTGCCGCTGCTGCCGCCGGCCGAACTGGCCGCGGCCGCCGGGGCGTCGGTGCGCGAGGTGGTCCGGCTGGAGTCCGTCGCCGAGGCGGTGGCCGCCGGTGCCGAGGACTGGCCGTCGGCCGTCGCCGAGGCGCTGGCGGCCGCCGCCGGCGGGGCCGTCGCGGTGAAGTCCGTGCTCGCCTACCGGCACGGCCTGGCCGCCCCGGCCGAACGGCCCGCCCGCCGGGCCGTGGTGGCCGCGGCCGGCGCCCGGCTGCGCGGCGGGTCCGGGCGGCTCACCGACCCGGTCCTGCTGCACCACCTGCTCTGGACGGCCGTGGACGTCTGTGCCGAGCTCGGCCTGCCGATCCAGCTCCACACCGGCTTCGGGGACCCGGACCTCACCCTGCACCGGGCCGACCCGTCCCTGCTGACGGACTTCGTGCGCGCCGCCGAGCCCAGCGGCGTCCCGCTGGTGCTGCTGCACTGCTACCCGTACCACCGTCAAGCCGCCTGGCTGGCCCAGGCCTTTCCGACGGTCTTCACCGACCTCGGGCTGACGGCTTCCTACACCGGCCCGCAGGTGGCATCGGTGCTGGGCGAGATGCTGGAACTGGCGCCGTTCGGCAAATTGCTGTTCTCCACGGACGCTTACGGGCTACCCGAACTTTTCTTGGTGGGCACCTGTCAGTTCCGGCACGGACTGGCCGTGTTGCTGGATCGTTGGCGGGCGGACGGTGCCTGTTCCGCCGCCGACGCGCAGCGGCTGACGTGCTCGGTCGCCGCCGACAACGCCCGTCGGCTGTACGCCCTGTAGCTGCGCCGCGGCCGTGCGGGCCCGGTGCCCGGCCGCCGTTATCGGGGCAAAGGAAGCACGTCGGCGAACCATCACTTTTTAACAATCTTGGCCCCTGTTTCCCTTGTTGACCTGCGGACTCCTAACATCCGTTGCTGGTCTAGATGTGACGATTAGATGACTACCTCTTGCGCATCTCATCGAATATTCATTAGCGTCCGGTCATTCCCAGTGCACCTGCCAACCGCAGCTGCCGCATGACGACTCGGGAGGGCCACCCCCAATGAGAGTTTCTCGGATCAGCCGGACCCGGTACGCGGCGGTGGGCCTCGTGCTCGCCACTGCCGGCGCCCTCGCGCTCCCGGCCGGCACCGCCGTCGCGGCCCCCACGGCCGACCCGACGACCGGTCCGCTGCTCAGCTACGTCGTCAACACCAAGGCCAACCACGGCCAGGTGCAGAAGGTCGAACAGGCCGTCAAGAGCCTCGGCGGCACGGTGGTCTACTCGTACGAGCAGATCGGCGTCGTCATCGCCCGCTCGACCGACACCAAGTTCGCCGAGAAGCTGCGCCTGGCCAAGGGCGTCGACTCCGTCGGTGCCAGCCGCACCAAGGGCATCACGGCTGCCGACCGCGAGAAGGCCGAGGTCGTCGCCGAGCCCACCGCCGCCGCGGCCGCCCCCGGTCAGGAGCCGCTTGAGGCCAACCAGTGGGACATGCGCCAGATCGGTGTCGACAAGGCGCACAAGCTCTCCCTGGGCAGCCGCAACGTCACCGTCGGCGTGCTGGACTCCGGCATCGACGGCACCCACGAGGACCTGGCCGCCAACGTGGACGCCTCGCAGTCGGTCTCCTGCATCGACGGCGGCAAGCCGAACACCGACTGGAAGGCCTGGCAGCCGGGCGTCGACGGTGACCACGGCACCCACGTGGCCGGCACCATCGCCGCCGCCAAGAACGGCAAGGGCATCGTCGGCATCGCCCCGAACGTCAAGCTGGCCGCGGTCAAGGTCGTGGACGACGGCGGGTTCATCTACCCGGAGTACGCGATCTGCGGCTTCGTGTGGGCCGGTGAGCACCAGTTCAAGGTGACCAACAACAGCTACTACATCGACCCGTGGATGTTCAACTGCCCGAACGACAAGGACCAGGCGGCCATCACCGCCGCCGTCCGCAAGGCCGTCGCGTTCTCGCAGCGCAAGGGCGTCCTCAACGTCGCCGCGGCGGGCAACGAGAACATCGACCTGGCGCACAAGACCACTGACGTCTCCAGCCCGGACGACACCACCCCCGGCACCCGTCCGGTCACCAACGACTGCCTGTCGCTGCCGACCGAGCTCCCGGGCGTCCTGGCCGTCTCCTCGGTGGGCGTCAACGGCGACAAGTCGTACTACTCCAGCTACGGCAAGGGCGTCGTGACCGTCGCCGCGCCGGGTGGCGACGCCCGCTACCAGATCCCGAACACCCCGGACAAGAACGGCCGCATCCTGTCCACCCTCCCCGGTGGCAAGTACGGCTACATGCAGGGCACGTCGATGGCCTCGCCGCACGCCACCGGTGTGGTCGCCCTGCTCGCCAGCACCTTCCCGTGGGCCAGCGCGGACGAGCTGACCGAGATGCTGACCAGCCAGGCCGAGTCCCACGCCTGCCCGACCGGCGACTGGAACCCGGGCGGCGCCGGCCAGTGGAAGGCCACCTGTGAGGGCGGCGCCGACGACAACGGCTTCTACGGCGCGGGCATCATCAACGCCGAGAAGGCGGTCCAGTGGTGGCGCTGAAGCACTGAGGCGCTGAGGCGCTCAGGCGCTGACCGCGACGACACCTGATCGCCGAGCCGGGGAGCGGGGCCACACAGGCCCTGCTCCCCGGTCGCGTTTGAGTAGCCGTACTCAGGCCTTCGCCTCCCCCGCCGCCGAGGATGGGTCCGTACCCGACGGAGTCACCACAGGAGTTGAGCGGCATGGCGCAGACCGTCCCCGGCCGACAGGCCCTTCCCGGCAAGCGGAACCGGCTCGCGCTGGCCCTGGGCGTGGGCGAACTGCTGCTCGCCGCACCGATGCTGGCCACGGTCGCGGCCGGCGGCCTGGTGGTCGCCGTGATGGGCCTGGCCGCCGGTGGGTCGGCGGTCGCGGTGCTGCTCCTCGCCCTGCTGCTCGCCGCCGGCCCGCTGCTCGGCCTGGGCCTCGGGTTCCTGGTCGCCCGGCTGCAGCGGCTGCCCCGGGACGTCGCGTTCCCGGTGGTCGGCTTCGGCCTGCTGCTCGGAACGGCGGTCGAGTACTTCGGCTGGATCCGTCCCGCGATGGGCTGACCCGCGGCGGCCCCGCGATGGGCTGACCCGCGGCGGCCCCCTGATCGGCGGCCGGCTCAGCCCTCGTCGAAGTGGTGCTCCCAGACCGTCTCCACCGACGGCTTGCCGTGCAGGTCCGGCACCTGCTGCAGCCAGGCCGGGCGCCCGGCCCGGGTCCGGGCCGCCTGCCGCCGCTCGGCCTCGCGCAGCTGCTCGGGCGTGGCGAAGCCCTCCGGCAGCCACTCCCCGGAGAGCACCACCCGGGCGGCCAGGTGGGTGACGTACGCGTGCCGGACGGCGTCCGCCGAGTCGAAGCCGGGCTCGCCGGCCAGCCACTCGTCCGGGACCAGGGTCAGCACCTCCTCCAGCAGCGGCACGGTGACCAGCGGACCGAGCTCCTCGTCGGCCAGCCGGACGTCCGGGGCCGAGCCGCCGAGCGCGTGCGCGCTGAGGTCGTACCGCTTGCCGACGGACGCCTCGGCGCCCGCCCAGCGGTGGTGGAAGATCAGCGCGGCGCCGTTGTCGATCAGCCAGAGCCGCCCGTGCCAGACCACCAGGTTGGGGTTGTGCACGGTGCGGTCGACGTTGCCGGTGAGCGCGTCCAGCCAGACCACCCGGCCGGCCTCGACGGAGTCCACCGCGATCATCCCCGGGCGGAAGTCCCGCGCCCCGGGCAGCAGGTCCATCCCCAGGTTGAGTCCCGCGCTGGCCTTGAGCATGTCCTGGATCTCGGTGTCCGGCTCGTCCGCGGCGACGGCCGGGTCGAAGTCCACCAGCCGCAGCTCCGGCACCCGCAGGCCCAGCCGCCGGGCCAGCTCGCCGACGATCACCTCGGCGATCAGCGCCTTGCGGCCCTGCGCGGCCCCGGTGAACTTGACCACGTACGTTCCCAGGTCGTCGGTCTCCACCACACCGGGAACGGAGCCGCCGGCGCGCAGCGGGTCGACGTAGCGCACTGCAGTCACCAGATCGAGCACACCGGCCACCCTAATTCGTTGACGGCGGATCGGTGTAGCCAGGTGCTGCGGCCGGTCCGTTCGAATGCCGGGGCCGTCAGGCCCCGGGGACGGACCGGCGCGCGACACCGCGGCCCCGGCCTGCCCGGGTGTCGGTGCGGGGCGGCAGACTGCGCGCATGAGCGACATCCCACACGCCTCCCACCGGCAACTCGGCCTGACCTGGGTCGGGTCCATGGGGGGACCGCTGGTCGTCGTCCCGGTGTCCGCGCTGCACCGGTGGGGCGGATGCACTCCGGAGGGTGTGATCGTCGGCGGCACCGACCGGCCGGACGACTACGACCGGGCTTGCGCGGTCGAGGGTTCCGCCGAGGTGATCGGCCTGGGCGGTGGCACCGCATCCGCTCTGGTGCTGGGTGACGAGCCCGCCGCCACTTGCTACCTGTCCGAGCGGAAGAGCTTCCTGCGGTGGTTCGCCGCCGACTCCGACGTCGAACTGCTCGCCGCTGCCGAGGCCGCGCTGGACGACCCGTCGACGCCGTGGGAGGAGTGCGGGGTCTGGGAAACCGACGGACCGGCAGTCCTCATGGACTCGGCCGAGGCTGGCAGCGACCTCGGCGTGCCCTACCCCACCGGCGGGGGGCAGCCGGACGAGGCCCCGGTCCCCTTGCCCGCAGGACGCTGGAGGGTCCGCGCGTTCTGCGAGAACGCCGACTCCCACCGGCTCGGCGTGGTCCAGCTCCTTCCCGAGTCCGGTCCGCAGCCGCCCGCACCCTGACACGGGCGACAGCCCGAGGATTCGAACGTCGGGTCCGTGCCCGGAACGGCCGGCTCGACCGCTCGGCACCGTGAGGTGTCCATCCCGCCGCGTCACGGGCGTGACCCTGTGATTGGCTTGCCGGTGAGAGCGCTACCACCACACGAGGAGAGCAAGGTCATGGGACAGGTGCAGGCCACCACCGAGCGGGTCTACGACGCGGCCCCCGAGCGGGTGTACGAGGTGCTGGCCGACTACCAGGTGACCCGCCCGAAGCTGCTGCCCGCGCAGTACAGCGAGTACGAGGTCCGGGTCGGCGGCACCGGCGCCGGCACCCAGGTGCACTGGAAGCTGCAGGCCACCGAGAAGCGGGTGCGCGACTGCCTCTTCACCGTGTCGGCGCCGAAGCCCGACCAGCTGGTGGAGAAGGACGCCAACTCCAGCATGGTGATCACCTGGACCGTCGCCGCGGCCGGCGAGGGCCGCAGCAAGGTCACCGTGACCGCCACCTGGCAGGGCGCGACCGGCATCGGCGGCTTCTTCGAGCGCACCTTCGCCCCGAAGGGCCTGAACCGGATCCACGACGAGGTGCTGGCCAACCTGGCCGCCGAGGTCCGCTGAGGACCGCCGAGGTCCGCCGAGGTCCGTCGGGGCCGGTCGAGCCCCGCTGAGGTCCGCCGAGCGTCGCTGAGGTCCGCCGAAGCCGGCCGGGGCCCGCCGGGCGGCGCGCCGGAATTCGACGGCAGCGCGATTCGAGCGCGTAAATCCACCGATGCACGTGAATCGCGTGGGAATTCGAGCGGCGGGGGGCGGCCCGGCCGCCCCCACGCCCACAGCCCGGCCGCCCCCCACCCCCACCCCACCGGCGCCCGCGCCCCCGCCGGGGGCGCCGCCCGCCAC
>NZ_JBIWNL010000017.1:0-63329 GCF_044767225.1 Kitasatospora sp. NPDC101447
GAACCGCGCGGCCCCATCGAGACCGAAGCAGCCCGCCGCCTCGCCGACGACCTCAAGAACCAGTAATCATCCGATTACCCAACACTTTCTGAGGCGCCATCGGCGGCGCGGCCCTCCGAGGGCTCGCGCCGCCGTCAGTACTTGGGGCCGATGTGGGCGTCCATGAGGGCGACGGAGTCCCTGCGGGCGATCGAGATGTTGAAGCCCCCGTTGGACCGGGAAGCGTTCTTCCACCGGACACCGACGGCGTCGAGGGTGGCGGTGAAGAGGCCGATGATGTCGGTCGACGTGTTGGTGAAGAAGTACCGCGGGTACTCGTAGCGCTTCGTGGCGCCAGCCACCGTGCGGGTCGCCCAGTTGGTGATCCGGCAGCCGTCGGAGTGGATCAGCCCGCGCAGGAACTCCCAGGGATGCGCGTCCACGATCTCCTGCTGCCAGGGCGCGAGGGCTATGGTCCGCTCGTGCTTCTTGCCGGGGCCGTGCTGCGGGAAGAGGCAGGGCCAGTGCTTGCTGGTGCTGACGACACTCGTGCAGCCCGGCGCGCGGACGCGCTGGACCTTGTTGTGCGGCATGACGGCGGACACCGCTCGCGCGCACTCCTCGATGAGGCCGGGCCAGGCGTCGCAGCAGGCGATGCGGAGGGCGTAGACCTTGCGGCGGCCCTCGCTGATGCAGCCGTCACCGAGATAGAGGCCGAGCAGGTAGGCGTACTCGGCGCGGGGGCGCGAAGGATCGAGCCGACCGCCGCGGACCGGACACTCGGCGGTCATGCGCGGACTTGGCACGGCACCGGACGCCCATTCACGGATCGCAAACCGGGATATTCCGGTGACGCGGCTGACTTGGCTGAGGGTCAGCCCGGATGCGTGCAGGTCGAGTGCTCGCTGCCGCGTGGTGAGGTCGTACATCTCGCCGTCAGTACTTGGGGCCGATGTGGGCGTCCATGAGGGCGACGGAGTCCTTGCGGGCGATCGAGATGTTGACCTGACCGGTAGGGCGCGGGATCGAAGCCTTCCACCGGACACCGACGGCGTCGAGGGTGGCGGTGAAGAGACCGATGATGTCGGTCGACGTGTTGGTGAAGAAGTACCGCGGGTACTCGTAGCGCTTCGTGACGCCGGCCACCGTGCGGGTCGCCCAGTTGGTGATCCGGCAGCCGTCGGAGTGGATCAGGCCGCGCAGGAACTCCCAGGGGTGCGCGTCCACGACCTCCTGCTGCCAGGGCTCCAAGGCGATGGTGCGCTCGTGCTTCTTGCCGGGCCCGTGCTGCGGGAAGTAGCAGGTCAGGTGCTTCGAGTACACCTTGATGTTGTGGGCGCCGGGCCGCCGGACGCGGCACGGCGTGAGGGTCGGGAAGACCTGCCGCATGGCCGTCTCGGCGGCGTCCATGATCCCCGGCCAGTTGTCGTCACAGGTGATGAACAGGCTGGCGGTTCGGTGCTGTTTGGGATGACTGATGTGACCGTCCCCCAGGTACAGCCCGAGCAGGTACGAGTACGCGGGCGGGTTCAGGTCGTCGCCGTAGCAGTGCGTGCAGGGCGAGCGTTTCCGGCCCGGGAGTTCGCCGCGCTTGGCGAGGTCCCGGTGCTTCCACCAGGAGACCGTCCCGACCGGGACCCTGAGTCGGCGGGCGGTTTCGGCGGTGCCTGCACCGCCGCGTGTCAGCCGTACTGCTTGTTCGCGAACAGTGAACTCGTGCATGCGGATGAGCGTGCGCGAACTTCTCGCAGTTGTCGGCCGAATGCCCGAACCTTCACTCGAATCGGCGAAGATCGGCAACCATTGTCTGGCTGGCCGATTCCTTCGATTCGAAGGAAAAGTGCCCCGAGTGGGACTCGAACCCACACTGTATGGTGTTTGAGACCATCGCCTGCTGCCAATTGGGCTATCGGGGCCTACGAATCGAAGGCGCCTGCCTTCGCGTCGTGTATCAAACATACCGTGTCTAGGTACCCTCGTGCATGCAGTACCCCGCCGGAACGAGGAGCCCCGTGAGCACCGCCGACGAGCAGGCACAGCCGCTTGAGACCGATACGCCCCAGATCACCCGGATCGTGATCGCCGAGGACGAGGCGCTGATCCGCCTCGATCTGAAGGAGATGCTGGAGGAGGAGGGGTACACCGTCGTCGGCGAAGCGGGTGACGGGGCGACGGCGGTGAAGCTCGTGGAGGAGCTGAAGCCGGATCTGGCGATCTTCGACGTGAAGATGCCGGTGCTGGACGGGCTGTCGGCCGCCGAGCAGATCCACGAGAAGCACCTGGCTCCGGTGCTGATGCTGACCGCGTTCTCGCAGCGGGAGCTGGTGGACCGGGCGCGGGACGCGGGGGCGATGGCGTACATCGTCAAGCCGTTCTCGAAGTCGGACCTGGTGCCGGCGATCGAGATGGCGGTGTCGCGGTACGCCGAGATGCGGGCGCTGGAGAAGGAGATCGGGGATCTCAGCCAGCGGCTGGAGACCCGGAAGCTCGTCGACCGGGCGAAGGGTGTGCTGCAGACGAAGTTCGGGCTGAACGAGCCGGCCGCGTTCCGGTGGATCCAGAAGACCTCGATGGACCGGCGGATGACGATGGCGGCGGTGGCCGAGGCGGTCATCGAGGAGGGCGAGGCCCAGGACCGCAAGAAGGCGGAAGAGGGCAAGTCCGAGTAGGACGAGCAGGACGAGTGCGACGAGCACGACGCGCACGGCGAAGGGCCCGGCAGAGCGGATCTGCCGGGCCCTTCGCGTTGTACGGACGGGGGTCAGTCCTCGCCGAGGTAGGCCTTGCGGACGGACTCGTCGTGGAGGAGGTCGGCGCCCGTCCCGGAGAGGACGATGCGGCCGGTCTCCATGACGTAGCCGCGGTCGGAGAGGGACAGGGCCGCCTGGGCGTTCTGCTCGACGAGCAGGATGGTCGTACCGGACGCCTTGAGTTCGACGATGGTCGCCATGATCTTCTGCATCATCAGCGGGGAGAGGCCCATGGAGGGCTCGTCCAGCATGAGCAGCTTGGGCTGGGACATCAGGGCCCGGCCCATGGCGAGCATCTGCTGCTCGCCGCCGGAGAGCGTTCCCGCGGCCTGCTTGCGGCGTTCGCCGAGGATGGGGAAGAGGCCGTAGGCGCGTTCGACGTCGGCGGCGATGCCGGCGGTGTCGGAGCGCAGGAAGGCGCCGAGGAGGAGGTTCTCCTCGATGGTCATGCGGGGGAAGATGTGCCGGCCCTCGGGGGAGTGGGCGAGGCCGAGCGACACGATCTTGTGGGCGGGGACGGTGGAGAGGTCCCGGCCCTCGAAGGTGATGCTTCCGGCGGTGGGCTTGAGGAGGCCGGAGAGGGTGCGCAGGGTGGTGGTCTTGCCGGCGCCGTTGGTGCCGATGAGGGTGGTGACCTCGCCCTGTTCGACGGTGAAGCTGATGCCCTTGACGGCTTCGATCTTGCCGTAGGCGACGCGGAGGTCCTCGACCTCAAGGAGTGCGGTCACTGGTCGGTCTCCGTAACGGTCTCCGGACCTGCCGGGGCGGTGTCTGCCGGGACGGTGTCTGCCGGGGCGGTCTCTTCGAGCGGCGCGCCGAGGTAGGCGGTGATGACGCGCTCGTCGTTCTGGACGGTCTCGCGGTCGCCCTCGACGATCTTCTGGCCCTGGACGAGCACGGCGGTGCGGTCGCAGAGGTTGAAGATGAAGCGCATGTCGTGCTCGATGACGAGGATGGAGACGCCCTTGTCGCGGATGGCGAAGACGAGTTCCTCGGCGGCGCGGGTCTCCTGGGGGTTCATGCCGGCGGTGGGCTCGTCGAGGAGGAGCAGACCGGGTTCGGAGGCGAGGGCGCGGGCGATTTCGAGCTTGCGCTGCTCGCCGTAGGGGAGGTTGCGGGCGAGGTGGTCGGCCTTGTCGGCGAGGCCGGTGAACGCGAGGAGGTCCATGGCCTTCTCGCGGCTCTCGGCTTCGGCGCGGTGGTAGCCGGGGCCGCGCAGGATGGCGGAGAAGATGCCTTCCTTGGTGCGGGTGTGGCGGCCGACGAGGACGTTCTCCAGGACGGTCATGTTGGCGAAGAGCCGGATGTTCTGGAAGGTGCGGGCGATGCCGGCCTGGGTGACCAGGTGGGGTTTGGGGGGCAGTACGACGTCGCGGTAGCGGACGGAGCCCTCGGTGGGGACGTACAGGCCGGTGAGGCAGTTGAAGAAGGTGGTCTTGCCGGCGCCGTTGGGGCCGATGAGGCCGATGATCTCGCCCTCGCCGACGGTGAGGGAGACGTCGTTGACGGCGGTGAGGCCGCCGAAGCGCATGGTGACGCCGGTGACTTCGAGCAGGGGTGCGGCGGTGGTGGTCATCGGGTTGTTCACGCCCCTGCCTTGGTGAGTGCGGTCGGCTCGCCGGTGGGCTGGGCCGGGATGGCGGCTTCGTGGAACTCCAGTTGCCGGCGGCGGTTGGGGATGAGGCCTTCGGGGCGGACGCGCATGAGGACGATGAGGGCGGCGCCGAAGGCGAGGAGCTGGTAGTCGGCGAGGAACTCCAGCTTCTTCGGGATGAGGAAGAGGAGGGTGGCGCCGGCCAGCGGGCCGCTGATGGTGCCCATGCCGCCGAGGATGACGGCGGCGAGCAGGAAGGCGGAGTTGGGCGGGAGGGCCTCGGCGAAGGTGTACTGGTCGGGGGTGACGGTGTAGCTGACGTGGGCCTGGACGGTGCCGGCGAGGCCGGCGAGGCAGGCGCCGAGGGCGAAGGCGAGGAGCTTGAGGCGGAAGCCGTTGATGCCCATGGCTTCGGCGGCGGTCTCGTCCTCGCGGATGGCGACCCAGGCGCGGCCGATGCGGGAGTTGCCGACCCGGGCGAAGACGAGCACGACCAGGGCCGTGACGAGGAGCATCAGCAGGTAGTAGTTGGAGAAGCGGCCGAGTTCGATGCCGGCGACGGTGTGGGTCTTGCCGAGGTCGAAGCCGAGGATCTCCAGGTCGGGGATCCGCGGGATGCCGTTGGAGCCGTTGGTGATCTTGGGGCCGGTGGTGCCGTTGAGGTTGAGCATGGTGATGCGGAAGATCTCGCCGAAGCCGAGGGTGACGATGGCGAGGTAGTCGCCGCGCAGCCGCAGGGTGGGGGCGCCGATCAGGACGCCGAAGACCATGGAGACGGCGGCGCCGGTGAGCATCGCGGCCCAGAACGGGAACTGGACGTGGATGGGCGAGGCGGGGGAGCCGGAGACCAGGGCGGCGGCGTAGGCGCCGACGCCGAGGAAGGCGACGTACCCGAGGTCGAGCAGTCCGGCCAGGCCGACGACGATGTTGAGGCCGAGGGCGACGGTGGCGAAGATCAGGATGTTGGTGGCGACCGAGGTGTACTGGTCGCTGCTCTGGGTGAAGGGGAAGCTGGCGGCGGCGGCGAAGGCGGCGCCGGTGGTGACCGGGCGGTGCTTGACCGTCAGTGCGCGCAGCCGGGCGATCAGGCCGGACCGGGTGAGGGCGGCGACGGTGGGGCCGGCGAACAGCAGGTAGCAGATGAAGAGTTCGCCGTACTCGGTGTCGATGCCGAAGGTGATCGCGAAGAGGCCGAGCCCGAAGGCGACGACGATGACCAGGACCTCGACCCAGGAGGGGAGTTGCTTCGGCGCGGCCAGCGGGCGCTCGATCCGGCCGAGGCGCAGCCAGGTGTTGGCGAGGTGGCCGAGCTGGAGGAGCAGGACGGCGCCGGTGGCGATGGCCACGCCGCCGGCGAGGGCGGTCATGACGGGGGCGACGGGCTTGTCGGACGGGATGGCGTGGGCGCCGAGCCAGACCAGGGGTGCGGCGGGGACGAGCAGGAAGAGGCGCTTGTCGACGATCCGCAGGGGGACGGCGGTGCGGCGGTCGAGGGGGAGGCCGAGGGCGCCGAGGACGGTGAGCAGGCCGCCGGCGGCGAGGACCCAGCCGCCGGGTTCGAGGTTGGCGAGGCCGCCGAGGTCGACGGCGATGGCGGAGACGGAGTAGGCGGCGACGGCGAGGGCGCCGGTGGCGGCGTAGAGGACGGCGTTGTTGCTGCGGGTGGGGGAGGCCCAGCGCAGGCCGGGGACGCCCTGGGCGGCGAGCAGCAGGACGAGGGTGAGGGCGCCGGCGGTGAGGGCGAGCCACTGGAGGCCGGCGGGGGAGCCGTAGTAGGTGAGGTCGCCGGGGAAGTCGGAGGTCCAGGTCCAGGACATGGCGGCGGAGGCGGCGGTGGTGAGGGCGCCGAGGCCGGTGAGGGCTGCGGCGGCGCGGGCCGGCAGGGGGATGACCGGGGTGGTCTCGGTGGTCGTGGTGGTCATGGTGGTCACGCCCTGTCCGCGACGCGCTCGCCGAGCAGGCCTTGGGGCCGGACGAGGAGCACGAGGATGAGGAGTACGAAGGCCCAGACGTCCTTCCAGGCGCCGCCTCCGAAGAGGTGCATGCCGGGCAGGTGCTGGATGTAGCCGGTGGCGAGGGCTTCGGCGAGGCCGAGGGCGAGGCCGCCGAGCATGGCGCCGTAGATGTTGCCGATGCCTCCGAGGACGGCGGCGGTGAAGGCCTTGAGGCCGAGGATGAAGCCCATCCGGAAGTCGATCTGGCCGCTGCGCAGGCCGTAGGCGATGGCGGCGACGGCGGCGAACGCGGCGCCGATGGCGAAGGCCATGACGATGATGCGGTCGGTGTCGATGCCCATCAGCTTGGCGGTGTCGGGGTCCTGGCTGGTGGCCTGCATGGCGCGGCCGGAGCGGGTGCGGGTGACGAACCAGCCGAGGGCGAGCATGCACAGGGGGGCGGCGATGATGAGGAAGAGGTCGCTGCGCTGGATGGTGACGGAGCCGAGGCTGAAGGGGTCGCCGGGGATCTTGGGGAAGACCCGGGCCTTCTTGGCGTCGGGGTAGAAGGAGAAGACGAGTTGCTGGAGGAAGATGGAGAGCCCGATCGCGGTGATCAGGGGGGCGAGCCGGGGGGCGTTGCGCAGGGGGCGGTAGGCGAAGCGCTCGGCTGCGACGGCGGTGAGGGTGGAGACCAGGATGCCGGCGATCAGCATCAGCGGTAGGGCCAGCCAGAGGGTGGTGCCGCCGGGGAGGGCGAGGTAGGCGGTCAGGGCGCCGAAGCCGCCGACCATGACGATCTCGCCGTGGGCGAAGTTGATGAGCTGGACGATGCCGTAGACCATCGTGTAGCCGATCGCGACGAGGCCGTAGAGGGCGCCGAGGATCAGGCCGTTGGCCAGCTGCTGCGGTAGGTCGTGCACCGCTGGGCCTCCGTAGTGCGTTCTGGGGTGTCCGCGTGGGTGGTGGATGTGGGGGCGCGCGGGGGCACTCGTGGCGCCCCCGCGCGCTGTGGTGGTTCGGGTGGCTCGGGTCGGCTGGGGGTCAGCCGTTGAAGGTGCCGGTCTTCTCCACGGCCCACGCGCCGTCCTTGACGGTGTAGACGGTGAGCTGCTTGTTCGTGGTGTCGCCGAACTCGTCGAAGGAGACCTTGCCGGTCACGCCGTCGAAGGAGACCTTCTGGACGGCGTCGACGACGGCGGCGCGGGGGTTGGCCGGGAGCTTGCCGTTGTTGGCGGCGACGACGGTCTTGACGGCCTGGATGATGGCCCAGCCGCTGTCGTAGGAGTAACCGCCGTAGGTCTCGTAGGCGTCCTTGTAGCCGGCGGCCTTGTAGTCGGCGATGAACTTGGCGGCGGTGGGGAGCTGTTCGACGGCGCCGCCGACGGCGGTGGCGAAGTCGCCGGCGCTCTTGGGGTTGAGCTTGATGTAGTCCTTGCTCTGCATGCCGTCGCCGCCCATCAGCGGGATGTTGACGCCGGCCTCCTTGAGCTGGAGGGAGAGCGGGCCGGCGGCGGGGTACTCGCCGCCGTAGTAGACGGCTTCGGCGCCGGAGCTCTTGACCTTGGTGACGATGGCGGCGAAGTCGCGGTCGTCGGGGTTGACGTGCTCCTCTCCGACGATGGTGCCGCCCTGCTTGGTGAACTCGGCCTTGAAGGTGCCGGCGAGGCCGGCGCCGTAGGTCTTCTGGTCGTCGATGAGGAAGACCTTCGACTTCTTGGCGTCCTTGGCGAGGTACTGGGCGGCGAAGGGGCCTTGGACGGCGTCGGTGGTGGCGGTGCGGAAGTAGGTCTTGAAGGGGCGCGCCTTCTCGCCGGTGGCCCACTTCTCGCCCTGGCTGAGGGCGACGCCGGTGTTGGCGGGGGAGATCTCGACGAGGTTGGCGTCGGCGAAGATCTGCTGCATCGACTGCGCGACGCTGGAGTTGAGCGGGCCGACGACGCCGATCACGCTGGTGTCGCCGACCAGCTGGGTGGCGTTCTGCTGGCCGGGGCCGGGCTTGGCGGTGTCGTCCAGTGCCTTGATCTGGAACTTGACGCCGGGGACCTCGTTGGCCTCGTTGGCCTTCTTCACCGCGAGCTCGACGGAGTTGCGGATGCCGATGCCGATGGCGGAGAGGTCGCCGGTGAGCGGGGCGTCGATGCCGATGGTGACGGTGGCGGCGGAGCCGCCGCCGCTGCCTCCGTCGCCGGACTTCTTGTCACCGCGAGAGCCGCAGGCGCTGAGGCTGAGGGCGGCGATCACGGCAATGCTCACGACAACTGCTGAACGGTGACGCACGAGGGTCCCCTTCGGTTCAGGATGCGCCCGCGCCGGAGGGGCGGGAGCCGGGTGCGCTGAGGGCCAGGCCCAATTGGATGGCGCGGTGACTGGCCGTGACTCTAGGCGTGGTTGGGCGGCTCGGGCAGTGCTGCGAGCATGCTGTGATTCTCTTGTTATGAGCACACGGAGCAGTTGTCTCAACATGTGGTCGTTTCGGCTCGATCGATCCGGCGCTTTCGGGCGTTTACGCGCTGGTAGGGCGATGTAAGGGCCAGAAATGCGGGTTGCGGCTGGCGTCGTCGATTACCGGACGGTCATGTCCGATTCCCAGGTTCCGGCCTTGAGCGTCCGGATTGCGGACGAAAAGAGCACGGTCAAGTGATCTCGGGGCGCCCGGGGCTCCCGGAGCCGGACTCGTGCGAGGATTTCCTGCTCGTTACGCAGCGTTACGGGCGTGGAGGGCGCCTCGGCGCGTCCGGGCATGCGAACGCCCCCTCGTTTGACCAACGCCTGCCCAGGAGGGTCGGTGGTCAAACAAGGGGGCGGAAAAGGAATCTGATGCCGCGTCTGCTGAACTCGCAGAAGCTGTCGGGCCGTTAGAGGTCGCGCAGCATGCAGGTCAGCCGGCAGCTGGTGACGCGCTTGCCGGTGTCGTCGGTGATCGCGATCTCGTAGGTGGCGGCGGTGCGGCCCTTGAACACGGCCGTCGCCACCCCGGTGACCAGGCCGGACGTCGCCGAGCGGTGGTGGGTGGCGTTGAGGTCCACGCCGACCGCGTACCGGCCGGGGCCGGCGTGCAGCATCGCCCCGATCGAGCCCAGCGTCTCGGCCAACGCCGCCGACGCACCGCCGTGCAGCAGCCCGTACGGCTGCTGGTTGCCCTCCACCGGCATCGTGCCGACCACGCGGTCGCCGGAGGCCTCGACGATCCGGATGCCGAGCTTCTCGCCGAGGAGGCCGCCGGAGAAGGTCTCGGGGCTGACGCCCAGCTTGGCGAAGTGGTCCAGCACGTCCTGCGGGACGTTCAGGAGGGGGGCGGTGTCGGGTGCCGCATCGGTCATGGGGGAACTCCTGCCGCTCGGGGGTCACGGGTCCTGCTGCCTGTGATCGTACGACCGTCCTACTCGGCGGTAGAGCGCGCGGCCGGAGGCTGGCGTGGCGGCCCCGGCGGGCGCCCCGCCGCGGCCGCCGCTGCGGGCCCTGCCGCGCCGCCCGTGCGGGCCTCGCCGTGCCGGCGGCGCGGGCCCTGCTGCGCCGCCGCTGCCGTGCTCGGCCCCACCGGTGCCGTGCCCCTTTTGTCGGTGCCGGGCCATAGGATCGGTGGACGGTAGTGGAATCGGCAGGAACGGACGTTGACGTGGCTACGCAGAGTACGGACAAGGGCGCTACGGGTGGCGGCGGGGCCGGCCCGCGGCCCCGGCTGATGCTGCTCGACGGGCACTCGATGGCCTACCGGGCCTTCTACGCCCTGCCCGTGGAGAACTTCAACACCTCCACCGGGCAGCCCACCAACGCGGTCTACGGCTTCGCGTCGATGCTCGCCAACACCGTCCGCGACGAGCAGCCCACCCACCTCGCCGTCGCCTTCGACCTCTCCCGGCAGACCTTCCGCTCCGTCGAGTTCCCCGACTACAAGGCCAACCGGGCCAAGACGCCGGACGAGTTCAAGAGCCAGGTCGGCCTGATCGGCGAACTCCTCGACGCCATGAACGTCCCCCGGATCACCGCCGAGGGCTTCGAGGCCGACGACATCATCGCCACCCTGGCCACCGCCGCCGAGGCGGCCGGGTACGACGTCGACATCGTCACCGGCGACCGCGACTCGCTCCAGCTGGTCACCGACCACGTCACCGTCCTCTACCCGACCAAGGGCGTCTCCGAGCTCACCCGCTTCACCCCGGAGAAGGTCACCGAGAAGTACGGCGTCACCCCGCGCCAGTACCCGGACCTCGCCGCGCTGCGCGGCGACCCGTCCGACAACCTGCCCGGCATCCCCGGCGTCGGCGAGAAGACCGCCGCCAAGTGGGTCAACCAGTTCGGCTCCTTCGACGAACTGGTCACCCGCGCCGACGAGGTCAAGGGCAAGATCGGCGAGAAGCTGCGCGACAACCTCGACTCGGTCAAGCGCAACCGCGTCCTCACCGAACTGGTCCGCGACGTCGAACTCCCGCTCGGCGTGGCCGACCTGGCCCGCGCGCCGTTCGACAGGACCGCCGTCGGCACCCTGATGGAGTCGCTGGAGTTCCGCAACGCCAACTTCCGCGACCGCGTCTACGGCATCGACCCGGCCGTCGGGGAGGAGGAGGCCGCCGAACTCGCCCCCGGCGTCGAGGTGGACGGCGAACTGCTGACCGACCCGGGCACCCTGGCCGCCTGGCTGCGCGAGCACGCCTCCGACGGCAAGACCACCGTCGCCCTCGCCGCCGTCTACCGGTGGGCGCTCGGCACCGGCGAGGTCACCGAAGTCGCCCTCGCCGCGGGCGAGACGGCCGCCTGGTTCGACCCGGCCCTGCTCGCCGAGGAGGACGAGCGGGCCTTCGCCGGCTGGCTCGCCGACCCGGCCGCCCCCAAGGCCCTGCACATCGCCAAGCAGGTCATGCGCGCCTTCGCCGAGCGCGGCTGGACGGTCGAGGGCGTCGTCGCCGACACCGCGCTCGCCGCCTACCTGGAGAAGCCCGGCCGTCGCACCTTCACCCTGGAGGTGCTCGCCGAGGAGTACCTGGCCCGCTCGCTCACCCCGGCCCCCGCCGCCGAGAGCGGCCAACTCGCCTTCGACGCGCCGGAGGAGGACGAGACCGCCGCGGCCCAGTCGCTGATGCTCCAGGCCCGCGCCGTGCTCGACCTCGCCGCGCTCTTCGACACCCGCCTCGCCGAGGTCGGCGCCGCCGGGCTGATGCACGACATGGAACTGCCCATCGCCGCCCTGCTCGCCCGCATGGAGCGCTACGGCATCGCCGCCGACCGCGCGTGGCTCACCACGCTGGAGACGCAGTTCGCCGCCGAGATCCAGCGCTGCGTCGAGGAGGCCCACGCCGCCGCCGGGCACGAGTTCAACCTCGGCTCGCCCAAGCAGCTCCAGGAGATCCTCTTCGGCGAGCTCGCGCTCCCCAAGACCAAGAAGATCAAGACCGGCTACACCACCGACGCCGACGCGCTGACCTGGCTGGCCACCCAGACCGACAACGAGCTGCCGGTCATCCTGCTGCGCCACCGCGACCAGGCCAAGCTGCGCACCACCGTCGAGGGCCTGCTCAAGACCGTCTCGCCCAAGGGCCGGATCCACACCACCTTCAACCAGATGGTCGCCGCCACCGGCCGGCTCTCCTCGCAGGACCCGAACCTGCAGAACATCCCGGTCCGCACCGAGGAGGGCCGCGCCATCCGCCGCGCCTTCGTCGTCGGCGAGGGCTACGAGACGCTGCTCACCGCCGACTACTCGCAGATCGAACTGCGGATCATGGCGCACTTGTCCGAGGACGAGGCGCTGATCGAGGCCTTCGCCTCCGGCGAGGACCTGCACACCACCGTCGCCTCCCAGGTCTTCGAGGTCCCGGGCGCCGCGGTCGACGCCGAGATGCGCCGCAAGATCAAGGCGATGTCCTACGGCCTGGCGTACGGGCTGTCCGCGTACGGGCTCTCGCAGCAGCTCGGCATCAAGCCCGCCGAGGCGCAGGGCCTGATGGACACCTACTTCGAGCGCTTCGGCGGCGTGCGCGACTACCTGCGCCGGGTCGTCGACGAGGCCCGCGCGACGGGATACACCGAGACGCTGCTCGGCCGCCGCCGCTACCTGCCGGACCTCAACAGCGACAACCGCCAGCGCCGCGAGATGGCGGAGCGGATGGCCCTCAACGCCCCGATCCAGGGCTCGGCCGCCGACATCGTCAAGATCGCCATGCTCCGGGTGGACGAGGCGCTGCGCGCGGCCGGCCTCACCTCCCGGATGCTGCTCCAGGTGCACGACGAAATCGTCCTGGAGCTGGCCCCCGGCGAGCGCGAGCGGGTGGAGGCCGTCGTCCGCGAGCAGATGGCGGGTGCGTACCCGCTGCGCGCCCCGCTGGACGTCTCGGTCGGCGTCGGCGCGAACTGGGAGGCCGCCGCGCACTGACGGCGGAGCGGTATCGGCGGGCCCGGGCACACAGGTGTCCGGGCCCGCCGTCGTGTGCGGGGTCCGGGGGCGGCCCGGTCCGGGGAGGCCTGTTCCGCCGACGGGGAATTGGTCCTCATGTTCGGTCAATTTCGTACTACCGTAGGCGCAATGACAACCGGAACCCCTTCGACCGACCAGTTCCCGTCCCTCGCCGAGGCGCCGACCGCCCAGGCCCGCAACTCCGCCGCCTTCTGGACCGCGACCGGCCTGAGCCGGGGCCACGAGGTGATCCGGCGCCGCGGATTCGTCGCGGTCGACGGCGACGCGCGCGCGGGCCTGCGGGTCCTGATCCAGGAGCCCGACCTCGACCCGGCCGAACTCGCCGAGGTGGGCGAGCTGGTCCGCGCGGCCGCCGGGACGGCCTACGTCGACGACCCGTTCAGCTCGGCCGACCTGAGCGACCTGGGCCTGGGCCTGCGCAACTGGCAGATGCCGATCATGCTGCGCCTGCCCGGGCCCGTCGCCGAACCGGCCCTGGACGTGATCCGGGTGCGGGGGGCCGGCGACCTCCAGGCGGCCGAGCAGGTCGTGATCGAGGGCTTCGACCTGGACGGGTTCCAGCCCCACCGCCCCGGCGAGCTCTTCCCGGCGGCGCTGATCGAACAGCCGGGCGTGGACGTGTTCGTCGCCTCCATCGACGGCACGGTCGCGGGAGCCTGCGTCAGCGTCGTGGCCGACGGCGTCGGAAGCCACTACTGGGTCGCCACGTCCTCGGCGTTCCGCTCGCGCGGCGTGGGCCGGGCCGTCATGCTCGGCGCCCTCGCCCACATGACGGACCTGCCGGCCACCCTCACCGCCTCGAAGCTGGGCAGGCCGCTGTACGAGTCGCTGGGCTACACGGTCGCGACGCCCTCCACCTGGTGGGCCTCCTCCTGACCGACGCCATTGCGCCGGGGCCGCGTCTGCGCGCGCCTTCGCCAGAGGCGCGCCGGCCGCCCGGGCCGGTGACGCGAAGTCACCGCGAGTGCGCTCCGTAGCCGCCGGGTTGACGCCGAAGCAGCCGGTGACACCCGGCGGTTCGTGCGCGTAGCGTGGAGGGAGCTGGTCGGCGAGGGACCGACCCGACGGCGGCCGCGCGCACCCGTGGGACGCGACGGCCCCGGTCCCTGCGACTGAGGAGGACACATGTCCAGGGAAATGCTCTTCTACCGGGCCGACGACGGCCTGATAGCGACGGGAAGACTCGGCACCGACGGCAGATTCAACGGCCTGGCCGACGGAAAGCTCTCCCCGCACTGGACGCACATCGTGCCCATCGGGCGGGAGCTGTTGTTCTACCGGGCTGGTGACGGGGTGATCGCCACCGGCCGGATCGACACCAACGGCATCTTCAGCGAGCTGGCCGAAGGGCGGCTCTCCACCGGCTGGACGCACATCGTGCCGGTGGGGCGGGAGCTGCTGTTCTACCGGTCCGACACCGGGGTGATCGCGACGGGCCGGATCGACACCAACGGCATCTTCAGCGAGCTGGCCGAGGGCCGGCTCTCCCCGCACTGGACGCACATCGTGCCGGTCGGCCGGGTGCTGCTCTTCTACCGGTCCGACAGCGGTGTGATAGCCACCGGGAACCTGTCCACGAACGGGATCTTCACCGAGCTGGCCGAGGGTCGGCTCTCCACCGGCTGGACCCACATCGAGCCCCTGGGAGCCGAGTTGTTCTACCGGTCCGACACCGGGGTGATCGCCACCGGCCGGATCGACACCGACGGGATCTTCACGGAGCTGGCCGAGGGTCGGCTCTCCTCCGGCTGGACGCACATCGTGCCGGTCGGCGAGGAAGCCCTGTTCTACCGGGCCGGCAACGGCGACATCGCCACCGGCCGCATCGACACCGAGGGCGTCTTCACCGAGCTCGCCGAGGGCGGCCTGAGCCCCGACTGGACCGTCATCGTCGCCCTGACCGCTTGAGCGCCTGACCGCCTGACCGCCTGAGCGCGGGGCACCACTCCCGGGCGGTGACGCGCGGGGGCCGGCGTTCGGGGGCCGTGCCCGCCGTTCGGTCCGGAGCGCACAGGAAGTCGGCGGGGTCGACTTCCTGTGCGTCGGCTCGGGGGCAGGGGTGTCGCGCGCCCGGTCAGACCGGCAGGTCCCAGCCCGGACCGTCCGCGCTGCCGAGCCAGACCCGTTGCCCCGCCGCCGAGACGGTGATGCCGAAGGCGTCCTGCTGCGGCTCGCCCGCGCCCTGCCAGGCCTCGATGGCGGTTTCCACCCGGTCCCACAGGCGCAGTGGTCCGCGCTGGACCACGGTCCAGCCGCCTGCGGCGTCGGGCACGGTCCGGGCCTGCGATCCGGTGGCCACGTCCGAGAGGATCTGATTCCCGCCGCTTCCCATCCGTTCGGCCGAGGGCGCCGCGAGCTGCGCGACCCAGCTTCCGGTCCACGTGTCGAGCTTCGCCGGGTCGATCCGGCTCGCGCGTTCTTCTCCGGGGAGTAGGGCGAGAACCGGGCGGGGCGGGCGGTCGTGGGGGCGGGCGATCATGAAGCTCGTGTA
Organism: Kitasatospora sp. NPDC101447; assembly: GCF_044767225.1. NCBI lineage: Bacteria > Bacillati > Actinomycetota > Actinomycetes > Kitasatosporales > Streptomycetaceae > Kitasatospora > Kitasatospora sp. NPDC101447. The sequence goes on from NZ_JBIWNL010000017.1 coordinate 15,161, forward strand.
GCCGGGCAGGAACCTGCCGGTGGCCTCACCAGGGCCGGTGACGTCGAGCAGTGCCAGGGCGTTGGCGTAGCTCCACCCGGACAGGGTGACCAGGATCCGCCCGCCCGGCTCGACCTGGCGGAGCCAGGCCATCGGCAGGTACCGGACCGAGCACGTCGCGATGAGCCGGTCGAACGGGCCGCCCTCCGGGTCGCCGTCGAGACCGTCGCCGGTGAGCAGGCGCGGGGCGTAGCCGGCGGCCCGGAGTGCGGAAGCGGCGCGCGCGGCCACCAGGGGGTCGTACTCGATGCTGGTGATGTTCCGGTCGCCGAGGCGGTGGGCACCGAGGGCGGTGGAGTAGCCGGTTCCCGTGCCGACTTCGAGCACCCGGTGACCGGCGTCCGCGCCGAGCCGCTGCCACATGTCCAGCACGAGCGAGGGCAGCGTGGAGGACGACGAGGGCGCCCCGGTCACCGACTGCTCTCCGGCGTCCTCCGGGCTTGTGCGACCGTCGAGTTGGGTGATGAGGGTCTGATCCGTGTAGACCCCCTCCAGCCACCCGGGGTCAGCGGGGTGCACGGTTCGGTAGCCGGTCGGGGTGCTGCCCTCGATCGGGACGAAGTAGCTGCCGGCGAACAGTTCGCGCGGTACGGCGGTAGCGGCCTTGGCCCAGGCGGCGTCGGTGAGCGTGCCGTTCTCGGTGAGCCGCCCGACCAGGGCGGCGCGCAGGATGTCGGAGGTGGTCACTCGTCGTGGCCTCTTTCCAGTCGGTCCGCGATCGCGTGCGCGATCCGGTTGGTGATCCCGGTCGGCTGCCAAGCCCATTGCCCGTTGGGGTTGCACTCCAGGAAGTACCAGGTGCCGTCCGCGGTGACGGCGAAGTCGAAGGCGCCGAAGGCCAGTGCGAAGGTGGCGAGGTAGTGGGCGATGGACTCGGCGACCGGGGTGGGGACGTCGATCGGACTGCACCGCATCCGGTCCTGACGGTGTCGCCAGTCGAGATCCGGGCTGTCGATGCGGGCGCCGAACAGGCGGCTTCCGACGGCGGTCACCCGGGTGTCGAACACCTTGGGAACCTTGGCCTGGAAGAGGTGCGGACACGCCGCCACCGCCTCGGTGATCTCGGACCCGTCGACCTCGCGCACCCAGACGGCCCGGGCCTGCCCGTCGACCGAGTACGACGTGTTCCACAGCGGCTTGTACACCGCGCCGCCGTCGTGGCATGAGGTGAACTCCCGTGCCTCACGCGCGTCGTCGGTGATCAGTGTGTGGGGCACGTGGAATCCGCAGCGTTGCGCGGCGGCGAGCTGGGCCGGCTTGTACTCTGCCGCCCGGTTGGCCCAGGGATGGTTCAGGTAGTGCGCCCCGGGGAGGGAGGCCAGGATGCCGCCCGCGCCCCAGAACGCCTGCGAGGCGGCGAACCGGCGGTCCTGGCCGTCGAGGTCGGGCGGCCCCTCGTAGGGCGAGGGCCTGCGCACCCAGACGGAGCGAACGGCCGTGAGGTCCAGTTCCCGGCTCGACGTGCGGAGGGTGCCCCGCTGACCGCCCGTACGGTACGTGGCGGTCAGTGAGGCGGCCGTGAGCAGGTCGGTGCCGGGATCGAGACGGACCACGGGAACCCGGCGCTCGGCGAGCAGCCGCAGCACCGCGTCCGCCGTCACATCGGAGGAGTTGGTCAGTACCAGCACCGACCCGCTTCGGTCGTCCATCAGCCGGAGCTCTGGTCCTGGTCGTAGGACTCGGTGACGTCGCTGTCCGTGGACCCGCCCGGCTTGGCCCCGTCGCCGGGGCTGGTGTGGGTCGGCGTGACACCGCTCGTGCTGGTGCCGTGGCTGCCCAGCTCGACCGTTCGGCCGTTCTCGTCCACGATGACGGCGATCTGCGTCTCGGGGTCGATCACGGGCGTGAACGCGGGGAGCGTGGCAGTGGCCGCGTAGGGCCCCATCCTGCCGATGCCCCACGGCTTGGGCGTCTGCGTCATGTGTCCTCCTTGTAGCGGTATCCGGTTATTTCCGGCAACTCCGCTGCTGTGCGGAGTCGTTCATCGGCTCGCTGTGGGCGGGCGGTCGGGGTGGTGGGGGGAGCGGGAAGTCGGTGGGGTCGACTTCCTGTGTTCAGGGGGTGGTGGTGTGGGCGGCGGCGCGGGTGCGGCAGTGGGCGAGGGCGAGCCTGATACGGCCGTCCGGTGCCGGGGAGGTGGCGAGGAGTTCGCCGGCGGTCACGAGGGTGGCCCAGTAGGTGGTGGCGTCGCCGGTGCAGGGGAGGGGGTGGGCGGCGGCCAGGGAGAGGTAGGCGGTGGTCAGGTTGCCGGTGGTGAACCAGCGGTCGAGGCCGTGCTGGTGGCCGGGGCGGATGCCGCCCATGGCGTCGATGGCGGCGAGGAAGAGGTCGATGACCGCGCGGTCGGTGTCGGTGAGGGCGGCGGGGACGTCGAAGACACCGAGGGCTTCGAGGAGTTCACCGGTGTCGGCCTCGGAGTCGGGGCGGGGGTTGGCGAGGAGGGAGCCGTAGCAGTCGTCGAGGCGGCGAGCAGCCTCGGTGAGGGGGATGTCGAGGGCGAGGCACACGGCTCGGGCGGAGGGGAGGGGCTGGCGGGTCCGGCGGGCGAGGAGGGCGTAGGCCTGGGCGGGGGTTGCGCCGCGGGCGAGGGCGTGGCGGGCGAGGGTGAGGAGGGGAGGCTGCATCGGGGTGCGCTTTCAGACGGTGGCGAGGGCGGGCGCGATGAGCGCCCAGACGAACTTGCCGATGCCGCCCGAGCGGGGGCAGCAACCCCATCGCTCGGCCAGCTCGTTGACGAGGAAGAGCCCACGCCCGCGCTCCTCGTCGGTACCGGCGGTGTGGACGGAGGGTCGGCCGGCGCCGGCGTCGTGGACTTCGAGGCGGAGGAGGTCGCGGACGACGGAGAAGCGGACCTCGACGAGGCGGTCGGGCGGAGCGGAGGAGTGCTGGACGGCGTTGGCGACCAGCTCGCCGAGGAGGAGCTCGGCGGTGTCGGCGTAGTGGTCGCCGGTGGGCAGAGCCGTGAGGTAGGCCCGGAGCAGGTGTCGGGCGAACGGGGTGGATGCGGTGCGCGAGTCGAGCCGGGCGGCGAACGTGCGGGGGCGGCGGGAGACGAGCATGGGGTACCTCGAAGGGGCGGAAGGGCGGACGTCACGGGCATCGCTCCAATGCGTAATGATGCGACTACCCAGGGCGCTCACTGTGGCCTAGCATTGGCGATGCCTTCAACCTTTCGAGAGGGAAGGGAAAGTCGCTAACGATCATGAACCGCAAGGAACTTGACCCCGACTCCTCGCCCACCGCCAAGTTCGGTGTGCTCCTTCGCCAGGCCAGGGAGGGTAGGGGCTGGACGCAAGAGCAGCTGGGCGGACTCGTCGGGTACTCGGCCGTTCACATCTCCGCCGTGGAAACTGGTCGGAAGCCTCCAACCAGTCGATTCGCGAAAAGAATTGATGGTGCGTTCGAGACGGACCGATTCGAGCGGGAATGGCGGCAGTCGGGGCAGCGGGTTCTGTTCGAGGGCTTCGATCAGTACGCGGCGAAAGAGCGGGAATCCGTGGCGATCCGGATCTTCGAGCTGGACATGGTCCCTGGGATGCTCCAGCACCCTGACTACAGCGCCGCCTACGAGATGGCTCCCGTTCGGCGGGGTGAAGCCACACAGGAGCAGGCGGAGGAGCGGTTGAAGGTTCTGGCGGGACGCCAGCGTTTGCTCGACCGTCCTGTGACGGTTCATGTGGTCCTGGACGAATCGGCTCTGCGGCGGCAGATCGGCGGAAGGGCCGTCATGGCCAGCCAGTTGCGTCATCTGGAGGACCTGGCGGCGCGGCCCCATGTCATCCTCCAGGTCGCCCCGTGCACTCTTGGCGAGTCGCGCCCCTTCTCGCACTCGGTCACCTTGTTGACCCTGCCGACTCGCACGATGGTTGGGTACACCGAAACGCTCGGACGAGGCCTTCTCGAACGCGACTCCGAGGTCGTGGCCCGATGGGCCGGCCAGTACGATCGGCTTCAGGTCGACGCTCTCACCCGGCCGGATAGCGCGACCATGATCCGGGAGGCGCGGAAGGATTATGAACGGCATGCACGATGACCGCCCGGCTGACGCCGCGTGGCGAACGAGCTCCTACAGCAACGGGCAGGGTGGGTGCGTCGAGGTCGATGACTCGCGCCCTGGAACGGTGCGTGACTCCAAGGATCCTCACGGCCCGGCGCTCTCCTTCCCGGTCGACGCATGGCAGTCGTTCGTGGCCGCCGTCCGCTCCGGTGAGTTCGGCGACGTCTGACGGGAACCTGCACGTTGCCCGAGGCCCTGCTCCCCGTGGACGGGGAGCAGGGCCTTCTCCTGCTGCTTCGTCGGGTTGGTGTGGTGCGTGTGTTCTGCTGCCGTCGGGCCTTCGGCCCATGGGTGGCGGGGGCGGAGTGATCACTGACCCCCTCTGCCCGGAGCGCACACCAAGGGCGTTTGGAGCGGTAAGGCAGCGCTGTGACGGCCGAGTTGGCGTCCTACCATCAGCTGCAGACGCATGCTCATTCACAGGCGGACTCGGTGGCGGTGATCCGCGAGCTATGGAGGCAACTATGACCCTCGACTGGTTCAAGTCCAGCTACAGCAGCAATGGCGGGCAGTGCATCGAGGTGTCCGACAGCGTCCCCGGCACCGTTCCTGTGCGGGACTCCAAGGACCCGCATGGCCCGGTTCTCACTTTCCCTGCTGCGGCCTGGGAAGCATTCGTGGTGGCAGTCCGTGAAGGTGACGTGCCGGCATGGGTCTGACTGGCACGCTGACCTGGCGTAAGAGCTCGTTCAGCGCCCAGCAGGGACAATGTGTGGAGGTTGCAGTCGGCGACCCCTGTCAGGTGCCTGTCCGGGACTCCAAGGACCCTCACGGTCCCGTGCTCTCCTTCCCCGTCGGCGCATGGCAGTCCTTCGTGACCGCCGTTCGCTTCGGCGAGTTCGGCGACGTCTGACGCGTCGCGTGAGTGCCGTCGCGCTAGTAGGAATGTGTGGACGAACCCGATGGTGGAGGTGGCGGATCATGGCCAGGCGTGACTACGAGGACGATCCGGACGCCCCCGCGGCCAACTCCCTCGTCCCGGCGGCGTCCGTGGTCGTCGTCGACGATGCGGGCCGTGTCCTCCTCCAACGCCGCACCGACAACGGGATGTGGGCCCTGCCCGGCGGCACGATGGACATCGGTGAGTCGATCGCCGGGTGCGGCATCCGCGAGACGCGCGAGGAGACCGGAATCGACATCGAGATCACCGGGATCGTCGGCACCTACACCGACCCCCGCCACGTCTTCGCCTACGACGACGGCGAGGTCCGTCAGGAGTTCTCCGTCTGCCTCCTCGGGCGCCCGCTCGGCGGGGAGTTGCGGGTGTCCGACGAGTCCTACGAGGTGGCGTGGTTCGCCCCGGCGGAGACGGACGGTCTGCCGATGGTGTCGAACATCCGCAGGCGGTTGGCCGACTGGCGCTCGGGGGAGTTCCCCGTGGTGCGTTAGCCGGTTCGCGCCGTGAGGTTCGCGGGCCTCACTCCAGCATGCGTTCCGCGTCGTCGGGAACCCAGGGGAACGGGACGTCGGGCCACCGTGCGGCGGCCCAGGCATCGAGGTCCACGGCCATGACGGCGTCGACGAAGACCTGGGGCGGCCGGTAGCCGTGGGCGGTGATGTAGTGGGTGATCAGGAACGGAGCGGCGTAGGCGATGCCGGGCTCGCCCGGGATCCGCACCTCCCCGTTCCCTTCGGGAGCCACTTCCTCGGGGCACAGGCCGCAGTCGTGGAAGCCGCGGCAGACGTTCATCCACTGGACCTTCTGGACGGCTTCCAGCTTCTCGACGAAATGGCCGGGGACCGGCCCGGTCGCGTACGTTCGGTCGGACTCCAGCCAGCCGACATTCAGACGGGTGTATGTCGGCCGGTACCTGAGCGCGTAGAAGTTCGACCCGCTGTCCGTGAACGAGTCGTTGGCCTGGTAGCTGTACTCGCTGAGGTCTTCGTAGAACACCCGGGGAGTATCGTCGCCCCCGCCGATCCGTGCCTGCTATTTCCTGGCGTTGGTGCGCTTGGTGGGTTCTGCCGTGGTCGGGTCTTCGGGCCAGGGGTGGCGGGGGTAGCGACCCCTGAGGTCTGCTCGGACGGCGTGGTAGCCGTTGTGCCAGAAGTTCTCCAGATCACCGGTGATGGCGGCGGGGCGACCGGCGGGGGACAGCAACTGCACAGTGAGCGGGACGCGGCCGCCGGCCAGGGCCGGGGCCGCTGTCCAGCCGAAGAGCTCCTGCAACTTGACCGCCAGCACCGGGCGTTCGGTGCTGTAGTCGACCCGTATCTTCGAGCCGCTGGGCACGGTGATCCGCTCGGGGGCCAACTCGTCCAGGCGGCCGGCCTGTCCGCTCGCCCAGGGGAGCAGGCGCTGGAGTGCTGCCGTGGTGTCGATCCTCGCCAGGTCGGCGCGGCGGCGGGCGCGGGAGAGTTCGGGCTCCAGCCACTCCTCGGCGCGTTCCAGGAGGGCGGCATCGGCGACATCCGGCCACGGATCTCCGAGGGCGGCGCGGAGGAACGCCAGGCGTTCGCGGAGGTTGGACGGGAAGGTCAGCAGCTCGCTCACGCCCTCGCGGGCGAGGCCTTCGCGGATGGCGGCTCGAACGAGCGCCGGAGCAGGCCGGTCCAGCCGCTTCTCCGACAGTTCGATGGCGCCCAGCGATTCCACCCGGCGGGACACCACCTCGCCCCGCCGGGTGTCCCAGTGGACCTCCTCGCGGGTGTCGAGCAGTGCCGCACCGGCCTGCAGTGCGGTGTCCTCGTCCAACGCTGCAGCGTGCAGCACCCGCGCGGAGTGCGATCCCGCCGGGCGGTCGGCGACCGCGACGGCGAGCCACGGCAGCGCGCCGAGCCGGGTGTCGCGGGAGAGTTCGGCCGCCGTCCCCGAGGCCATCAGGTACGGGCTGCGCTCGCCGGGCGCCGGGCGTTCGACCCTCGCCCTCGCGATCCGCTCCGGGAACGCCAGGGCGACGATCAGCCCGACGGCGGTCGCATCGCCCAACGCCGTGGCGGGTTCGTCGCCCGCGGCGCGCTGCAGCCGGCGGACTTCGTCGCGCCAGCGCCCGGCGTAGGGGTCGCGGGAGTCCTTCACTCCGCGCCACACCGCGCCGAGGTCGTCCCCCAGCGCACGCGGCGGCTCCTCGGAGAGCAGGGCGACGACCTCGGCCGCCCGGCGGGCGCCCACCGCAGCGGCGCCGTCGACCAGGGCCCGCCCCAGCCGGGGGTGCAGCCCGGTGCGGGCGAGCCGTACGCCGCGCTCCGTTGCCCGCCCATCGACGGAAACGGCCCCGAGGGCGAGCAGGGTGTCCCGGGCGGCGGCCATCGCGCCCGCCGGGGGCCGGTCGGGCAGGGCCAGGTCGGTGGCGTCCGGGTCTCCCCAGCAGGCGGCCTGGAGGGCGAACGACGTGAGGTCGGCGAGGGCGATCTCGGGGGTGGGGAACCGTGCGGCGCGGGCGTCCTCGGCCTCGTGCCAGCAGCGGTACACGGTGCCCGGGGCCTCGCGCCCGGCCCGTCCGGCGCGCTGGCGGGCGGCGGCGAGCGAGGCCCGGACGGTGACGAGCCCCGCGAGTCCCCGGGCGTGGTCGGTGCGGGGTTCGCGGGCGAGCCCGGCGTCGACGACGACGCGTACGCCGGGCACGGTGAGGGAGGATTCGGCGACGGCGGTGGCCAGCACCACCCGGCGGCCCTCGGCCGGGGTGAGGGCGGCGTCCTGGACGGCCTGCGGGGCGCGCCCGTGCAGCTGCAGCACGTCTGCCGCGACCCCGCCCAACTGTCCGGCGACCCGGGCGATCTCGCCGACGCCGGGCAGGAAGCAGAGGACGTCGCCCTCGCGCTCGCTCAGCGCCCGCCGTACGACGGCCGCGACGTGGTCGAGCAGGGCCGGGTCGACCCGGGTGCCGTGTGCGGGCCGGACGGCGCGCGGCGGGGGCGCCCAGAGGACGTCCACCGGGTGGGAGACCCCGTGCGCCTCCACCACGGGGGCGCCGCCGAGGAGTTCGGCCCAGGCCTCGGTGTCGGAGGTGGCCGAGGCGCAGACCAGCCCGAGTTCGGGCCGCAGTGCCGCCCGGACGTCCAGCAGGAAGGCGAGTGCCGTGTCGGCGTCCAGGTGCCGTTCGTGGCACTCGTCGAGGACGACGACGTCCACGCCGGGCAGTTCCTGGTCGCGCTGGAGCCGCTGCAGCAGCACGCCGGTGGTGACCACCTCGACGACCGTCTCCGGCCCGACCCGGCGCTCGCCGCGCACGGTGTAGCCGACTTCGCGGCCCACGGCGGATCCGAGCAGCCAGGCCATCCGCCGGGCGGCGGCGCGGACGGCGAGCCGGCGCGGTTCGGCGACCAGCACCCGGCGCACCGGCCGGCCGTCGCCGAGCAGTCCGGCCAGGGCGAGCGGCACCAGGGTGGTCTTGCCGGTGCCGGGCGGGGCGGCGAGGACGGCGGTGCCGTGTCCGGCGAGGGCGTCGTGCAGTGCGGGCAGGGCGGTGCGGACGGGCAGGTCGTGCCAGGCCGGGGTCACGTGCGTCAGCCCCGCTCCGTGACGAAGATCGCCGTGCCGGGGATCAGCCGCCCGCGCAGCGGGGACCAGCCGCCCCACTCCTGTTCCAGGCCGGCCGGCCACTCGGGCTCGACCAGGTCCAGCAGGCGGAAGCCCGCGCCGACGAGTTCGCGGACCCGGTCGCCGACGGTCCGGTGGTGCTCGACGTAGGTGGCGTGGCCCTGCTCGTCCTGCTCGACGTAGGGGGTGCGGTCGAAGTAGGAGGACATCGCGGTGAGGCCCTCGACGCCCGGCTCGTCCGGGAAGGCCCAGCGGATCGGGTGGGTCACCGAGAACACCCAGCGCCCGCCGGGCCGCAGCACCCGGTGCACCTCGCGCATCAGGGCGGCGGTGTCGGCGCTGAACGGGACGGCGCCGTAGGCGGAGCAGGCGAGGTCGAAGGCGCTGTCGGCGAAGGGGAGGACGGCGGCGTCGGCCTGGACGACCGGGACGGGGACGGCGCCGCGGCCGAGGTCGATCCGGCGGGAGTGCTGGAGCTGGCGGTAGGAGATGTCGAGGGCGACGGGGCGGGCGCCGCGGCCGGCCAGCCAGCGGGAGCACTGGGCGGCGCCGGCGCCGATCTCCAGCACGTCCTTGCCGGCGACGTCGCCGAGCAGGTGGGTGTCGGCCTCGTCGAGGCCTTCGGGGCACCAGGTGAAGCGGTCGTCGCCGAGGAAGTCGCCGTGTTCGTCCTGGTACTCGTCGGCGTTGCGGTCCCACCAGTGCCGGCTGGCGCGGCTGCTCTCCCCGGTGCCCGCGTCGCGTCGGACCGCGTCGTCGTCGGCCTCCTCGGCGGATGCGTCAAGATCGTGGAGGTCTGACTGGGGGGTGGTGGCCACGGTGACAATGCCCATCGCGTAGGGTATGGAGTGCGGAAGCGCCGCTGCCGCGAACCGGCCCCGAGAGGGGTCCGGATCCTGGCGGTGGCATCCGGGGAAGGGCCCCTGCGGGCGCCGCCGTGAGGCGCGCAATCGGAGGATATGGCCTGATCCGTACCAGGCTCCACCGTCTTGACTCTCTTGGCGTTGACCGTGCCTGGCCGTCCCCGTATGCTACAAGTTGCGCTGCGGGCCTGCGCGCCTCAGACGGAGCAGGTCGCGCTCGCACCTGTCGAAGACCCCACGGTCGCAAGACGGACGCCGATTCCCGTTGTCACGGGAATGCCGGTGCGCCGTGCTCTTGGCTGTCCGGCTTTCGGTGGGAGCGATACGGGCCCTCCGCGTGGCATTACCTACGACTTTCATGTCCGTACCGGAGCCCTTTTCCTAATGACGAGCCCCACCGACTCCTCCCTCAGCACCACCCCGCAGGTCGCGGTCAACGACATCGGCGACGCGGAGGCCTTCCTCGCCGCCATCGACGAGACCATCAAGTACTTCAACGATGGCGACATCGTCGAGGGCGTCATCGTGAAGGTCGACCGTGACGAGGTCCTCCTCGACATCGGTTACAAGACCGAGGGCGTCATCCCGTCCCGCGAGCTCTCGATCAAGCACGACGTTGACCCGCACGAGGTCGTCGCCGTCGGTGACAACATCGAGGCCCTGGTTCTCCAGAAGGAGGACAAGGAGGGTCGTCTCATCCTGTCCAAGAAGCGCGCTCAGTACGAGCGTGCCTGGGGCACGATCGAGAAGATCAAGGAAGAGGACGGCATCGTCACCGGTACCGTCATCGAGGTCGTCAAGGGTGGTCTCATCCTCGACATCGGCCTCCGCGGCTTCCTCCCCGCCTCGCTGGTCGAGATGCGTCGCGTCCGCGACCTCCAGCCCTACGTGGGCAAGGAGCTCGAGGCCAAGATCATCGAGCTGGACAAGAACCGCAACAACGTGGTCCTGTCCCGCCGTGCCTGGCTGGAGCAGACCCAGAGCGAGGTCCGCCAGACCTTCCTCACCACCCTGCAGAAGGGCCAGGTGCGCTCCGGCGTCGTCTCCTCGATCGTCAACTTCGGTGCCTTCGTGGACCTGGGTGGCGTCGACGGCCTGGTGCACGTCTCCGAGCTGTCCTGGAAGCACATCGACCACCCGTCCGAGGTTGTCGAGGTCGGCCAGGAGGTCACCGTCGAGGTTCTCGACGTTGACATGGACCGCGAGCGCGTCTCCCTGTCGCTGAAGGCGACCCAGGAGGACCCGTGGCAGCAGTTCGCCCGTACGCACCAGATCGGTCAGGTCGTCCCGGGTAAGGTCACCAAGCTGGTTCCGTTCGGTGCGTTCGTCCGCGTGGACGAGGGCATCGAGGGTCTGGTCCACATCTCCGAGCTGGCCGAGCGCCACGTCGAGATCCCGGAGCAGGTCGTCCAGGTCGGCGACGAGATCTTCGTCAAGGTCATCGACATCGACCTGGAGCGTCGCCGCATCAGCCTGTCGCTGAAGCAGGCGAACGAGGCCCTGGGTGCCAACCCGGCCGAGGTCGAGTTCGACCCGACCCTGTACGGCATGGCCGCCTCGTACGACGACCAGGGCAACTACATCTACCCGGAGGGCTTCGACCCCGAGGCGAACGACTGGCTGCCCGGCTTCGAGAAGCAGCGCGAGGAGTGGGAGCGCCAGTACGCCGAGGCGCAGACCCGCTTCGAGCAGCACCAGGCCCAGGTCATCAAGAGCCGCGAGGCCGACGCCCAGGCTGCCGAGGAGGGTGGCGACGCCGTCGCCGCTGCCGCCGGTGGCTCCTACTCGTCCAGCAGCGACGAGGGCTCGGGCGCCCTGGCCTCCGACGAGGCCCTGGCCGCCCTGCGCGAGAAGCTGGCCGGTGGCCAGAGCTGAGGCTCTCGCTTCCCGCTAGCCGATAGCTAGCAGATGGGCCCCACCCGGAATTCCGGGTGGGGCCCATTTGGTTTTCCGCTTTGACTTATGTGTGTTTTATGTGAAGGAAAGTGTGAGATGGGGCTCATTGCCCTTCTATAGGTCGAAGTTCGGGTTCCGCCTACATTGAATGGAGCTGCCCGAAAGGCTCCTTCATGCGAAACCCCTCGTCCGACGCCCCCGTCACCCCCGCCGCCGTGGTCGGCGGCCGGCTCGCGGCCCTCGGCCGGTTCTGCTTCCGCCACCGCCGCTGGGTGCTCGGCTTCTGGGCCGTCGTCCTGGTCCTCGGTGTCCTGATCGGCGGCCGGGTCTTCGAAGGCTCGGTGGCGGGGGCCTCCTCCGCCAGCGCCGAGGCCGACCGGGGCAGTGCGGTGGTCACCGCGGCCGACCCGGTCAAGGGCACCGTCACCGCCGTGGTGGACGGGAAGCCGGTGGACGATCCGGCGGTGAAGGCCGCCGTCGAGAAGGCCACCGCCGAGATCTCCGCCCTGCCCGGGGTCTCCTCCAGCCTCGACGCCTACGGCCCCGGCCCGGCCCCGGCCGCGCTGCGCTCCGCCGACGGCACGGCGAGCCTGGTGACCGTCCGGATGGCCGACACCGCGACCACCGCCCAGACTGACGCCGTCACCGAGCGGCTCACCGCGCTGAACGGCGCGGGCGGCGCGCACGTGACCGTCGGCGGGGACCTGGTGCTGCAGGACGAGGTCAAGAAGCAGACCGAGAAGGACACCCGCTTCGGCGAGATGGTGACGCTGCCGCTCACGCTGGTCGTCATGGTGCTGGTCTTCGGCGGGCTGTCGGCGGCCTCGCTGCCGGTGATCGGGGCGGTCGCCTCGGTGGGCGGTGCGCTGCTGGCCATGTTCGGGTTCAGCCAGATCATGGACATCGACACCAGCGTGCTGCCGATCGCGACCGTGCTGGGGCTCGGGCTCTCGATCGACTACGCGCTGCTCATGGTGAATCGTTTCCGCGAGGAACGCGGCCACGGCGCGGGCATCGCCGCCGCCGTCGAGCGCACCGCGGCGACCGCCGGGCGCACCGTGGCCTTCTCCGGGCTGACCGTGGCCGTGGCGCTGTCCGGTCTGTTCGTCTTCACCAGCCCGGTGCTCGGGGCGGTGGCCGCCGCCGGAGTGAGCGTGGTGGTGATCGCCGTCGCCGCCGCGCTGACGCTGATCCCCGCGCTGCTCGGCTTCGCCGGCTCCCGGATCAAGACGCCCACCTCGCCCGTACCGGACGAGGGGTTCTTCAGCCGGACCGTCCGCCGGGTCCGCAAGCGGGCCGTGCTGGTCACGCTCGCCTCCGTGGCGCTGCTGATGGCGGCCGGGGCTCCGTTCCTCCACGCCGAGATGCGCAACTCGGGCGCCGCCGTGCTGCCCGCCTCCTCGGCGGGGCGGCAGGTCGCCGAGACCGTCGACCAGCGCTTCCCGCAGGTCTCGGCCGCGCCGATCACGGTGGTGGTCGAGGGCGGCGCGACGGTGGCGCAGGCGTACGCCGACGAGGTGGTCGCCAAGCTGCCCGGGGTGAGCGGGGTACGGGCGGTCAGCCCGGTGAGCGACGCCGTCTCCACCATCGACGTGCTGGTGAAGGGGGACCCGCAGGGCGGGCAGGCCAAGCACGTGGTCGAGGAGTTGCGGGCGGACCGCGGCGGGCTGAAGACCTACGTCACCGGCGGTGCGGCCTCGGTGGTCGACTTCCAGAAGGAACTGCTCTCGCGCGGGCCGTGGGCGCTGGGGCTGGTCGCGGCGGGCACGCTGGTGCTGCTGTTCCTGATGACCGGCTCGGTGGTGATGCCGGTCAAGGCGCTGCTGATGAACCTGCTGTCGCTGGGTGCCTCGCTCGGCGCGCTCACCCTGGTGTTCCAGGACGGGTACTTCAGCGGGCTGCTCGGGTTCAGTCCGACGGGCGGGCTAGAGACGTTCATCCCGGTGCTGGTCTTCGCCTTCGCCTTCGGGTTGTCGATGGACTACGAGGTGTTCCTGCTCGCCCGGATCAAGGAACTGCGGGACAAGGGGCACAGCTGCACCCGGTCGGTGGAGCTGGGCGTCCAGCGCAGCGGTCGGATCATCACCTCGGCGGCACTGCTGATGGTGATCGTCTTCGCCGGGTTCGCGCTCGGGGACATGCTGATGGTCAAGCAGATGGGCATCGCGCTGGCCGTCGCCGTCGCGGTGGACGCCACCCTGGTGCGCTGCCTCCTGGTGCCGGCCGCGATGAGCCTGTTCGGCGAGTTCAACTGGTGGGCGCCCGCTCCGCTGCGGCGACTGCACCGGCGCTTCGGGCTGAGCGAGCACGTCGAGCTGCCGGAGATCGAGCCGGCGGTGATCCCGGCGCCGCGGCCGGCGGCCGGCGAGCCGATGGGCACGGACCTGGTGAAGGCGTAGCTGTTCCGGCGCTCGTCCCTCGGCGTCCCCCGGTGGCCTGAGCCGCCGGGGGACGTCCGGTTTTCGGGGCGGGCGGCTCAGGACAGGCGGCTCAGGAGGCCGACCGCGGCGCGGAGCCGGTCCTGCTCGGCGGGGGTGAGGCGGGACTCGATGGCGGCCGCGATGCGGTGTTCGCGGCGGGCGCGCTGGTCGAGGAGGGCGGCGTGGCCGGCCTCGGTGGCGGCGATGAGCTGCTTGCGGCCGTCGGTGGGGTGGGGCTGCTGGGTGACCAGTCCGGCCTCGGCCATCAGGGCGACGGTGCGGGCCATCGACTGGTGGCGGACGCGCTGGAGGTCGGCGAGTTCCGCGACGGTGCAGGAGCGCTCGTCGCGGACCAGCAGACCGAGGACGGCGGCCTGGTTCTGCGGCAGCTCGTCGCTGTCGCGCAGGGAGCGGACCAGGCTCCCGAGGGCGGCGCGCAGGTCCGCGGCGAGTTCCAGGGTGTCCGGGTGCGGGGCTTCGCTGGGCATGGCAGAAGTCTACCCGGAAGATCTACAGCATCGCTGTACAGCTTTGCTGTATGGTTTCTGGCATGCGAATCACCAAGTTCGGACATGCCTGCGTACGCGTCGAGCACGGCGACACCACCGTCGTCGTCGACCCCGGAATGTTCACCGACCCCGCCGCGCTGGCCGGCGCGGACGCCGTCCTGATCACCCACGAGCACATGGACCACTTCGAGGAGTCCCGGCTGCGCGCCGCCCTGGAGGCCGACCCGGCGCTGCGCGTGTGGACCAACACCGCCGTCGCCGCCCAGCTGGAGGGCGTGGCGCAGCGCGTCACCGCGGTCGGCGAGGGGGACGCCTTCGAGCTCGGCGGCCTCGGCGTCTCGGTGCACGGCGAGTGGCACGCGGTGATCCACCCGGACATCCCGCAGGTGTGCAACATCGGTTTCCTCTTCGACGGCCGGCTCTTCCACCCCGGTGACGCGTTCACCCTGCCGCCGCACGCCGTGGACACCCTGCTGCTGCCGCTCGCGGCGCCGTGGAGCAAGGCCTCCGAGGTGATCGACTACGTCCGGGAGGCCGGGGCGCACCGGGCGGTGCCGGTCCACGAGGCGGTGCTCAGCCCGGTCGGCTTCGCCGTGCACACCCGCCTGGTCGGACCGGACGGGCCGGGCACGGGCTCGGAGCTGGCCGTCCTCGGGGACGGGGAGAGCCTGGAGCTGGGCTGACCGCCGGGTGCGGAGCGGGTGCCGCCCGGGTGCGGAGCCGGCGCCGCCGGGTGCCCGCCCGGTGCTGACGGGCCCGGTGCGGCGCCGGTAGCCTGACGCCATGCTGAAGATCGGACTGACGGGTGGCATCGGCGCGGGCAAGAGCGAGGTGTCCCGGCTGTTCGCCGCGCACGGCGCGGTGATCGTGGACTCCGACGTGATCGCCCGCGAGGTGGTCGCCCCCGGGACGGACGGTCTGGCGGCCGTCGTCGCCGAGTTCGGCCCGCAGGTACTGCGGGAGGACGGCGCGCTGGACCGTCCGGCCCTCGGGGCGGTCGTGTTCGCCGACCCGGAGCGGCTGAAGGCGCTGAACGCGATCGTCCACCCGCTGGTGCGGGCCCGCTCCGCCGAGCTGGAGGCGGCGGCCGCCCCGGACGCGGTCGTGGTGCACGACGTGCCGCTGCTGGCCGAGAACGGGCTGGCGCCGCTGTTCGACCTGGTCGTGGTGGTCGACGCCGCCGACGAGGTGCGGGTGGACCGGCTGGTGCGGTTGCGCGGGATGGCCGAGGAGGAGGCCCGGGCCCGGATGGCCGCGCAGGCCTCGCGGGCGGACCGGCTGGCGATCGCCGACCTGGTGATCGACAACGGCGGCGGGCTGGCGGAGCTGTCGGCCCGGGTGGACGAGGTCTGGGCGGAGCTGGCGGAGCGCGCGGCGGTCTGAGCCGCGGGGTGGTGTGAGCCGCGGGGTGGTGTGAGCCGCGGGGTGGTCGGACCGGGCCTCCCAGGCCCGGCCCCGCAGGCTCGGGCCCTGCCGGGCCGCGCCGGGTCAGCCGGGTCAGCCGGTCCGGCCGGCGCCGAGCGGCAGCCGGGCCCGCACCGCGAAGCCGCCCTCGGCCGTCGGCCCGGCGTGCAGGGTGCCGCCGAGATCGCCGGCCCGGGTGCGCATGCCGGTCAGGCCGTGCCCGCCGGAGGGCAGACCGCTTCCGTCGGCCGCCGGTGCGTGGCCACCCGTCGGCCCGTCGGACTCCGCCGCAGCCGGGGTGTTGACCACCGCCAGGCGCAGCCCGTCCGGCCGGACCTCGACGGTGACGGCCACCTCGGCCGCCGGGGCGTGCTTGTGCGCGTTGGTCAGCGCCTCCTGGACGATCCGGTACGCCGCGTACTGCACGGCGGGCCCCGGCGCGGGCAGTCCGTCGGCCGGGCCGGTGACGGTCAGTCCGACCGCCAGCCCGGCCTGCCGGGACTCCTCGACCAGGGTGGGCAGGCCGCGCAGCGAGGGCGCCTGGTCGGCGGCCGTGGTCAGCACGCCCAGCAGGCCGCGCAGCTCGGTGAGCGCCTGCAGTCCGAGGGTACGGATCAGGCCGAGCGTCTCCCGGACGGCCGCCGGGTCCTCGGCCCGGGCGACCTGACCGGCGCCCGCGTGCAGGGTGATCAGTGACACCCGGTTGGAGACCACGTCGTGCATCTCCCGTGCGAGCCGGGAGCGTTCGGCGGCCGCGGCGCGCTCCTCGACGTGCCGGCGGGCTTCCTCCAGCAGCCGGTTGCGCTCGCCCAGGAAGCGGTTGCGCTCCGCGAGCACCCGGACGGTGTGGGCGCGGTGGTGGGTGGTCAGCCCGAGGAGGATCGGGACCGCGCCGAAGACCAGCGGGTCCTCGATCAGGCCGGCCAGCGAGGAGGGGGTGGTGACGTCCCCGAGGTCGAACGGGACGATCAGCCGCAGTTCGGCCGCGGCCGCCAGGACGTACAGCAGCGTGGTGGTGCCGCGCCGCGCGGCCAGCCCGTAGAGGGCGACCGCGAGCGGGAGTTGACCGCTCACCAGGGTGGCCGCGGTGACCGCCGCGGGATGCCGGCGCCGCAGGGCCAGGGCGAGGGCGCCGAACGCCATCAGGCCGGCGTTGACCGACGGCGAGGTGGTCGGGCCGAAGTCCGGGTCGTTCGCGGCGAGCGGGACGAGCACCAGCATGACCAGGGCGGTCGGCGCGAGGGCCCGGACCGGGCGGGGCAGACGCACCGGCGGCCAGGGCGGCGGCGCGTCGGGGTCGACGGCCGACCGGTCGGTGAGGTGCTGCATGAGGGGCATGCTTCCACACCGGGGTCCGACCGGGATGATCGTCCGACCGTGTGGCCGGGAAGGGGCTGTTGCGAGGATCCCGACGGGGAGAACATGGCGGGCATGAGTGATCATTTTTCGTCCGGGGCGCAGTCGGCCGAGTCGCAGTCGGCCGAACGGCGCCGGACCGGGCCGCATCTGACCGACCCGCAGCCGACCGACGCGACCCCTTTCGACCCGCGCCCCGCCGATGCGACCCCTTTCGCCCCGCACCCGACCGACGCGGCACTGACCGAGCGGCACGTGGCCGTCGAACGGTTGGAGCAGTACTCCCGCGCCGAGCAGGAGGAGATCCTCGGCCCGGGGGACGACCCGTACGGGGTCGCGTACACCGGGCTGACCTACCTGCCCAAGGAGATCCACTTCGGTGTCCGGGCCGTCGACGGCCGGCTCGTGGCCCACACCGGGCTGCGGCCCCTGCCGCTCACCGCGGGCGGCACCGACCTGACGGTGATGGGCGTCGGCGGGGTCTGCGTCGCCCCCGACCGGCGCGGCGGCGGCCTCGCGCACGCCGTGGTCGGGGCCGCCCTGGACCACGCCCGCACCCTCGGCCACCGGCGCGCGCTGCTGTTCTGCCGCCCGCCCCTGGTCACGCTCTACCGGGGGCTGGGCTTCCGCGAGGTGACGCAGGAGGTGACGGTGGAGCAGCCGGAGGGCCGGCTGGCCGTGATGCCGCTGCGCACCATGTGGGCGCCGCTGGCGGCGGGGGCCGACTGGCCGGAGGGTCCGGTCCGGCTGCGCTCGCTGCCGATGTGAGGCCGGATCAGGCGCGGGCGGCCGGCGCGGAGGACTCCGCGTGGGCGACGGCGGCGGCGGCCAGCGCGCGGATCGCGGCGTGCGCCCGGGTGCCGTCGCCGGACAGCTCGGGCTGGAACAGCGAGGCGAGGAAGAACGGGTGGTCCGGAAGTTCCAGGATCCGCACCTCGCCCGACTCGTCCGCGCCGCTGAACCGCAGGCCGTGCGTGCTCAGCCGGTCCAGGTAGGCGGCGTTGAGGCCGTACGCGCAGTGGTAGCGCTCCAGGGTGCGGGTGGTGCCGAAGACGCGCTCGGCGAGGCTGCCCGGGGTGATGGCGACGGCGCCCTCGTGGCCGACCAGTGAGCAGCTCAGCGGGGCGATCACCTGCTGCTCCCCGTCGGGCTGCTGCTCGCCGTGGACGGCTCCGGCCAGGCCGCAGACGTTGCGGGCGAACTCCAGGACCGCGTGCTGGAACCCGGCGCAGGTGCCGAGGAAGGGGATGCCGCGTTCGCGGGCGGTGCGCACGGCGGCCACCGCGCCCTCCTCGCTGCGGTAGGGGCTGCCGGGCAGCAGCCAGACGGCGTCGAAGCCGTCCAGGGCGCCGGCCGCCGCGGCGTCCTCGGTGGGGATCCAGTAGGCGTCCAGCACGAGGTGGTCGTGCTCGGCGAGGGCGTCGAGCAGGCCGGGGATGCGGGCGTGCGAGCGGACGGCGGGGGAGCGGTCGCCGACGAGGGCGACCCGCGGGGTCAGGTAGGTCATGCGGCTATCCTGACCCCGCACCCGAGATCAGCGCCAACGATGATTTCTTACATCTCGATCAGATCGGTTGATGGCCGCCGTGGATCCCCAGCAGCTGCGCACCTTCGTCACCGTCACCCGCCTCGCCTCCTTCTCCGACGCGGCGCGGGAACTCGGCTACACCCAGTCCGCGGTCTCGCAGCAGATCGCCGCGCTGGAGGCGGACCTCGGTACGGCCCTGCTGCTCCGCCGCCCGGTCGGCCCGACCGAGGCGGGGCGTCGGCTGCTGGAGCACGCCGCGCCGCTGCTGGTCCGCTTGGAGGCGGCGCGTGCCGACGTCGCACGCCTGGCCGGCGCCCCGAGCGCCCGGCTGGTGGTCGGCGCCACGGCGCCCGCGGTCGGGGCGGTGCTGGGGCGCGCGCTCGGCGAGGTGCGCCGGGCGTACCCGAGGGTGCAACCGGAGGTCCGGGTGCTCGCCCAGGACGTGCTGCCCGCGCAGGTCGCCACCGGCGAGGTCGACCTCGCCCTGATCGACGGCCTGGCCGCGCCCAGCGACCCGCTGCCGCTGCCCGAGGTCGGCCCGCTGCGGACCGTCGCGGTGGACGAGCAGCCGGTCGTCGTGGTCCTGCCCGCCGGCCACCCGCTGGCGGGCCGCGCCGGCCTCGCGCTCGCCGACCTCTCCGCGGCCCGCTGGCTGGACGCCCCCGACCTCACCCCGCCGGTCGCCCGGCTGCGCGCGGTGGCGGGCGTCGACGGCTTCCGGCCCGCCACCCGCTACCGGGGGACCGACCTGCACGGGCTGCTGGCACTGGTCGCCGCCGGGCACGGCCTCGCGCTGCTGCCCGAGCCGGTGCCGGCCGGGGTGCCCGGGGTCGGGTGCGCGCCGATCGCCGCGCCCCGGCTGGTGCACCGCACCGAGCTGGTGCACGGGAGCCTGCCGGAGGGGCCGGCGGCGCTGCTGGCGCGGTTGCTGGAGGGGGTGTCGGCCGACTCCGTCTGACCGGCGGCCGCCGTGCGGTGTGGTGGTGCGCGGTGCGGCGGTCTGCGGTGCGGCGGTCTGCGGTGCCGGCCGGTTGCTTAAATCGGGTTGCGGGGGCCGCCGGAGCCGATGGAATGATCACGCAATGAGCATCATCATCAGACGGGTACGGCACGAGGATTGGGCGCGGGTCAAGCAGATCCGCCTGGACTCACTGCGGGACCCGGTCGCGGCCATCGCCTTCCTTGAGACCCACGAGCAGGCGGCCGCCAGGCCCGACGAGTTCTGGCAGGACCGTGCGGCGCGGGCGGCGATCGGCTCCGCCGTGGCGCAGTTCGTCGCTGAGGATACGGACGGGCGCTGGCTCGGCGCGGTCAGCGTGGTGGTCGAACGGCCCGGCGGGCCTGGGGCGTTGGAGGGCGACGTCGTCCGGGTCGAGCAGGCGCACATCGTGGGCGTCTACGTCCGGCCCGAGGCACGCGGCACCGGGCTCGCACCCGATCTCATCCGGGCGGCCCGGGACTGGTCCTGGTCGCTCGCCGAACCCCGGATCGAGCGGGTGCGGCTGTTCGTCCATGAGGACAACGCCCGCGCCGAGGCGCTGTACGTCAAGGTCGGGTTCGAGCCCTCCGGCGTGGCGCTGCCCGTCCCGGGTGACGCGTCGCACCGGGAGATCGAACTGGCGGTCTCCCGGGGCTGATCGCCGCGCTCCGGGTCGGCGCTCCGGGGCTGCTCCCCGGGCCGTCCTGCGGGGTCGGCGGGCGATCCGGGAGGGTGGCCCGGCGGTTGTGAAGACGAGGTCACCAGGCGTTCACGTCCCGGGGCTGACGGTCGTCCCACATCCGGTGCTGTCATGAACACAGCTGCCCGGCGAACGGCCGGGCCGACCCTGGAGATCTTCCCCATGATGCTCCGTCAGCGCCTGACCGTCGTCGCCTCGGCGGCCGCCCTGACCGTCGCCGGGCTCGCCGCGGGCACCGCCCACGCGGCCGCCCCGGCGACCGCCACCGCGAAGTCCCGTGCGCTCGCCGCGAGTTGTTCGCAGGACTACCTGCCGCTGCCCGACCCGTCCTGCACCCCGGGTGCGTACAACCCGGACGTCACCCAGGACACCATCGGGCAGACCATCTGCGTCTCCGGCTGGACCGCCACCGTCCGCCCGCCGACCAGCTACACCAACCCGCTGAAGGTGCGCCAGATCGCCCAGTACGGCTACGACGACACCAGCACGGCCGACTACGAGGAGGACCACCTCGTCCCGCTGGAGCTCGGCGGCGCCCCGCGCGACCCGGCCAACCTGTGGCCCGAGCCGCGCTACGGCACCGAGCCGGCGCAGAGCAAGGACTCCGTCGAGACCCGGCTGAAGAACGCGGTGTGCAGTGGCCGGGTGGGCCTGGACGACGCCCGCGGCGCGATCGCGAGCGACTGGACCACGGCCCTCAGCGTCCTGGGGCTGTGAGGCGCGCCGAGGTTCCGGAGCGCCACGGTTCCTGAGCGCCGCAACTCCGGGGCGCCCCAGTTCCTGAGCGCCGCGGCTCCCGGGCGCCCCTGACGCGGTGAAGCCGGTTCACCGCGGGCGGGCGCGAAGGAGCCGCCCGGTCCGTCCGGTCCCCTGTGCCGGACGGGCCGGACGGCCGTCTGTGGGGTGGTGCGGGCGCCCGGGTGCGGCGCCCCGCGGATCAGCCGCAGCCGGGCAGGGCCTCGCACATCGGCGCGGTCATCCCGGTGCCGACGTACTTGTCCTCGGGGGCCTTCCAGGCGTCCTTGGGCTGGGCGCCGGCCTTGGTGGTCGCCCAGACGGACAGCTCGCTGACCGTCCCGCCGTCGGTGACCGCGTACTCGTGCAGGGTGACGGCGGTGCCGTCGGCCTGCGGGATCGTCAGGACGGCGGCGAAGTACGGCGCGTCGTCGGCGCTGTTGACCTTCACAGTGGCCCCGGGCGCGGTCTTGGCGCAGCCCTTGAGTGCGTCCGTCAGACGCTGGTCGACCATGTTGGTGGTCTGCTTGGTGCCGCTGCTGTGGGTCGGGTCGCCGACGAAGAGCAGGGTCTGCTGGGCCGTCCAGCGGTCGCCGCCGAAGCCGACCGAGGCCTTCGCGGAGGCGGTGCCGGCGAACCCGTACTCGTCGTCCTTGGCGATCGGGGCGTGGCACAGCTCCATGCCCTTGAACTGGACCGGGCCGGTCTGCGGCTTGGCGTTGGCCGCCAGCGGCGCGTAGTGGTAGGTCTCGTCCATCGGGATGCTCTTGGTGTCCATCCAGGCCTTGGCCGGGATGGTCTTCGCAGCTCCGTCGGTGCCGCCGGTGCCGGCGGGCTTGCCGGTGCCCGTGGCGGGGGCACCGCTGGGGGCGGCGCCGGTCGCGGCGGCGGTGGACGGAGCGGGTGCGGCGGTCTTGCCGCCGTCCGCGCCGCTGTTGTCCGGTCCGCAGGCGCTGAGGGCGCCCAGGCAGACGAGGGCTGCGGCGGTGGCGGTGACCAGGCGGGTGCTGCGCAACTGACGAATCCTCAAGTGTCCGGTGGCGTGGATCGGGGTCGGGTGCGCGTCGGTCGCGGGCCGCTGGTGCGCGGCACCGCCCGTCCGCCCCCGCCGCCCGGGCGACCCGTGGTCGCGGGCACTCGGCATGGCTCTTCCTCCCCCGTTGACGTACTGCCGTCCGGCTCCTGGCCGCGCCGCCCTCCTCGGGTTTGAGGGGCGGTCAGCGCCGGTGCTGCGTCGACGGCGGTCGAAACCTATGCCAAGCGACCGTCGGGAGCAAAGCGGGATTCCGGCGGACGCCCGGGTGGCCCGGGTGGTTGCAGGGCAGTGGTGGGGAACGTGTGTGCGGGCGCGGCGGGAGCTATGCGCGGGGTGCGGGGGATTCCTGGAGCGGCCGGACACGGTCAAGTGCCGCCCTGAACAGGGGATCCGCGCCGACGGAGCGCGGTGCTGCGAGCGCGTACGGTGCCCCGGCCGCGCCGGAGGACGGACCGCGGGCGGCCCTTGACACCAAGGCTTTCCCACGCGGTGGCCCCGGGACGGCGAGCGTCGGAGGGGCCGCGGCGGGAGCCGGGCGGCTACCCGTGGGTGCCCGGGACGCCGAGCTGCTGGGCGAGCCAGGGGAGCGCCTGGGCGAAGGTCGCGGCGCCGGTCTGCCAGCTGTGCTTGCCGGAGCCGACGGCGGAGACGGTGCGGATGCCGTCCTTCCGGGCGGCCGCCTCCAGGGCCTTGGCGGACTCGATCTGGCCGTGCTCCTCGTCGCCCTGGCCGAAGTAGCCGGAGACGCCCTGGTACCGGGGGTGGTGGGCGAGCACCGTCAGCGGGTCGTGGGCGGCCCAGGCCGCGGCGTCGCCGCCGTACAGCTCCTGGACGGTGTGGTCCTTGTCGCCGATGAACGGGCCCCGGTCGCCCGAGAAGTCGCCGAAGTGCGTGAAGACGCCGGGGTGTTCGACGGTCAGGTCGACGGCGCAGGTGCCGCCCATCGACCAGCCGGCCACGCCCCACTTGTGCGGGTCGGTGGCGGCGTTGAAGGTCTTCTGGACGAACGGCGGGACGTCCTTGACCAGGTGGGTCTCGGCGTTGCCGTGCGGGCCGTCCACGCACTCGGTGTCCACCCGGAAGCCGCCGGTGGCGTCGACGAAGACCAGGATCGGCGCGAAGCCGTTGTGCTGGGCGGCGAACGCGTCCGCGGTCTTCACGGCGTTGCCGGAGCGGATCCAGTTGTCCGGCGCCGCGAACTCGCCGCCGATCATCTCCAGCACCGGCAGCTTGGGCCTGCTCTGGCTGCGGAACCAGGCGGGCGGCAGGTACACCAGCTCCTGGCGGTGGGCGAAGCCGCCGGTGGTGTCCGGTATGTCGACCTGGACGATGCGGCCGGTGCTCGTCCTGCCGTGGAGGGAGGCGAGTTCGGCGAGCGTGACCTGCTGCGGCAGCGGCCCGCCGCCGAGCTCACCGATCGCGTCGCCCAGGGTCGGGTAGTAGCCGGTGGCGGCGTTCAGGCTGTTCGCGGCGCAGAACAGCGCCAGCAGGACGGTCGGCACCACCAGCAGTCGCCGCCACCACCGCGCGCCGCGCCAGCCGAACCCGAGCACGCACAGGGCCGCGACGGCCACCCCGCTCCACAGCCACACCCCGTACGGGATCGGGTCGGTGATCCCGCTGAGCGTCACCACGGAGACGGCGGCGACGGCGGTGACCGCCACCGCCGTCCCGAGCGCGACCGGACCCCACTTCAGCCGCCACGTCCGGTCCCGCCGGGCCACCGAGCCCAGGAACACCGCGAGGGCCGCGGCCTGCACCGTCCAGGGGAACCAGCCGTCCAGCAGGGAGACGTTCATGGGGTCGGAGGCTAGGCGCGGAGGATGAGAGGCTGGTTAGAGACTGGTAGTTCGCTGGAAGAGACCTGTGAGGAGGAAGGGGAGACCGAAGAGCCCGGAGCCCGGCGGCCGGGCCGCCATCGGGCGGATCTCCAGCGGCGTGAGCTCGCGGAACAGCGAGCGGAGCTCGTCGGGGGACCACGCCAGGCCGCCCTCCAGGGCGCCCAGCCGGTACAGCTCCTCGTCGGGCCGCTCGGACCCCATCGCCCCGGCGGCGAACGCGGTGACGGCGAAGTGCCCGCCCGGTGCGAGGACGCGGTCGAGGAGGGCGAGGTAGCTGACGCGGCGGTGCGGCGGCAGGTGGTGCAGGCAGCCGGAGTCGTAGACCAGGTCGTACCGGGCGTGCGGGAGGTCGGCCTCGAAGATGCTCGCCCGGTGGAAGCGCACGGCGGCGCCGACCCCGGCCTCGCGGGCGCGCTCCTCGGCCCAGGCGACGGCGGCGGAGGAGACGTCGACGGCGTCCACCTCGAACCCGCGGGCGGCCAGGTGGAT
The DNA here is from genome assembly GCF_044767225.1 of Kitasatospora sp. NPDC101447. Classification (NCBI taxonomy): domain Bacteria; kingdom Bacillati; phylum Actinomycetota; class Actinomycetes; order Kitasatosporales; family Streptomycetaceae; genus Kitasatospora; species Kitasatospora sp. NPDC101447. Next base: position 39,493 of record NZ_JBIWNL010000017.1, read on the forward strand.
CGCGTTGCGGCCGGGCCCGCAGCCGAGGTCGAGGGCGCGGGCGGGCGCGTGCCCGGCGCCGGGGGAGAGCAGGCCGCGGTCGAGATAGGAGACCAGGCCGCGGTCGAGATAGGAGACCAGGTTCTCGTCCGGCTCGGGGGTGAAGAACGGGCGGTCGGCGGAGCGGTCGGCATAGAAACGGTCCCACCAGGCCTCGGCCGGCGGGAACAGCCGGTCGAGGAGGGCGAGGACGTCCTCGGCGGTGCGGATCGTGCGGTTCATGCGGCCGAGCGTAGGCGGCCCGGCGGGTGGCTGCGAGCGACGCGAAATCCCTTGTGGGGCAGGCTGTCGGGGCCCCGGCCGTGGTGGTGGGACGGGGTGGTTCCGGGCCGGTCCGGCGTACGGCGGCGTGCCCGCCGCGCGTCGGGAAGGGCCCGTTCCGCGGAGCCGCCGGGGCCCGCGGGAGCGGGGGCGGCATAACGTTTCGGGCAAGGCTGCGAGCGGGCCCGGCGGGCGTCGGGGCGGCCTGCCGCCGTGTGGGGGCGTGTTACATTCGAACGCGTTCAAATGTATGCGTTCACCTACGTGCCCGGGGGATCCATGGAAGCGGTGCCGGTGAGCGCCCGTCTGCTGTCGGGGCTCGGGGGTGTCGTGTTCCTCCTGCCGGTGGTCGCCGTCGTCGACGGGTTCGGTACTGCCGGGGCGTTCCTGTACGCGGCCGGGCTCTTCTGCGTGGCGGCCTGCGCCGTGCCGCCCTTCTTTGGCGGCCGCAAGCACTTCCGGGTCGCCTGCGCGGCGGCCGGAATGGCCGTCGCGGCGGTGTCGGTGCCCTGTGGCCTCGTCGGCGTCCTGTTCGCGCTGGCGGTCGACGGCTGGCCCCTCTACCTGGCCTTCCTCGCCCTGCCGGTCACCGCGATCGCCGGGCTGATCGCGGGGTTCCAGCGGGCCCGGGGCCGCGAGTGCGGCCGTCGGGCGGCGGTGGTCGCCCGGGTGTGCGCGGCGGTCACGGCGACCGGCTGGCTCGCCGTCGACCTGTGGGCACTGCCGCTCTAGCGACGCGAAGCGAGGCGATGTGACGCGATGCGGCGCGGCCCGAGCCCGTGCGGCCCGAGCTCGTGCGGCCCGAGCCTGTGCGGCCCGGAGCCCGGCAGCCGAGGAACTCGTCGGCGGGGAGTGGTCGTTGGGGCCGGTGTGACCGACGAAACGATCCTCCTCGCCCCGATCGCCGAGGCCGACCTCGCCCGGCTGGAGGGGCTGGTCGCCGACCCCGAGCAGCTGGGCCCGTTCCAGTGGTTCGGCTGGCGCGATCCCGGCCGGTTCCGCCGCACCTGGGCCGAGGACGGCCTGCTGTCGGACGAGCGGTCGGTGCTGGCGGTCCGGGTCGGCGGCGAGTTCGCGGGATTCGTCGCCTGGCGCCGGATGAACGCCGCGACCAACGCCCCGTACTGGAACATCGGCATCCAGCTCCGTCCGGAGGTGCGCGGCCGGGGCATCGGCACCGCGGCCCAACGCCTGCTCGTGGACTACCTGTTCGCGCACTCGCCGGTGATGCGGCTGGAGGCGGACACCGAGACCGGCAACCACGCCGAGCAGCGGGCGCTGGAGAAGTGCGGCTTCACCCGGGAGGGCGTGCAGCGCGCACTGACCTTCCGGGACGGGCAGTGGCGCGACGTCGTCCGCTACGGCCTGCTGCGCACGGATCCGCGGGGTTAGCCCAGCGCCCCGAACCACTCCTCGGCGAGGGCGTCCAGCGTCCGGGCGGCGGGCTTCAACTCCCGTAGGTACCAAGGCAGGTTGCTGTAGACGTGGAGCAGTGTGTAGGCCATCAGCAGCCGCGGCTCGACGGCCCGGCCGTAGGCGGCCAGCAGCTGCCCGAGGAGGTGCGGGTCGGCGCGGGTGGTGAAGAGGCCGACGGCGACGAGGTCGTAGGCAGGGTCCCCGATCATGGCGGGCTCGAAGTCGAACAGGCCGGTCAGGCGCCAGCCGGCGGCCGGGTCGGTGAGGAGGTGCTCGCGCATGAACTCGGTGTGCAGCAGGGCGCGTCCGGGCGCCGCCGGGAGCGGGGCGGCGGCGAGGAAGTCCGGGATCTGCTCGGACCAGGCCTCCGGCAGGCCGCGGTCCCGCTGGCGGGCGACGGCGCCGGCCCGCTGATCGTCGAGGAAGGCGTGCCAGTCGCCGGGGCCGAGGGCGTCGGCGAGCGGTTCGGGGTCGAGGGCGTGCAGGGCGGCGAGTGCCTCGCCGCAGTCGCGCGCGATCCGCTCGCGTTCGGGCCGGGGGATGCGCGGCCAGGCGGGCGCCAGGCCCTCGCCGGGCAGCCGGGACATCAGCACGTAGCGCCAGCCGTTGACGTACTCGCCGGCCTCGCGCACCACCGGGGTGGGGATCGGCAGCGCGCCCCGCAGCCGGTCCAGGACGCGCGCCTCGACGAGGCCGTCCCGGGCACTGGCGGCCGGGAACAGCTTGAGGACGTGCTCGTCGCCGACGGCGTAGACCGGGACGGAGCCCTCCGCGAAGCGTTCCAGCGGCAGTCCGCCGACGCCGAGCCGGGCGCACAGCGCCTCCGCGCCGGGGCGCACCACCGACTCGTCGGGGACGACCGCGTCCCATTCCTCGTCCGTCAGTACCAGAGGCAGCACGGGCGCACCGTAGGCAGGGCCGGGCCCGCGCCGCAAAGGCTTTTCACCGCTCCTGCGGGGCCGCGCCGTACGCGTCGCCGTACGCGTCGGCGGACGGCGGGACCGGCTCGGGCCCGGCGGCCGGGTCGCGGGTGAGCAGGTAGCGGGCGCCGGGGCCGGCGTCGGCGGCGCGGTCGCCGGCGTTGTAGAGGGCGCAGCGGGCGAGCGAGAGGCAGCCGCAGCCGATGCAGCCGGACAGCTTGCGCTTCAGCAGTTCGAGTTCGGCGATCTGCTCGTCGATGCGGCCCTGCCAGGACTCGGCCACCCGGTCCCACTCGGCGCGGGTGGGTGCCGGGCGGTCGGGGAGGCGGTCGAGGGCGACCCGTGCCTCGTCGAGGGAGAGGCCGACCCGTTGGGCCGCGCGGATGAACGCGATCCGGCGCAGGGTGCCCCGGGTGTAGCGGCGCTGCCCGCCGGTGGTGCGGGTGGCGTGGATCAGGCCGAGGCTCTCGTAGTAGCGCAGCGCGGACGCGGCGAGGCCGCTGCGGTCGGCGAGTTGGCCGATCGTGAGCAGGTCGCTGTGGTGCGGGCCGGCGGTGCGGCGGTCGTCGGGGTGGGCCGTCATGGGAGCCCACTGTAGCCGCTTGACCTCAAGCTGGCTTTAAGTTGCACGATCGTGGTCATGACGACGAACGCAACCGCGGGATCCGTGACCGAGAGCCGTTCCGGGAGCCGTGCCCAGGCCCGTCCCGAGGCCCGGTTCGAGGACCTGCCGGCCCTGATGGCACTGATGACCGGCGCCGAGAAGCACGGCCCGGCCGCCACCTCCACGCTGGACGTGCTCTGGGTGCTGTACGACCGGGTGCTGCGGGTCGGCCCGGCCACCGCGCAGGAGCAGGACCGCGACCGCTTCCTGCTCTCCAAGGGCCACGGGCCGATGGCGTACTACGCGGTGCTCGCGGCCAAGGGCTTCATCGACCCCGAGGTACTGCCGAGCTTCGGCGGCTACGACTCGCCGCTCGGCCACCACCCGGACCGCACGCTGGTGCCCGGCGTGGAGATCTCCTCCGGCTCGCTCGGGCACGGCCTGCCGCTGGGCGTCGGCACGGCGCTCGGGCTGCGCGCGCAGGGCCTGACCGACGCCGCGGTGTGGGTGCTGGTCGGCGACGCCGAGTTCGACGAGGGCTCCAACCACGAGGCGGTCGCCTTCGCCGGGTCGTACGGGCTGGAGCGGCTGCACGTCGTGGTGATCGACAACTCCTCGGCCACGCACGGCTGGCAGGGCGGCATCGCGCAGCGGTTCGCGGCCGCGGGCTGGTCGACCGCGACGGTGGACGGCCGCGACCACGAGGCGCTGCACCGGGCCTTCACCGCCGAGCACCCGGGCCGCCCGCACGTGGTGGTCGCCCGGGTGGAGCCCAAGGAGAACCACTGAGCATCCGGCCGCCCCGAGAGCGCCCGGACGAGCACGCCGAACCCGCATTCCCGGAAGGAACGTCACCGATGGACACCATGCGCGACCGCTTCGTCGCCGTCACCACCCGCCTGCTGGACGAGGACCCCCGGCTGGCCGTGGTGCTCGCCGACATCACCGCGGCCGCCTTCACCCCGGCCCAGGAGCGCCACCCCGACCGGGTGGTCAACGTCGGCATCCGCGAACAGCTGCTGATCGGCGCGGCCGGCGGCCTGGCGCTGAGCGGGATGCGGCCGATCGCCCACACCTTCGCCAGCTTCCTGATCGAACGGCCCTTCGAGCAGGTCAAGTTGGACCTGGTCCACCAGGGCGTGGGGGCCGTCCTGGTGAGCGCGGCGGGCTCGTACGACTGGCCGGCCGGCGGCCGCACCCACATGTCCCCGGGCGACGTCGCGCTGCTGGACACCCTGCCGGACTGGACCGTCCACGTCCCCGGGCACCCGGACGAGGCCGAGCAACTGCTGCGCCACGCGTACGCGGACGGCGACCGCAACGTGTACGTCCGGCTCTCGGCGCACCAGAACGCCGCGCCGGTGGCGGTCGAGCCGGGCCGCTTCAGCACCGTCCGCACCGGCTCGCGCGGTGTGGTGCTGGCCGTCGGGCCGATGCTGGACGCGGTGCTCGCGGCCACCGAGGGCCTGGACGTCACGGTGCTGTACGCGGCGACGGTGCGCCCCTTCGACGCGGCCGGGCTGCGGGCGGCGGTCGGCGAGCGGGCGGAGGTGGTGCTGGTCGAGCCGTACCTGGCCGGGACGTCGGCGAACGAGGTGCACGAGGCGCTGGCCGACCGCCCGCACCGGGTGCTGGGCCTGGGCGTGCCGCGCGAGGAGCACCGGCACTACGGCTCGATCGCGGAGCACCTGGCCGCCTACGGCCTGGACGCGCCCGCGCTGCGGGAGCGGATCGGCACCTTCCTCTGGTGAGCCGGCCACGGTCCCCGGGGCCGCGAGCGCTCGCGCCGTGGGCGGCTGCGCTGCGACGCCCGGCACCGCGGCCGTCGGTGGATCAGCCGGTCAGGACCACGGCCACCGCGTCCGGTCCCACCCGCACGTCCGTGCCGGCCGGCGCCACCGGGCCGAAGGCCGCGACCACCTCGCGCCCGGCGGCCCCCAGCGGCACTGCGGCCTCGTCCGGCCCGAGGTTGACCGCGACCCGGTACGGCCCGCGGTGCACCACCAGCCACCCCGCCGCCTCGTCGAGGACCGCCCGCACCGCGCCGAGGTCGGGGTCGGCGAACTCCGGTCGCTCCCGGCGCAGTCGGATCAACGTCCGGTACCAGGAGAGCAGTTCGGCGTGCGGGGCGCGCCGGGGCTCGGTCCAGTCGAGGACGGAGCGCAGCACGGTGGCGGGCTCCTGGGGGTCGGGGACGGCCTCGGCGGCCCAGCCGTGCTCGGTGAACTCCCGCCGCCGGCCCTGTCGGACGGCCTCGGCGAGGTCCGGGTCGGTGTGGTCGGTGAAGTACTGCCAGGGTGTCGCGGCGCCCCATTCCTCACCCATGAACAGCATCGGGGTGAACGGCGAGGTGAGCACCAGGGCGGCGCCGCAGGCGAGTCGGCCGACGGGGAGCGTGGTGGAGATGCGGTCCCCGAGCGCCCGGTTGCCGACCTGGTCGTGGGTCTGCAGATAGCCGAGCAGTCGGTGGCCCTCGGCGGTGGGGAACGGGCGTCCGTGGCTGCGGCCGCGGAAGGAGGACCAGGTGCCGTCGTGGAAGAACCCGCGGGTCAGCGCCTTGGCGACGGCGGCGAGCGGTTCGCGCGCGAAGTCCGCGTAGTAGCCCTGGGATTCACCGGTCAGCGCGCAGTGCAGGGCGTGGTGGAAGTCGTCGCTCCACTGGGCGGTGAGGCCCTGGCCGCCGGCCTCGGTCGGGGCGGTGGTGCGCGGGGTGTTGAGGTCGGACTCGGCGATCAGGAACAGCGGGCGGTTCGTGGTGACCGCCAACTTCCGTACCTCGTAGGAGAGTTCCTCCAGGAAGTGGACCGCGCGGTCGTCCGCGAGGGCGTGCACGGCGTCCAGCCGCAGGCCGTCGATGCGGTAGTCGCGAAGCCAGGCCAGTGCGCTGCCGATCAGGTACGCGCGCACCTCGTCCGAGCCGGGCGCGTCCAGGTTCACGGCGGAGCCCCACGGCGTGTGGTGCCGGTCGGTGAAGTACGGGCCGTACGCGGGGAGGTAGTTGCCGGACGGGCCGAGGTGGTTGTGCACGACGTCCAGCACCACGCCGAGGCCCTTGCGGTGGGCGGCGTCGACGAAGCGCTTGAGTCCCTCGGGCCCGCCGTAGGGCTCGTGGACGGCCCAGAGCGAGACCCCGTCGTAGCCCCAGCCGTGCCGGCCGGGGAACGGGCAGACCGGCATCAGCTCGACGAAGTCGACGCCCAACTCGACCAGGTGGTCCAGGTGTTCGGCGGCGGCCTCGAAGGTGCCGCGGGCGGTGAAGGTGCCGATGTGCAGCTCGTACAGCACCGCGCCGGGAAGCGCGCGGCCGCGCCAGCCGGTCCGCGACCAGCGGAACGCGGCGTGGTCCACCGGGCGGCTCGGGCCGTGCGGGCCGTGCGGCTGGCAGGCCGAGCGCGGGTCGGGCAGCGGCGGGCCGTCGTCGAGGCGGAAGGCGTAGTCGCCCGCCGGGGCCTGCCCGGACCACCAGCCGGCGCGGTCGGCGCAGCGGGCCAACTCGTGTTCCGTGCCGTCGACTTCGACGCGGACGCGGGAAGCGGCGTGGGGCGCCCACACCTCGTAGGCCGGCATCAGCCCCTCCTCGTCAGCAGCGCCACCGGGCTCCCGGCCAGCAGTTCGGCTACCGGTACCGGGCCCGCCGGGAAGCTCCGCAGGGTCAGCTCGTCCGTCCACGGCCCGCCCGGCGGCAGCTCCAGCACGGTGTCCCGCCAGCCGCCCGCCCGCTGCAGCCCGTACGGCAGCCGGGTGACGGCGGTGACGACGTCGTCGCCGCGGGCGAAGGCCAGCAGGTGGTCGCCGGCGGCGCCGGTGGCGGGCAGCGGCCGGTACGGGCCGAGCGGGCGGGAGCGGCGCAGGTGCAGGGCGGTGGTGGTGAGGTGCAGCTTCTCGCGGGCGAGGTCGCCGGGGCGCCGGGTGGCGGAGTCGGTGAGCCGCACGGCCAGCGCGCCGAGGTCCACCACGCCCCGGTTGTCCGGGTCCACCAGGGTGTACAGCGGCTCCTCGCTGCCCTGGTAGAGGTCGGGCACGCCCGGCACGGTGAGGTGCAGCAGGGCGGCGGCGAGGGTGTTGGAGCGGGCGTGCGGGGCGAGGGCGTGCACCCGGCCCTCGATCCGGGGGAGCAGCCCGGGGTTGCCGTAGGCGGCGCGGGCCCGCTCCTCCAGCGCCCGTTCGTAGCGCGGGTCGGGCTCGGTCCAGGAGGTGTGCAGCTTGGCCTCGCGGACGGCCTTGAGCAGGGCGGCGACCAGCCGGTCGGGGGTGATCGGCCAGGCGGCGACCAGGGTGTGCCAGAGCAGCCAGTCGGCGTCGCGGTCGAGGCCGGGGGCCGCCGGGCCGGCCGCGGTGGACCAGGCGGCGGCCTCGGCGGCCCAGGCGTGCGGCTGCTCGGCGAGGACGGCGAGCCGGGCGCGGGCGTCGGCGCTGCGCTTGGTGTCGTGGGTGGAGAGCACGGTCATGCCGTGCGGCCAGGTGCGCTCCTGGCGGCGGCACCAGTCGTGGAAGTCCGCCGGGCGCAGCCCGGGCCGGGCGGGCTCGCCGCCGACCTCGTTCAGGCCGGGCAACGCGTTCCAGCGGTAGAAGGCGGTGTCCTCGACGCCCTTGGCGGCCACCGCCGCGGCGGTCTGGGCGAAGCGGACGCAGAACTCGTCGTGGTCGGCACCGCGGCCCAGCTCGCCGAGTGCCAGCGCGGCCACCAGGCGGTCGGTGGGGTCGGCGGAGCCGTCCAGGGCCGCGCGCAGCTGCTGCCGGGAGGCCGCCGGGGGTGCCTCGCCGGGCCGCGCGTAGGGCCGGTACGCCGGGTAGCCGGTGAGCAGCCGGGCGAGCGCGGCGCGCAGCTGCCAGGGCGCGTGGTCGGCGTGCGCGGGTTCGGCGGCGCCGATCCGCAGGGCGATCCGCACCAGCCGTTCGATCTCGGCGGCGAGCTCGCCGTCCGGCCCGGTCATGTCGGCCCGTCCGCGCCGGGCGGCGGCGAGTGCCGGGTGGGGGTCCTCGCAGAGGTCCCGGACCGGTCCGCCGCGCAGGAAGGACTCGTAGGCCCCGGCCAGCAGGCAGGCGCCCGCGTGGTCGGTGAGCACGCCGTCGATGCGGCGCAGCGCGTCGTAGCCGGTGGTGCCGGCGACCGGCCAGTCCTCGGGCAGCTGCTCCTCGCCGGTGAGGATCTTCTCGACCACGACGTACGCGCCGCCGGCGGCCCCCGACGCGCCGCCGGTGGTCCCCGACGCCCCGCCGGTGGCCGCTGCGAGCCGGCGCAGGTAGCCGCGCGGGTCGGCGAGCCCGTCCGGGTGGTCGATCCGGAAGCCGTCCAGGACGCCCTCGGCGTGCAGCCGCAGCAGCACGCCGTGGGTGGCGGCGAACACCTCGGGGTCCTCGACGCGCAGGGCGATCAGCTCGTTGACGGTGAAGAAGCGCCGGTAGTTGAGCTCCGTGCGGGCCAGGCGCCACCAGGCGAGCCGGTACCACTGGCGGGCGAGCAGCTCGGGCAGCGGCAGTGACTCGGTGCCGGGGCGCAGCGGCAGTTCGTGCCGGTGGTAGCGCAGGCTCCCGCCGTCCACGGTCAGCTGGTCCAGGACGGCGCCGAGCCGGTCGCCGAGCAGCGGCAGCAGGACCCGGCCGCGCCCGGGGTCGTCGGCGGGGCCGGGCTGGGCGGTCCAGTCGATGTCGAACCAGCGGGCGTACGGCGAGTCGGGCCCGTCGCGCAGCACCTGCCAGAGCGGGCGGTTGAGCCGTTCGGGGGCCGGTACGGCCATGTGGTTGGGCACCACGTCCGCGATCAGCCGCAGTCCGTGCCCGCGGGCGGCGGTGGCCAGCGCGCGCAGGGCCGGCTCGCCGCCGAGCTGCTCGCTGATCCGGGTGTGGTCGACGGTGTCGTAGCCGTGGGTGGAGCCGGGGACGGCTTCCAGCAGGGGGGACAGGTGCAGGTGGGAGACGCCGAGGGCGGCCAGGTAGGGGACGGCGGCGGTGGCGTCGTGGAGGGTGAAGCCGGGCTGGAGCTGGAGACGGTAGCTGGCGGTGGGGGTGCCGCCGGGAGGGACGGCGGCCGGGCGGGGCTGCGCGGGCTCGGCGGCGGAGGTCATAGCTCCATAGGTACCCGGGGGAGCCTGCCGCCAAGACCCGCTGTTGATCCGAACAGGTGACCGCCCCTCGGTAGCCCCCCAGTCGCCCCCCGGGCCGCCCCCGGTCGTCGGGCGGCCGGTCACGCCGGCCGCTGCAGCACCATCAGCGAGCGGTCGGTGAGCCACAGCGTGTCCCCGGCCTTGACCCGCGCCCCGGTGCCCGGGGCGGGGAGCCGGGGCTGGGTGGTGTCGACCACGACCCGCCACTCCTGGCCGTGGTCGGCGGGCACGGTGAACTCCAGTGGTTCGAAGTGCGCGTTGAACATCAGCAGGAAGGAGTCGTCGACGATCCGCCCGCCGCGCCGGTCGGGTTCGGAGATCGCGTAGCCGTTGAGGAAGACGGTCAGCGACTTGGCGTAGCTGGCTCCCCAGTTGCGCTTGGTCATCTCCTCCCCGGTCGGGGTGAACCAGGCGATGTCGGTGAGGTCGTCGAACCCGCCGGAGGCGGACACCGGCCGGCCGTGGAAGAACCGGCGGCGGCGGAACACCGGGTGGTCGCGGCGCAGCCAGATCATTCCCTGGGTGAACTCCAGCAGCCGCGCCTGCGGCCCGTCATCCTCGGGCCACTGCACCCAGGTGAGGTCGTTGTCCTGGCAGTAGGCGTTGTTGTTGCCCAGTTGGGTGCGGCCGAGTTCGTCGCCGTGCGAGAGCATCGGCACGCCCTGGGAGAGCATCAGGGTGGCGATGTAGTTGCGCTGCTGGCGTGCTCGCAGCTCCTCGACGGCCGGGTCGCCGGAGGGGCCCTCGACGCCGCAGTTCCAGGAGCGGTTGAAGGACTCGCCGTCGCGGTTGTCCTCGCCGTTGGCCTGGTTGCGCTTGTCGTTGTAGGAGACCAGGTCGCGCAGGGTGAAGCCGTCGTGGCAGGTGACGAAGTTGATGGAGGCGATCGGGCGTCGGCCGTCGTCCTGGTAGAGGTCGGAGGAGCCGGTGAGGCGGGAGCCGAACTCGGCGAGGGTGGCGTTCTCGCCGCGCCACAGGTCGCGCACGGTGTCCCGGTACATGCCGTTCCACTCCGTCCACAGCGGGGGGAAGTTGCCGACCTGGTAGCCGCCCTCGCCGAGGTCCCAGGGTTCGGCGATCAGCTTGGCCTGGGAGACCACCGGGTCCTGCTGGACCAGGTCGAAGAAGGAGGAGAGCCGGTCGACCTCGTGGAACTGCCGGGCGAGGGTGGCGGCGAGGTCGAATCTGAAGCCGTCCACGTGCATCTCGGTGACCCAGTAGCGCAGCGAGTCCATGATCAGCTGGAGCACGTGCGGGCTGCGCATCAGCAGGCTGTTGCCGGTGCCGGTGGTGTCCTCGTAGAAGCGCTGGTCCTGGGCGAGGCGGTAGTAGGAGACGTTGTCCAGGCCGCGCAGCGAGAGGGTGGGGCCGAGGTGGTTGCCCTCGGCGGTGTGGTTGTAGACGACGTCCAGGATCACCTCGATGCCGGCCGCGTGCAGCGCCTTGACCATCGACTTGAACTCCTGCACCTGCTGGCCGCGGTCGCCGGTGGAGGAGTAGGAGGAGTGCGGCGCGAAGAAGCCGATCGTGTTGTAGCCCCAGTAGTTGGCCAGGCCGAGGTCGCGCAGCCGGTGGTCGCGGACGAACTGGTGCACCGGCATCAGCTCGATCGCGGTGACGCCGAGCTTGGCGAGGTGTTCGATCACCGCGGGGTGGGCGAGGCCGGCGTAGGTGCCGCGGATCTCCTCGGGGATGCCCGGGTGGAGCCGGGTGAGGCCCTTGACGTGGGCCTCGTAGATGACGGTGCGGTGGTAGTCGGTGCGCGGCGGGCGGTCGGTGCCCCAGTCGAAGTACGGGTTGATCACCACCGAGTGCATGGTGTGCGGGGCGGAGTCGAGGTCGTTGCGGCGCTCGGGTGCGCCGAAGTGGTAGCCGTAGACCGACTCGTCCCAGTCGATGTGCCCGCTCATCGCCTTGGCGTACGGGTCCAGGAGCAGCTTGGCGCTGTTGTGCCGCTGGCCGAGGCCCGGGTTGTACGGTCCGTGCACGCGGAAGCCGTAGCGCTGGCCGGGCTGGACGCCGGGGAGGTAGGCGTGCCGGACGAACGCGTCCGTCTCGCGCAGTTCGACGGCGGTCTCGGAGCCGTCCTCGGCGAGCAGGCACAGTTCGATGCGGTCGGCGCTCTCGGAGAACACGGCGAAGTTGGTGCCGGCTCCGTCGTAGGTGGCGCCGAGGGGGTAGGGCGTGCCGGGCCAGACCTGCATGGCTCCTCAACTTCCTTGCTGCATAAGCAAACTGACATGTAGTCCGACAATAAGTCCGACAGCCTGCCCGGACCCGGACGCTCTCCTGCCCGGCCGGGCGGCCGGGCATGTGCGGTGCTCGCGCGCCGTGACGCACGGCACAGCCCGCATACTTCCGGAGCCCTTCCCCGGTGGCCGGGAGAACCGGCCCGGGTTGGTCCGAACGAGTGTCCGGCGGGCATTCGTGTGAAGAGTGATGCCGGTGGGGCGCGCCCGCCCGGGCGCCCGAGCCGCCGCCGGTGCGGGCGGGAACGCGGGCCGGGCGGGCCCCGCGGCGCGGGCGGAGCCCCGCCGATCCGGCTGCGGTCGGCTCGCGGCGGGCAGTACCCTTGATCGTCCGGCCGCCCGGCGCCCCGCCGACAGTCCGTCAACAGGCTGATGGCGGTCCGTCAACGGTCCTCGCGCCCGCGGGGGCCGGCGGCAGCAACCAGATGAGGTGGCGCATGGTGTTCCCCGCCGGCGGCCGTGGCCCCGGGCCCGACGGCCCCGACCGGGGCGCGGCCCGCAGCGAGGCGCCCACGGTGGTCATGCGTCCCACCCTGACCGGCCGCACGCTGGTGCCCGCCCAGGGCGGCCCGGTCGAGATACCGGCACTGGCCTGGTCGGCCGGCGAGTGGGAGGACGCCTACCAGCGGGTGCGGCTGTCCGGCCGCGCCTACGTCTGGCTCAACCTGGTCGAGCAACGGCTGCGCTCCCTGGTGGACGAGGTGCTGCACCCGATCTACGCCCCCGCCCACGGCGAGGACTGGGTCACCGCGGCCGCCGGACCGGCCGGCGAGGAGTGGGCGCACCGGGCCGGGGCGGTGCGCGAGGTCAGCCGCCGCAAGGGCTACCTGCTCGACCCGGCCGACGACGACCCGCTGGTCTTCCTCACCCTGCCCCAGCTGCGCGAGCTGATGGTCCAGCACTGGCCGTGCTTCGAGCCGTACCTGGCCGACCGGCGCGAGATCGAGCTCGCGCTGGACGAGCTGGAGGTGGCCCGGCACGTGGTCTCCCGCAACCGGGTGCTCACCCAGACCGTCCTGGCGCAGACCGAGCGCGCCGCCGCCCGGCTGCTGGCCGTCCTGGACGGCGGCGCGGGCGGGGTGCCCGCCGACGTGGTGGAGTCCCTGGTGGCCGGCCGGTACGCGGACGTGGTCGCGGTGCACGCCGACCGGGTCCGGCTGCAGCGCGACCTGCCGGTGGAGGACCTGCTGGACGGCGCCCGGCGACTGGACGCGCTCGGCATCGGCCTCGGCATGCTCTGCCAGAACTACACCGGCAAGCGCCTGGTGCGCCTCGCCGGGGAGGGCTGCCGGGTCCGGCTGCTCTTCCTCAACCCGGCGAGCAGCGCGGTGCGCCGCCGCGAACGCGAACTCGGCCTCAGCCGCAGCGAGTTGTCCCGCTCGATCGAGATGAACATCATGCACGTGCGGCGGGTCCGGGCCCGGCTGCGGGACCAGGGCGGCTTCGAGATCCGGGTGTTCGACGAGACCCCGCGCTTCACCGCCTACCTGGTCGAGGGCCCCCGGGCCACCGGCCAGGCGGGCGGCCGCCGGCAGGGCCGCGACCTCGGCGTCATCCAGCCCTACCTGCGCCGCTCCCGCGGCATGGAGTCCCCGGCGCTGGTGCTGCGCGGCGGCGCCGGCCAGCAGCCCGGCGGCACCGAACCGGGGCTGCTGGAGGTCTACCGCGAGGAGTTCGAGGGGGTCTGGGCGGACTCCCGGCCCGTGTCGTGAGGGCCGGACGCCCCGGGAAACCCCGTGGTCCCGGCGGCGGCGGGGCTGACAGACTGCGGTCCGTGAACAGCTATCCCGCCTGGACCCTGGTACCCGCCGCCGTCGACGACCTCGAACGCATCACCGACCTCAAGGACCAGGTCATGCGCGCCGACCTGGAACGCCTCGGCCGCTGGGACCCGGACCGCTCCCGCCGGCGGGTGGCGGACTCCTTCTCCACCAGGTGGACGTCCGTGCTGCTGGTCGACGGCGCCTTCGCCGGCTCCGTCGCCGTCCGGCCCGACCCGCAGGGCGGCCGCCACCTGGAACTGTTCTACCTCGCCCCGCACCTGCAGGGCCGCGGGATCGGCGGCGCCGTGCTGCGCCGGCTCCTCGCCGAGGCCGACGCCGCCCGGGAGCCGGTGCGCCTGATCGTCCTCCAGGGCAGCGCCGCCCGGCGGCTCTACGAGCGGCACGGCTTCACCGTCGTCCACGAGGACCCGGTCGACGTCCACATGTACCGCCCGGCCCCCGAGCCCGCCCCCGTGACCACCCCGGACCAGGCGCTCACCCGGCTCCGGGACTGCGCCGCCCTGTGGAGCGGCGGGGCCGCCGACGGCCGGGTGGTGGTCGACGCGGCCTGCGAGGCCCTGGTCGTCGGGCTCGACGGTCCGGCCCTGCGCGAACTGGCCGCCTGCTCCTACCGCGAGGCCGCCACCGAACTCCACACCCTGCTGCCCGCGGCCATGGCCGAACAGGGCCTGGTCTTCCACCCCTTCGGCGGCGACGGCGCCGAGGAGGACGTCCTGCGGGCGCTCGCCGTGGCCTTCCTGAACGGGGAACTGACACCCCGGGAGCTGACCCGCGCCGCGCACCAGCGCTTCGGGCACGAGCTGGACGCGGCCGACCCGCTCTCCTGCCTCGACGACGAGTACGACACCCTGGCGTACAGCACGCGCAGCCGGGACGAGGTGGACGCCGACGTCCTCGCCGAGGCCCGCCGACTGGCCGGGACCGACCCGGCGCCGTAGCGATCCGCCGGTGCCTGCCGGTGCCTGCCGGTGCCCCTGGGATCCCGGGCGTTCGGGGCGCCGCCGACCGGCTCGACCGCACCCGTTCCGGCCCGTCCGCGACGCCGGCGGGCCGACCCGTGGGCCGGGTTGTCGGTGGGGCGGGTGATGATGGGGGCTGTTTCGAGAGACAGGACGGAAGGACACACCTGATGAGCTGGTGGCAGCAGCCACTGGTCGGCTTCGACCTGGAGACCACGGGCACCGACCCGGCCGTGGACCGCATCGTCACGGCCGCGCTCGTGGACACGGTCGGGGCCGCCCGGGTGGGGGCCGCGCACTGGCTGCTCGACCCCGGGGTGCCGATACCCGCCGAGGCGGAGGCGATCCACGGGATCGGGGACGCGGTGGCGCGGGGCAAGGGGCGGCCGGCGAAGGAAGCGGTGGAGGAGATAGCCGCCGCGCTGTGCGAGCGGATAGCCGCCGGGAGACCGGTGGTGGCGTTCAACGCGCCGTTCGACCTGTCGCTGCTCGACGCCGAGCTGCGCCGGTACGGACTGGCGACGCTCGCGGAGCGCCTCGGCGGGCCGGTCGGGCCGGTGCTGGACGCGCTGGTGATCGACCGCGCCGTGGACAAGTACCGCAAGGGCTCGCGCACCCTGCAGCGGGTCTGCGAGGTGTACGGGGTGGAACTGACGGACGCCCACGAGGCGGGCAGCGACGCGCTGGCCGCCGTCCGGGTCGCCGTCGCACTGGCCGGGCGCTACCCGGCCGAGGTGGGGGCGGTCGCTCCGGCCGAGCTGCACCGCCGGCAGATCGACTGGTACCGGACGTGGGCGGAGGGCCTGCAGGCCTGGCTGCGCCGCGGCAAGGACCCGCAGGCGGTGGTCGACCCGCGCTGGCCCGCCCGCTAGCCGCGCGAGCCCGGCCACCGGCCCGATGGCCGCCCGCCCCGTACGCCCCGCCCCGGGCCCGGAGGGCGGCCCCGGGCAGGTCCACCGGCTCGACCACACCTGAGGGGGCCCGGCCGGCCGACGGCCGGGCCGACCCGCCGGGTCCGACCGGGGCCCCGCCGGGGCTACTGCAGGTCCAGCCCCACCGGGTGCGCGAGGTCCACCGGGCAGACGAACACGTGCAGTTCGCCGAAGCGCCCGACGGACAGGTCCGGGTCTCCGCCGCTGTCCACGGTGAGCAGGTGGACCATCCGGGCGCCGCAGCCGCAGTCGATCGGGATCAGGTCGGTGGAGTGCCAGGACGGCCAGCCGCCGAGCTTCCAGCCGTCCGCGCAGGACAGCGCGCGGTGGTACTCCAGTTCGTGCCGCTGCGCGAACTCCTCTGCGGCGTCGTGGAGTTCACCGGGCAGCTCGTCCTGGTCGGGCAGGTCGAGGACCTGCTCGGGGCGCAGCGCGCAGGGCGTCGGCAGGTAGTACTCGTCGCTGCGCCGGGGTGCCGGCGGGGTGACCGGGGAGAGGTCGGCGGCGCGCTGCCAGTGCAGTTCGACGTTCGGGCCGTAGTAGAAGCGCTGGCCCTGGATGTCGTCGTGGTCGTTGGGGCACCAGAGCACCTGCAGCCGGTCGGTGCCCTCCGGCCAGGGCAGGTGCGGGGCGTCCTCGGCGCGGATGTGTGCCAGCGGTACCAGGGCCGTGCCGGCCGCGGGCCGTTCGGCGACCTTGCGGTGGAGGCGCCAGTTCGTGAGGTCGAGGGAGCCGGCGCCGGCCATGATCCGGCGCTGCTCGGCGGCTTCCTCGGAGGTGAGGACGTGCGGGTCGCCGCCGGCCCGGGCCCGCTCGTGCAGCGCGCGGTCGATGCCCTCCCAGATCGCGCGGTCGGCCGGGGAGACGTCCTGGTAGTCGTCGTCCAGGTGCTTGGCCGTGCAGTGCGGCCAGGGCTCGCCGGCCGGCCACAGAGCCGGGCCGCCGATCCGGCTCGCCGCCGGTTCGGGTGTCGCGGCGTACGGGTGGAGCAGCGTGGCGGGCCGCAGGTAGGGAGCCAGTCCCGGTACGGCGGCGACGAGTTCGGCGGGGGTGGGGCTGCTGTCGGTCACGCCGCACACCCTAGGGCCCGTCTTCGAAGCCCCGCCTGTGGGGGGCGACGCCGGGAACTGCGTTACTGCGCCGGGAAGTCGAAGGTGTAGCCCTGGGCGACCAGCCAGGGCAGCAGCTGCTTGAGCGCGGCCACGGTCTGGCTGCGGTCGCCGCCGCCGTCGTGCATCAGGATGATGCCGCCCGGCTTGAGCTGCTTCTGGACGGTGGCGACGATGGCCGGCACGCCGGGGCGGGACCAGTCGCGCGGGTCGACGGACCAGCCGAGCGAGGACATCCCGAGGCCCGCGGTGATGTGCTCGTTGTCGGCGTTGAAGCCGCCGCCCGGGGCGCGGAACCAGTCGACCCGGGTGCCCGGGCCACCGGCCTGGACGATCATGTCGCGGGCCGCGCCGATCTCGTACGCGGCCTTGTCGTGCGGGAGCTTCGCGAACGGCTGCGGGTGGTGGACGCTGTGGTCGCAGAGCCGGTGCCCGGCGGCCAGGACGCGCTTGACCAGGGCCGGGTTGGCGGCGGCGTTCTGGCCGATCTCGCAGAAGGTGGCCTTGGCGTGGTACTGGGCGAGCAGGTCGAGGATCTGGCCGGTCGCGGGGCCGGGGCCGTCGTCGAAGGTGAGGGCGACGGTGCGGCCGCCGGAGGCGGTGGAGCCGATCACGGTGCCCGCCCCGGGGTGCTCGGGCGGCGCGGCGGGGGAGGAGGACGCGGCGGGGGAGGAGGATGCGGCGGGCGAGGCCGGCACCGCGGGCGCGGCCGGGGAGGCGGGGGCGGAGGAGTCCCCCGGTCGGGGCGTGCGCGGCTTCACCGGGACGGCCGGAGCGGCCGACGACGAGGACGCGGCCGACGACGAGGACGCCGCGGACCCGGAGGCGCCCGCGGCCGGCGGTATCCCGTCGGAGCCGGGCGTCGGGGCGATGGTGGCCGCCGCCGTTCCGCTCGGGTGCGCGGCGACCGGCGGCTGGGCGGCGGTGCTCGGCGACTGCAGCGCGCCGCTGGCGGTCCCGCACGCGGCGAGCCCCAGCACGGCGGCCAGCCCGATGCAGCCCGCGATCAGTCGGCGCCCGGAGCGGGAGGGGAGGGTCGGAGCGGAGGGGCGGCGGGCGGTCCGGTGCATGGCGGCGGCTCCTGAGGTACGAGTACGGTGCCGATCCCTCGGGTCAGGATGACTGTCCGGTAGGACGCCGAGCCTACGTGCCGTGGTTGCGCGCCGGACCGCCTCCGCCCGGGACTCTTCTCACACCCGCCCCGGTTGGCACCCGGCCGCGGATCGGGGTAGCGCCCCGCCGTCAGAACGGGTACCAGCGCACCCCGGTGGCACCGTCCCGCAGGGAGTCGACCCGCCGCCGGAACTCGGCCAGGGCGGCCGGGTTGCTCGCGGCCTGCTGCGCGACCCAGGAGGCGCTGGCGGTCTCGCGGGCGCCGCGCAGCACCGTGAAGCCGGGCCACTCGCGCACGTCCCAGCCGTACGCCTCGGTGAACGCCCGGTACTCCTCGCCGGGCACGCCGTAGCGGTCGTGGGCGAGGGCGAGGACCACCAGGTCGTGCTCCCGCAGGTCGTTCGCGACGAATTCGAGGTCGAGCAGCACCGGTCCGTCCGGGCCGACGTGGACGTTGCGCGGCAGCGCGTCGCCGTGGATCACGCCGGGGTGCAGCCGGGGGACGAGGTCGGGCAGGGCGGCCTCGAAGGCGTCCCGGCGGTGGCGCAGGAAGGCGACGTCCGCGGGGTCGACGTGGCCCTCGGCGGAGGCCAGCCAGCGTTCGACCGGGGCCAGCAGGTCGCGCCGGCCGAGCGGCACGGGCGGTACCGGCAGCCGGTGCAGGGTGCGCAGCAGCGGGGCGAGGTCGACCGGGCGGGCGGGGCGGACGGCGGGTGCGAGCCGGTGCCAGAAGGTGACGGGGTGCCCGTCGGCGAGCTGGGGTTCGGGCGCCACCGCGTCGTACGGGCGCACCACCGGGACGCCCTGTCCGGCCAGCCAGTGGGCGACGGTGAGCTCGCGGTGCGCCCGGTCGTACAGCTCGGGGCCGCGGCCGACCTTGGCGACCACGGCCGGGTCGCCGAGGTCGAAGACGGCGTTCTCGCCGAGTGCGAGCAGCCGGGCGTCGCCGGGGCCGGGAAGTCCGGCGGACTCGCAGGCGTGGGCGAGCAGCAGCCGGGCGCGGCCCTCGTCGAAGGGGATCATGACTGGGCTCCGTTCCGGCGGTGTTCACCCGGGGGACCCGGGACGGTGATCATCATGACGCACCGACGCCGGGCCCCGCGCGTTGCGGGGCCCGGCGTGGTGCGCGTCACCGGCGGCGGCTCAGACCCCGACCCGCCGGTGCCGGGCGGCGCCGTCCGCGGGGGCGGCGGGCCGGGGGTGCGGGGCGTTCGCGGCGCCGGGCGGCGGCACGGTCTCGCCGTGCGACAGGTCCGGCAGCCAGTTCAGCCAGCGCGGCAGGTACCAGTTGCGCTCGCCGAGCAGGCTCATCACCGAGGGCAGCAGCACGGCGCGGATCACGGTGGCGTCGATCAGGACGGCGACCGCCAGGCCGACGCCCATCTGCTTCATGGCCTGCATGGACAGGGTGCCGAAGACCGCGAACACCGCCACCATGATCACCGCGGCGCTGGTGACGACCCCGGCGGTGGAGCGGATGCCGTGGGCGATCGCGGCGCGGGTCGGCAGCCCGCGGTCGTGGCCCTCCTTGATCCGGGAGACCACGAAGACGTGGTAGTCCATCGAGAGCCCGAAGAGGATCACGAAGAGGAACAGCGGCACCCAGGACTCCACGGCGCCGACGCCGGCGGTGCCCAGCAGCGAGGCGCCGACGCCGTGCTGGAAGACCAGCGTCAGCACCCCGTACGCGGCGCCCACCGACAGCAGGTTGAGCACGACGGCGGTGAGGGCCACGGCCGGCGAGCGGAAGGAGGTGAGCATCAGCAGGAAGGCGAAGGCGATGACGAAGCCGAAGACCAGCGGCATCGAGCCGGTCATCCTGGCGTTGAAGTCGTACGACCCGGCGGTGTGTCCGGTGACGGGGGCCTCGGTGCCGGGCACCCTGAGGACGGTCGAGGGCACCAGGTCCTCGCGCAGGGTCCTCAGCGCGTCGTTGCTGGTGGCGTCGTTGCCGGTGCCGTCGAGCGGGATGTCGACGGTGGCGACGTTCTCGGCGGGGTGCACGGCGACCTCGACCGGGCCGTGCATCCGCCCACTGGACAGTGCCCTCGCTTTGAGGTCGGCGATCGCGGCGGTCATCGCGGGGGAGTCGATGTCGGCGGCCTTGATGACGACGGTGGCCGGGGCGGGGCTGCCGGGGAAGGCGGCCTCGATCTTCTGGGAGGCGGCGACGAGGGCGTTGCCCGCGGGCAGCTGCTGCCGGAAGGTCAGGTTGGCGGTGTGCATGGTGAGCAGCGGTGCGGCCAGGGCGAGCAGGAAGGCCCCGGCGAGCAGGGTGGACGCCAGCGGGCGGCTCAGCACCGGGGTGAGCACCGCGTTCCAGAACCGTCCGCCGGTCCGGTCCGCGTCCGGTCGGCGGAGCCGGGTGAGGAGGGGCACCCGCCCCTTGTCGACCCGGTCGCCGAGCATCGACAGCAGGGCGGGCAGCACGGTCAGCGAACCGAGCACGGCGGTGATCACGACCAGGATGGTGGCGAAGGCCATCGCCCGGAAGTCGGCGATCCCGGTGAGGAACATGCCGGCCATGGCGACCACCACGGTGACGCCGGAGACGAGCACGGCCCGGCCGCTGGTGGCGGCGGCCACGGTCAGTGCGGTGTGCGCGTCGCGCCCGGCGGCCCGTTCCTCGCGCTCGCGGCGCAGGTAGAACAGGCAGTAGTCGACGCCGACGGCGAGGCCGACCAGCAGCATCACGGAGCTGGCGTCGTCGCTGGTGTGCAGCAGGCCGCTGCCGAGCGCGACCAGCCCGGCGGCCGCGACGAAGGCGGTCAGCGCGAGCACCACCGGCAGCACGGCGGCGACCAGCGCCCCGAAGGCGATCAGCAGGATGCCGAGGGCGAGCGGGACGGCCGTCCACTCGGCGCGGGAGAAGTCGTTCTTGAACTGGTCCTGGATCCACTTGCCGGAGCTGGCGTCGCCGAGCTCGGCCACGGTCAGGCCGGGGTTCTGCCGCTGCACGCCGGCCACCGCGTCCATCACCGCCCCGACGTTCGCGACCGCCTCGTCCCGGTCGCCCTTGAGCGTGACCAGGACGAGCGCGGAGTGGCCGTCCGGGGAGACGGCCTTGGTGTCGTACGGCGAGCGGATCCCGGTGGCCTTGCCGGTGCCGTCGACGGCGGAGACGACCTGGTCGACGGCGGCGCGGAAGTCGGGGTCGTCGGCGCTGCGGGTGACGCTCTGGACCAGGACGGTCTCGCTCGCCGGGCTCGTCAGGCCGGCCTCGTCGAGGATCTTCGCGGCCCGGGAGACCTGTCCGGGCATCGACTCGGCCTCGGTCACCTTGGTGCTGCCGTGCATGCCGCCGAGCACCGCGGCGAGCACGACGAAGAGCAGCCAGCCGAAGACGGCGGTCTTCCGGTGCCGGGCGCTCCAGACGCCCATCGTGGCGGCGATGCCGAGTCCGGCCTGGGTGGGTCGGGACTGCACGGGTTTCACGGAGGTTCCCCCTGGGAGAGCGGCGGTTCGTCGCCGGTCGTGAGCGGCGGTGGCCCTGGTCGTCCGAACCGCCTTGTGCTGCAGGCCGGTTGCGGATCCGGCGTCGCAACCGACAGTAGGGAAGGCGGGGTTGGGCGGGAATCGGGCTGGCGGGTGAGCCTGCCCTGGGGTCTGCCTCGGGGGGAGGGGTGGGGTTTTCCCTACCCCCCGACCCCGAGAACTCCACCTGGGGGTAGGGGGTCCGGCTCCACCCTGAGGGGGAGGTGACTCCACCCGGAGCACGAGGTCAACGGGTCCGCGCTCGGGGGAAACTGGGTCGGGGCCGTTTCGGGGCGGTCCCGCACGGGGGTTGGAATACGGGGGCTCCTTGCCGGGCGGCAAGCCAGTGCTCGTACGATGATGCCCCACGTCACTTACCTGCCGACCGGCAAGGGCCTGCATCCCGTGCAGGCCCGGACCGGTCCTGCCGTCGCCCAGCGTCCCGTCCCCCAAGGGCTGCGGTGAACCATGCCCAGGAGGCATCACGAGCATGTTCCACCGACTAGGACACTTCGTCGTTCGTCGCGCGTGGTGGGTGATCGCGGCGTGGATCGTCGCGATGATCGCCATCGTCGGCTCCGCGCCGAAGGTCACCTCGCAGACGGACGAGTCCGCATTCCTGCCCAAGCACTACGAGTCCATCCAGGCCGCGCAGCTCCAGGAGCACGCGTTCCCGGCGAGCTTCACCCCGTCCGCGCTGCTGCTCTTCGAGCGCAACGACGGCCAGGCGCTGACCACCGCCGACCAGGCCTCGATGGACAAGATCGTCACCGGTCTCACCGACGCGAAGATCCCCGCCGTCGAGAAGATCCTGCCGGTCGACCCCAAGACCTCGAAGTCCAAGGACGGCAAGTACGCGCTGTCCATGGTCGGCATCGACAAGAACAAGATGGAGAGCCAGGAGTTCCCCGACGCGGCCAAGAAGCTGCGCGAGGAGGGCACCAAGCTGGCCGACGGCAGCGGCCTGAAGTTCCAGGTCGGCGGCCAGGCCGCCAGCAGCCTGGACCAGAAGGACGCCTCCGGCGCCACCGACATGATCGTCATGCTCGGCAGCCTGGTGCTCGTCATCCTGATCGTCGGCATCATCTTCCGCAGCATCCTGGCCGGCATCCTGCCGGTCCTGCTCTCGCTGGTCATCGCGATGCCGGTGGCCAACGGCCTGATCGCCGACGCGATCAAGGTGTTCGACCTGAAGTCCTCCCCGATGACCTCGGCGATCCTGATCATCGTCGTGCTCGGCGTCGGCACGGACTACTTCCTCTTCCTGTCCTTCCGCTACCGCGAGCGGCTGCGCCTGGGCGAGGACCGCAAGACGGCCGTGGCCAACGCCGTCGGCCGGGTCGGCGAGGCGATCGCCTCCGCCGCCGGTGCCGTCGCCGTCGCCTTCGCCGTGCTGATCCTCTCCAGCCTGGGCATGTTCACCGCGCTCGGCCCGGCGCTGGCCATCGCGGTCGTCGCGACCGCCCTGGTCTCGCTGACCCTGGCCCCGGCCGTGCTCGCCGTCATCCCGTCCCGGGCCGTGTTCTGGCCCGGCAAGAAGTGGATGCAGGAGCCGCAGAACGCCCGCTTCGCCGCGCTCGGCCGGATGACCGGCAAGAAGCCCGGCCTGGTCGCCCTGGTCTCCGGCGGCATCCTGCTGCTGCTGACCCTGGCCGGCGTCAACTACAACGGCACCTACGACCTGGCCGGCAGCTCCATGCCCAAGGGCAAGGAGTCGATGGTCGTCCAGGACAAGCTGATGACCGCCTTCTCGGCCGGCACCGCCGACCCGAGCCACGTCTTCCTGACCAGCACCAACGGCTCCAAGCTCAGCGAGTCCACGCTCAACGACTTCGCCGGCAAGCTCCAGGGCGTGCCCGGGGTGGCCTCCGTCGTCACGCCGAGCAGCGAGAACAAGGCGATCAGCGCCGACGGCACCACCGGTGACTTCACCGTGATGCTCAGCGACGCGCCGGCCTCCAACAAGGCCATCGACACCATCGCGAAGGTCCGCGACACCGCCCACGCCTCGGCCCCGGCCGACAGCAAGGCGCTGGTCGGCGGCATCACCTCGGTGTACAAGGACATCAACACCGCGATGGCGCACGACTACACGCTGGTCTTCCCGATCGCGGCCCTGCTCATCATGATCATCCTGGGTCTGCAGCTGCGCAGCGTGGTCGCGCCCTGGTACCTGATGGCCTCGGTCGGCCTCGGCTTCGGCGGCACCCTCGGTGCCACCACCGTGGTGTTCCAGAACATCAAGGGCGAGCAGGGCCTGATGTTCATGCTGCCGATCTTCATCTACCTCTTCGTGGTGGCGATCGGCACCGACTACAACATCCTGATCATCGCCCGCCTCCGCGAGGAGGCCCGCGAGGGCCGGACCCCGCGCGAGGCGGCCCGCGAGGCCGTCAAGCACGGCGGCCCGACCGTCGCGGCGGCCGGCTTCATCCTGGCGGCGTCGTTCGCGACCTTCATGCTCGCGGGCAACGTGCTCTTCATGGAGCTCGGCTTCTCGCTGGCCTTCGGCATCGTGCTGGCGGCCTTCGTGATGGCGATGTTCTTCACCCCGGCGCTCACCGCGCTGCTCGGCCACCGCGCCTGGTGGCCCGGCCACGCCGACAGCCCCGGTCACGGTCACGGCGGCGGTCCGGCCCCGCTGGCGGGCACGCACGGCGTGCCGGAGCCGGCCGGGCGGCGCTGACCGCAGGCCCACCCCGGGCCGACTGGGCCGATCCCGGGTCGGTCGGCGGGCCGACCCGGACCGATCCACAGGCGGGGCCCCCCGCCCGCGGGGGGCCCCCCCCCCCCCCCGGGGGGGGGCCCCCCGGGGGGGCCCGGGGGGGGCAAACCCCCGCCCCCCGGGGGGGGCCCGGGGTAACGCCAGGGGC
>NZ_JBIWNL010000017.1:63338-169207 GCF_044767225.1 Kitasatospora sp. NPDC101447
CCGCGCGGGGGGCGGCCCCCCCCCCCCCCCCCCCCCGGGGGGGCGGGCCCCCCGGCGGGGGGGGGGGGGGCCCCCCCCCCCCCCCCCCCCCCGCGCCCCCCCCCCGGGGGGGGCCCCCCCCCTGCCCGCTCGTCGGGGGCGCCAAACGTGATCTGTTCAGCGGAAAATCCCCGGTCGCCCGGGGTGTCACCGTGCTACAGTCGAGTCAGTTGCAGTTTTGGTTCCCATGAACGTGTATGTGCGCCTGCTGGTTCCAACCAACAGGCGCATTTGTTTTGTCCGGTGTTTCAGTCTCCGGATGGGGATCGCGGCTACTTGGGGATTCACGAGGTGTGGATCCCTGATGCCCCAGTTAGAGGAGACGGTTATGGCTACCGGCACCGTGAAGTGGTTCAACAGCGAAAAGGGCTTCGGCTTCATCGAGCAGGACGGCGGCGGCGCCGACGTGTTCGCCCACTACTCGAACATCCAGGCTCAGGGCTTCCGTGAGCTGTTCGAGGGCCAGAAGGTCGAGTTCGACGTGACCCAGGGCCAGAAGGGCCCGCAGGCCGAGAACATCCAGATCATCGGCTGACGTCAGCCCACGCTGACTCGCGATAATCGCGAAGCGGGGCCCGCACCGCACGGTGCGGGCCCCCGCTCATGCCGCCGAACGGCCGGGGCGGCGCACTCCATGCCGACGGCCGACCAGCCCGCGACGCGGGCTGCCGACCTACGGACGGAGATCCCGTGACCAACCCTGCCCGCCCGCCGCGCGACCGCGGCTCCCGCAGCACCGACCAGTCCCGCAGCAACGCCGGCGGCGACCGCGCGCGCAAGCCGCGCAACCGCAGCGGCGCTCCCCGGAACGGTGCTCCCAAGCAGACCCGGGCCACCGCGCCCGAGGCCGCCGACTTCACCGTCGTCCAGGGCACCCCGGCCCGGCCCCCGGCGGCCACCTTCGCCGAGCTGGACCTGCCCAAGGCGATCCTCTCCGCGCTGACCCGCGAGGGCGTCACCGAGCCGTTCCCGATCCAGGGCGCCACGCTGCCCGACTCGATCGCCGGGCGCGACGTGCTCGGCCGCGGCCGCACCGGCTCCGGCAAGACCCTCGCCTTCGGCCTGCCGCTGCTGGCCCGCACCGCCGGGCGCCGCGCCGTCGCCCGGCACCCGCTGGCGCTCGTCCTGGTGCCCACCCGCGAGCTGGCCCAGCAGGTCACCGAGGCGCTGACCCCGTACGCCACCGCCGTCAACCTGCGGATCACCACCGTCGTCGGCGGCATGTCGATCAACCGGCAGGCCAACGCGGTGCGCCGCGGCACCGAGGTCCTGGTCGCCACCCCGGGCCGGCTGGACGACCTGATCGGGCGCGGCGACGTCAACCTCTCCGACGTGACGATCACCGTCCTGGACGAGGCCGACCAGATGGCCGACATGGGCTTCCTGCCGCAGGTCACCAAGCTGCTGGAGCAGGTCGCCGAGGGCGGGCAGCGGATGCTGTTCTCCGCGACCCTGGACCGCAACGTCGACCGGCTGGTCAAGCGCTTCCTGACCGACCCGGTGACCCACTCGGTCGACCCGTCGGCCGGCGCGGTCACCACCATGGACCACCACGTCCTGCAGCTCGACCAGACCGACAAGGCCTCCGCCACCGCGCACATCGCCTCCCGCGACGGCCGCGTGATCATGTTCGTGCACACCAAGCACGGCGCCGACCGGCTCGCCAAGCAGCTGCTCGCCAACGGCGTGAAGGCGGCCGCCCTGCACGGCGGCAAGTCCCAGCCGCAGCGCAACCGGGTCCTCGACCAGTTCCGCGACGGCCACGTCACCGCGCTGATCGCCACCAACGTCGCCGCGCGCGGCATCCACATCGACGGCCTGGACCTCGTCGTCAACGTCGACCCGCCGGTCGACCACAAGGACTACCTGCACCGCGGCGGCCGCACCGCCCGCGCCGGCGAGTCCGGTACGGTCGTCACCCTCGTG
The DNA here is from genome assembly GCF_044767225.1 of Kitasatospora sp. NPDC101447. Lineage (NCBI taxonomy): Bacteria > Bacillati > Actinomycetota > Actinomycetes > Kitasatosporales > Streptomycetaceae > Kitasatospora > Kitasatospora sp. NPDC101447. The sequence continues at coordinate 65,304 of NZ_JBIWNL010000017.1, forward strand.
CTGCCCGAGCAGCGCCGCGAGGTCAACCGGCTGATGACGGTGGCCGGCATCCGCCCGACCGTCACCAAGATCCGCCCCGGCGACGCCGACCTGGCGCGGATCACCGGCGCCCGCACGCCGAGCGGCGTCCCGGTCACCCTGGCGGTGCCCGTGGTCCAGGCCGCCGGGGCTGCGGCGGGTTCGGCCGACGCGGCCGGCTCGGCGGACGAGAAGCGGGGCTCCAAGGCCGGCGCCCCGCGCCGCCGTCCCGGCAAGCGCTCCGGGCTGCCCACCGACGTCGACATGAACGGCAACCCGCGCCGCCCCCGCCCCAAGCAGCGGATGGGCGCCGCCGCCCAGAACGGCGAGCGTCCGCAGGCGGCCGGCTTCATCGGCCGCTCCGCCGGCCGGGCCAAGCCGGGCAGCGGCTCCAAGTCCGGCTCCAACTACGGGACCGGTCGCCAGCGCCGCACGTTCGACTGACGCTCCGCACCCGCGTCCCCGACGCTCCACAGCCGCGCGCCCCGGGCCCCTCACCACGAGGGGTCCCGGGGCGCGCGGCTGTCGTCCGGCGCCCGAACGCCCTCAGACCGCCGCCACCGCCGGGGTCGGGGCCAGCGCGCGCAGCCGCTCCTGCGTCTCGGCGTCGCGCGGGGCCATCACGATCAGCTGCAGGCCCTCGGAGGCCAGCAGCACGTGCTGGTCGATCCGCAGTGCGCCCACCGCCTCGTGGTGGATGACCTTCTCGGCCCCGGAGCGCTCGGCGACCTGGTGCTCGTCCAGCCAGCGGTCCGCCTCCGGGTACTCGCCGCGCACCTGCTGGATCATCCGGGCCAGGTGCCGCCCGACGGCCGTCGCCTCGCCGCCGCGCTCGGCGTAGGCGGAGCGCAGCTGCGCCAGGAAGCGGCGGGCGTGCTCCTCCCAGTGCTCGACCCGGGCCCGGTGCACGGGGTTGCCGAACACCACCCAGGCCAGGTTGCACTCCTCCGGCGGCCGGCCGGTCAGGCCGAACAGCGCGTCCGCGCCGGGGTTCCACGCCCGGATGTCCCAGTTGGCGTCCATCACGAAGGACGGCGCCGGCCACTGCGCGTGCATCAGCCGCAGCAGCGGGACCGGCACGTCCCCCGGCGCGGCCACCTCGCCGTCCCGCGGGTGGCTGCCGGCCAGCCGGAACAGGTACGCCGTCTCCGCGCGGTCCAGCCGCAGCGTCCGGGCCAGGCTCGCCAGCACCTCCGGGGAGGGGTGGATGTCCCGCCCCTGCTCCAGCCACGTGTACCAGGTCACCCCCACCCCGGCGAGCAGCGCCAGCTCCTCCCGGCGCAGCCCCGGCGTGCGCCGCCGCACCCCCGGCGCCAGCCCCACGTCCTTCGGCGCCAGCCGCGCCCGGCGGCTGCGCAGGAAACTCGACAGCGCCGTACGGCGCTCCTGGACGTCCTCCACCTCGACCATCTCCCCCCGTCCTCCCTGGTAGTCGTACTACCGGTATTCCCACGCACTGCTGCGGCCCGCCCGGGCGCGCGAGAGTCGATCACGTCAACGGATCGCACGCGCAGAGGAATTCCGATGAGCAACCGTCAGCACCGTACCGTCCGCCGCACCTTGGCCGCGGTCGCATTCACCGCCCTGCTGGGCACGGCCGGTACACTGCCCGCCGCCGCGTCCGCCGACCGCCCGGCCCCGGCCGTGATCGTCGGCCACGCGCCCACCCTGGTGCCCGAGGCGGGCGCCTGGGACGCCGCCCACCACCGCTTCCTGCTCGGCTCGCTGCGGCACGGCACCGTCTCCGCCGTCGGCACCGACGGGAGCGTGCGCACCCTGGTGCAGGACCCCGCGCTGACTGAGGTCGCCGGCCTGCGGATCGACCCCGTCCACCGCCGGGTCCTGGTCACCGACCTCGACAACGGCGTCGGCGAGCGCAGCAGCGCCGCCACCCTGGGGAGGATCGCCGGGATCGGCGCCTACGACCTGGACACCGGCCGGCGGATCTTCTACACCGACCTCGCCGCCGTCGCCGCCGACGGGAGCGGCCACCTGGCCAACGACATCGCGGTCGGCCCCGACGGCACCGCCTACGTCACCGACTCCTTCGCCCCCGTCGTCTACCGGGTGACGCCGGACGGCACGGCCTCCGTCCTGCTGCGTGACCCGCGGCTGGCCCCCGTCCCGGGGTCGTACGGCCTCAACGGGATCGTCTACCGGGAGGGCCGCCTGGTCCTCGGCAAGTGGGACGACGGCACGCTGTGGCAGGTCCCGCTGTGGAACCCGGCCGGGCTGCGCCGGGTCGAGGTGGCCGGCGGCGGCGCGTCCCTGCTCCACCTGGACGGCCTGCTCGGGCGACCGGACGGCTCCGTCGCGGGCGTCACCAACGCCCTCCTGGGGGCCGGCCGCGACGCCGAGGTCGAGCTGCGCTCGGACGACCACTGGCGCACCGCCCGTCTCACCGCCGTCCGCCCCTCGGTCGACCCCGCCCCCACCGCGCTCCTCGACGGCCCGGCGGGCCGCTCCTACCAGCTCTCCGGGGGCCTCGCCGACGCCCTCGCGGGCCACCCGACGGACTCGTTCACCCTCCGGCGGGTCTGACCCGGATCCGGGCCCGGTCGGGGGCCCGGACAGGTGGACCACGGCTCGGCTCCCGCTCGAACAGGGAGTCGAGCCGTGTGCGATCCGGCCGAATCGGCGGCCCGCCCGGCCTGCCCGAACCGGTCCCGGACCGTGTCGTACACCATCTCTCCGTGGACGAACCGGTGGCGTGATCCGCCACCCCGCCCGTTGACCGTGAACAGGCGGTGCCCGATGCTTTCGCGCGGCCCGCACAAATGTCACACCGTCATCACTCATGCTTCACATGCGGGTCGGCCGGTTCACCCTCTCCCCGGAAGGACCCCCCATGCGCCGTACCGCCGCCCTGTTCGCCACCGCCCTGCTCGCCGGAGCCGCCGCGCTCACCGCGCCGAGCGCCGTCGCCGCCGAGAGCGCCACCCCGTCCGCGCCGTCCGCCCAGACCGCCGGAGGCTGTTCGGTCGTCAGGACAGGTGCCGGCTTCGTCGGCACCTGTTCGGGCATCGACCCGATGCAGACCTGGCGCGTCGTGGTCTCCTGCCAGGGCTTCGACGCCAACGGGTTCCCCACCTACTCGGGTGCGGCCAGCGTCTGGGCCTCCGGCGACGGGAGTGTCGGGGCGGGTTGCTTCTACCCGATGATTCCGACCGGCGGCTGGATCGCCAACGGCCCTGCGGTCCCGGCGGGCCCGGTCGGCCCGATCAGCGGCTACGCGAACAAGTGCGTGGACGTGCGCGGCGGCGTCATGGGCAACGGCATCCCCGTTCAGATCTACGACTGCGTCGGCAACGCCGCCCAGCAGTGGAAGATCGGCACCGACGGCACCATCCGTGCACTCGGCAAGTGCCTGGACGTCCAGGGCGGACACACCGGCAACGCCACCCTGGTCCAGACCTACGACTGCAACGGCACCGGCGCCCAGCAGTGGCAGCCCCGCCCCGACGGCTCCATCGTCAACCCGCAGTCCGGCCGCTGCCTGGACGACCTGGGCTTCTCCACCACCAACGGCAACCAGCTGGGCATCTGGGACTGCAATGGCGCCGCCAACCAGAAGTGGAACCTGCCCGTCTGATCCGCACCACCCGCACCCCTGCACCACGGCGCGGGGGGGCCCCGCGCCCCCCCCCCCCCCCTGACTCGCGACCCGGAGACCAGCACCATGACCACCACCTGGCAGCGCATGCGCCGGAACCACCCCCGACGATTCGACGTGATCGGCGGCGCCGTCCTGATCGCGGTCGTCGGAGTCGGCGCCACGATCGACCAGACCGGCCACATCAGCAGCCTGGAACCCGTCTCCGGACTCCTCGGGCTGGTCTCCGCGCTGGCCCTGTTCGCCCACCGCCGCCACCCCCGGGCGGTCACCGCCGTCACCCTGGCCTGCACCGTCCTGCTCGCGTTCACCAGCCCCCGGCTGACCGTCGCGCTGGCCGCCCCGCTGCTCTGCGCCCTCTACTACCTGGCCGTCCGCACCGACCGCGCCACCGCGCTGCGCGCCTCCATCGGCAGCGCCGTCCTGCTCACCGGGATCGCCCTGTCCGTCGGCACCGGCGCATCCCTCGGCGAACGGCTCGGCGTCCTGGCCTGGGCCCTGCTGCCCGGTGCCCTCGGCGACTCCATCCGCAACCGCCGCGCCCACCTCGCGGCCATCGAGGAGCGCGCCGAACGCGCCGAACGCACCCGCGAGGAGGAGGCCCGCCGCCGGGTCGCCGACGAGCGGATCCGGATCGCCCGCGACCTGCACGACGTGGTCGCCCACCACATCGCCCTCGCCAACGCCCAGGCCGGCATCGCCGTCCACCTCATGGACAGCCACCCGGTCCAGGCCCGCGAGGTGCTCAGCCACATCACCGACGCCACCGGCTCGGCCCTGCAGGAGCTGCGGGCCACCGTCGGCCTGCTGCGCCGCGCCGAGGAACCCGCCCCGCTCGAACCCACCCCGGGCCTGGACCGGCTGCCCGAGCTGCTCGGCTCCTTCGAACGGGCCGGGCTGCCGGTCCGGCTCACCGTCCGGGGCGAGGCCCGGCCGCTGTCGCCCGGCGTCGACCTCACCGCCTTCCGGATCGTCCAGGAGTCGCTGACCAACGTCGCCAAGCACGCCCACGGCGCCGACGCCGAGGTCACCCTCGCCTACAGCGGGAGCCGGGTGTCGGTCAGCGTCGCCAACGGGCGCCCGACCGCGACCGGACGCCCCCGCGCCGCGCCGCTGCCCCAGCCCGCCCCGGGCGAGAGCGGTTTCGGCCTGATCGGCATGCGCGAGCGGGCCGGCGCGGTCGGCGGCAGGCTCGCCGCCGACGAACGGCCCGACGGCGGCTTCCTGGTCACCGCCGAGCTGCCGCTGCGCACCGGCGCCCGCGACGACGCCCCCGACCCGGCCGCCGCGGCCGGAGCCCGCGGAACCGATCCCCGCGGAACCGAACCCCGGGGAGCCGAACCCCGCGGGGCAGGAGTCCGAGAGGCCGGGGCACCGAGGGCCGGCGAACCGGACCGCGCCGTCCGGGGGAGCGGTGTGACGCCCTTCTGCGGCCCCCGGGGCGCCCGCGCCACCCGTACGCACGAAACCGAAGGACAGGACCGCGCCGCCCGACAGGTTCGCGCCGTTCGAGAGGACAGGGACCACGCATGACCATCCGGGTACTGCTCGCCGACGACCAGGCCCTGCTGCGCGGTGCCTTCCGCATGCTGATAGACGCGGAGGAGGACATGGAGGTGGTGGGCGAGGCCGCCGACGGGCGCGAGGCCGTCGAGCTCGCCCGGGCGACCAGGCCCGACATCGTCCTGATGGACATCCGGATGCCCGGCGCCGACGGCCTCGGCGCCACCGCCGCGATCTGCGGCGACGAGGAGCTGTCCGGCACCCGGGTGCTCATCCTCACCACCTTCGAGATCGACGAGTACGTGGCGCAGGCGCTGCGCGCGGGCGCCGGCGGCTTCCTCGGCAAGGGCGCCGACCCGAAGGAACTGCTCGCCGCCGTCCGGACCGTCGCGGCCGGCGACGCCCTGCTCTCGCCCGCCGCCACCCGGGCCGTGATCGACCAGCTGCTGGCCCAGCCCGACCCGGGCGCCGGCGGTCCGACGAGCGAGCGCCTCGCCGTCCTCACCGCCCGCGAGCGCGAGGTGATGTCGATGGCCGCCACCGGCCTCACCAACGAGGAGATCGCCGAGCGCATGTTCGTCAGCCCGTTCACCGTGCGGACCCACGTGCACCGGGCGATGTCCAAGCTCGACGCCCGCGACCGCGCCCAACTCGTCGCGATCGCCTACCAGTCCGGACTCGTCCCGCCCGGCCGTCCGTCCTGAGCCCGGCGTTCCCGGCTCTCCGGGTGCTCCCGCCGGATCCGGGCCGGCCGACTCGCGCGGTTTGAGCCGATTGAGGGCTGAGTGTTCGTCAAAATTCCTCACCGGAAACCGATCAAAGCCCGGGCCTGGCCGAAAACGACCTCCGAACTGGTGTATCGGCGAGTAGTCTGCCGATGACTCAGAATGAGGAGGATGTTCGTGGAAACCAAGGACACGGCAGGCGAGGTGCGGATTCTCCAGCCGTTGCCCGGGCGTACGGCGGACGAATCGCAGGCGTTCGACCTCCGGCTCGCACGTCTGCTCCGCCTGATAGGGGCGGAGGTCGCGGCCGGCCCCGACTACCAGAGCGCGGCCCGGTGGGAGGTCCACAAGGCGGTCGCCGGACGGTCCGAACTGCCCGAGGAGTACTTCGAGGCGCTGCTGGAGGCGGCGGTCCACGACCCCAACCCGAGCTTCAACCGGCGCTTCGTCGAGCCGGCCCTGCTCGCCTTCGGGCAGCGCCGGGTCCGCCTCGCCCTGCTCGGCTACCTGCGCACCGGCACCGACCCCGAGCGGGCGGGCGCCGCGCGGGCCTGGTACTGGACGGCCCTGTCGATCGGGGACGGCAGCAACGGCGCCGCCGCCGACGAGGGCGCGAGCGTCCGGGACACCTGGTACGAGACCGCGCTGCGGGAGTTCGTCGCCAACGAGGACCTGGACGTCCGCCGCTGCATCCTCCCCGGCCTCCCGCTGGTGCCGCGCGCCTACCCCGCGGCGCTGCACGGCCTGGTCGAGGCGGCGGTCGCGATCGCCCGCTCGCACCCCGACGAGTACATCCGGCACCGCGCCGAGATCCAGGTCGGCCTCTGACCTCCGGTCGCCCGCGCTCCGGGTGCACGCGCCGACGTGTGTACCCGGAGCGGGATTTCCCGCGCGGCCGGTCAATTCGCCCACGATTCGGCGAATCGCGCCCCAACTGGCTTTCTCCGCCCCACGATTCATGGGCTTGTCGTCCGGTCATGACAATTCCGATCGGCCGCCGTCGAACCCGGGGCCCTGCCACCATGGCGGGATGACCGAAGACCTGAAGCCCGCGGCCGCGACCACCGGGCCCGTCGACGTCGAACTCCTCGAACCCGCGGGCATCCGCCTGGTCGAAACCCCCGCGCCACCCCTCCCGGAGCCGGAGCGGGCCGCGATGGACCGCGCCTGGAGGCAGGCCGTCCGGGCGAACCCCGGGCTCTTCGACGGCCCGGTCGTCGCCTGCACCGGCCTCGTCCGGGACAGCCCCGACACGCTCGTCGTCCACTGGGCGCGCATCGGCTACCGCCGCTTCGCCCTGCGCCTCGTCCCGGGCGCCACCGCCCGGGCGAGCTCCCTGTACGTCGCCGTCGTCCAACCCGCCGACGACGGCCGGATCCTGGTCGGCCGGATGGCCGGCCCGACCGCCCGCCCCGGCCGCTGGGGCCTGCCGGGCGGCTGCGTCGAACCGCCCCCGCCCGGCGAACCGCTCGACCCGCCCGCGCTGCGCCGCTACGCCGCCCGGGAACTCGTCGAGGAGACCGGCGTGTTCACGCCCCCGGAACGGCTCACCCGCTGGCTGCTCGTCCGCGGCGAGCACGGCAGCGTCGGCGTGCTCCACCTCGCCCCGCCCCGCCCGGCCCGGGAACTGGCCGAGCGCCACGCGGAGTTGTGCGCCGCCCACCGGTCGCTCGGCGCGGAGCCCGAGTTCGACCGGATCGCCCTGATCGGCTCCCCGGCCGAGGCCGCGGCCCTCCCCGGCCCGCACGCGGACCACCTCGGGCCCGTGCTGCGCCGGCTCTTCGCCGGCTGAGCGCTTCCGGCGGGACGCCGGAACGCGGCACGTCACAGCAGGGCCAGGGCCTGCCGGAGGTTGTGCTCGGCGATGCCGGCCATGGCCGGCCGGTCGGGGAAGTCACCGTCGAGCAGCCGCAGCGGGCCCGCCGTCAGCGACAGGCGGTGCGCCAGGGCGTAGAACGCGAGCCGGTCCTCGTCGAGTCCGTCCACCGCGAGGGGCCGGTAGGCGTCGTGGAAGCGGATCCGCAGGAAGACGTGCTCCCACTCCGCGTCGAAGTACATCGTGCCTTCGACGTCGATCACCACCGGGTGCCCGTCCGCGCCCACCAGGACGTGGTCGGGCCCGAGTTCGCCGTGCACCACCGCGTACTCCGCGCGCGGCCGCACCGCCGCCGCCAGGTCGAGCAGCCGCTCCTCCAGCCGGCCTCGGGCCCGGGCGATCCGCCCGTCCCGCGCGGACGCCTCGGCGAGGTCCCCCAGGGCGCGGTCCAGCACGACCCCCTCGCAGGACGTCCCGCGCGCGGCCCCGCCGCCGTCGACCACGGCCACCTTGCCGTACCCGGCCGCCCGATGACCCCTCATCGCCTCCAGCGCCTCGCCGAGCCCGGCCAGGACCGGGGCGGCCGCACGCGGATCGCGCGCGATCAGCTCCTCCAGGCTCCCGCCCCGGACGTCCTCGACGATCGCCAGGTCGTCCGGGCCGTGGACGCCCCCGCGGTCGAGCGAGCGGATCGCCGGGACACGGACCCCGAGCGCGTGCAGCCGGGCGTGTGCGCCTTCGAACAGGTCGGGTCCGAGACCGGGCGAGAACGGATCGCTGCGGTCGGCGTCGCCCGCAGCCGCCGGCCAGTAGTTCTCGGCGTCGCTCCACCGGTAGGCGATCGCCGTCGTGGCGTCGTCCATCACCAGGCGGTAGACGCCCTTCCTGCTGCCGCCGGCGAGCCGCTCGACGGCCGCCAGCCGCCGTCCGCCGCCCAGCGCGGCCCGCGCCGCACCCGCCAACTGCTCCCGCCCGACCACCCCGCGTGCCACCACGTTCCGAACCGCCCTCTTCCTGACCACGACCCGCGCACGCTACGGGAGCACCGGCCCGGAGGCGAACGGGATTCCACAGCGGTGGCCGCGAGCCGTAGCCGCCGTCGTAGCGCCAGTCATGGCCGCAGCGGGCCACGGGCGAGTCCGCGCGGTGGCCGGCACCGCCCTGCGGGCGGACGACGGGGGTTTGAAGACGGGCCCCTCGGGCCGGACACGCGGGCCGGATGCGGCCGGTGTCCACCCGGGCTCAGGGCTTGCGGGCCACCGCCCCGTACATGCTCACGCGGTCGGCGCCAGGGGCGGGGGCGGTGTCGGGGCGCCAGAGCGGGACGGTGACCACGCCCGGGTCGAGCAGGTCGAGGCCGTCGAGGAAGGTCCGCACCTCGGCGCGGGTGCGGCCGACGAGCGGGGCGGTGGCCTTGTCGTAGACGCCGGTGACGCGGTCGCGGACCACGGCCGGGATGAAGTCCGCGGTGCCGTGCGAGATGACCAGGTGGCTGCCGGAGGGCAGGGCGTCCAGCAGGGTGGTGACGGCCCGGTACGGCTCGTCCTCGTCGCGCAGGAAGTGGAGGACGGCCGCGAGGACCAGTCCGACCGGCCGGGAGAGGTCGAGCAGTTCCACGGCGCGGACGGCGTCCAGCAGGGCGGCGGGCTGCCGCAGGTCGGCCCGGATGACCGTGGTGCGGCCGTGCCCGGGGCCGGCCATCAGGGCGCGGGCGTGGCTGAGCACGATCGGGTCGTTGTCGACGTAGACGACGCGGGCGCCCGGGTCGGCGGCCCGGGCGATCTCGTGGGTGTTGCCGACCGTCGGGATGCCGGTGCCGACGTCGAGGAACTGGTCGATGCCGAGCTCGGCGACGCAGCGCACCGCGCGGGTGAGGAAGCCCCGGTTGGCGCGGGCGGTGGAGCGGAACTCCGGGTTGGCGGCGAGCGCTTTCTCGGCGGCGGCGCGGTCGGCGGGGAAGTTGTCCTTGCCGCCCAGGTAGTAGTCGTACATCCGGGCGGGGTGCGGGATGTCGGGCCGCAGGTCGGCCGGGTGCCCGACCCCGCCCGGCCCCCACATGGACTCGTATCCCACGGCTGTTGCCCCCTCCACCCGTCAACCTCGCCCGCGAGATTCCGATGATCCGCTCGCGGCCTCGCCGGCGGCCAGCCTAGGGCCCGGGTCATGGCCCCCGGCGCCGGTTGGTCGGGTCACCCCCGTATGTCCCTTTCGTCTCGCAGTGCTGCCGCTTCGTCTCGCAGTGCTGCCGCGGAGCCGGCCGCCTGCACCACGGAACGGGTGGCTCACGGCGCGGAGCCGGCCGCTCACGCCGGCTCGCGGCCGGGAGGCCGCCGCGCGGGGTCGCCCGTCGCGGCGCAGGATGGAGGATCGGGGAGTGGCAGTGGAACATCCGGCGACGGGAGGTCCGGGCCGTGGGAATCGCAATGGCAGACATCCGGGAGTGGCGCGGCCACGCGGTGGTCGACCGGAAGAGCCACCGCATCGGCAAGCTGGAGGCGGTCTACGTCGAGACGGCCAGTGACGAGGCGTTCTTCGCCACCGTCACGGTGGGTTTCGCCGGCCGGCGCCGCCTGGTGTTCGTCCCGCTGGTGGGCGCCGTGGTCGGGCCGGACTATGTCCGGGTGGCCTACCCGAAGAGCCAGGTCAAGGGGGCCCCGGCGATCGGGACGGACGACGTCCTGCCCGCCGAGGACGAGCCCGCCGTGTTCGCGCACTACGAGGTGCCGTACGCGACCGGCGCCGGCGGTGAGCGGCGGCTGGCTCGTCGCTGAGCCGAGCGCCCAGGGCCGGAAGCGGTCGGTATGGGCTCAGTCCACCCGGGAACGAATACCCCGCGGGGTACACTTGTCCATCGACAGTCGATGCGAAAGGCGGCCCCGACATGCAGGTGGACGAGGAGGCGGTCGGCGCGGTCCTGAACCGGCTGCGTCGCGCCCAGGGCCAGTTGGCCGGAGTGATCGCGATGATCGAGGCGGGCCGGGACTGCAAGGACGTGGTCACCCAGCTCGCCGCCGTCTCGCGGGCCCTGGACCGGGCCGGGTTCAAGATCGTCGCCAGCGGGATGCGCCAGTGCATGGCCGCCGCCGACGAGGACGCCGCGCCGATGAGCGAGGCCGAGCTGGAGAAGCTCTTCCTCGCCCTGGCCTGACGCGTCGGCCCGAGGCTCCGGCCTGGCGCCCCCGCCCGGGGCCCTGGCCTGACGCGTCGGCCCGAGGCTCCGGCCTGACGCGTCGGCGTGGCGAGTCGGGGCAGGGCGCGCCCCCCGACGGGCGCGCACGCGCAGTGCTCCACGTACCGGAGGGTCGCGACGGTTCATCCGTCGCGGCCCTCTTCGTGCGCCCGCTGAAGTTCCCGTGCCGCCCGATGACCCGTCATGCGTCGTTCATGTCCCGGTCGCTGATCTCCAGGTGAATGAGGTCGCCCGCAGTTGTACAGCCAACTGTGCGGACAGCCCGCAACTGTCCGCACAGCCGACCGCGGCGAACCCTCCCTCCCTGACTCCGTGACCAGCCGTACCCGACCCGTGCACCGTCCCCCGGCGGTACCGGCCTCCGGGCACGGCGGACAGGACAACCGTGGCCGCAGGCAGCGCCCTGACCCTCACCTCCTCCTCCAACCCCACCGAAGGTGACCGGCTCACCTTCCACTGGAGCACCGACGCGCCCGACGCCAAGAACTGGGTCGGCATCTACGACGGCAGCCGCCAGCCCGGCACCGGTTCCTCGCTGCTGTGGAAGTACACCCCGGCCGCCGCCGGTGACGTCCAGCTCGACACCTCCGCGCTGACCGGCGGCCCGTACACCGCCTACCTGCTCGCCAAGGACGGCTACGGCATCCTCGCCCAGAGCGCCCCGTTCAGCTTCCGCCCCAAGCCCGCGGTCGTCCGCCCGCACGCCGCCGTCGACTCGCTCACCGCCACGCCCGTCGCCCCGGGCGCCGCCGTGCAGGTCAAGCTCGGCGGCCTCTGGTCCCGCCCGGTCGGCAACGCGCCCGGCTCCGCCACCTTCCGCAAGGTCGGCGGCCCGGCCTGGGCGTCCGTCAGCGCGGACGGCATGCTGACCGGCACCGCGCCCGCCACCGCGGGGAAGAACCCCGAGGTGGTCGTCGTCGGCGTCAAGGACGGCGCGGGCGCCGTCGACACCGTCACCGTGCTCGTCCCCGTCGTCGACCCGGCGGCCAAGCCCCGTCTCAAGGCCGCGAGTTGGAACCTGCACGACGCGGGATCCGGCTACTCCGACGCGCTGGAGAAGCAGCTGCGCGTGGTCCTCGCCCAGGGCCTGGACGTCCTCGCCCTGCAGGAGACGGCGGGCGAGCGCGCCAGGACCCTGGCCGACGCCCTCGGCTGGTACGCCTACCAGAGCCCGGGCAGCGTCGGCATCCTCAGCCGCCACCCGCTCGCCGACGTCACCCCGCCGACCGCCGACCTGCCCGCCGCCGCGGCCACCCTGCAGCTGCCCGGCGGCCGGGCCGTCCGCTTCTGGGCCGCGCACCTGGACGAGGCGGGCTACGGCCCGTACGCCGTGCAGGACGGCAGCACCGCCGCCCAGGTCGTGGCCGCCGAGAACGGCTCGCTGCGGCTGAAGCAGGCCACGGCGCTCGCCGCCGCGGTCCGCGCGGACGCAACCCGGGGCCTCCCGGTCGTCCTCGCCGGCGCGCTCTCCTCGCCCTCCCACCTGGACTGGACGGCCGCCACCGCCGCCGCGCACGGCGGGGTCGGCCCGCTCGGCTGGCCGGTCACCGTGGCGCTGCAGGCCGCCGGACTGACCGACACCTTCCGCGAGGAGAACCGCGACCCGGCCAAGGCCCCGGGCGCCACGTGGTCGCCCACCCGCAAGCGGCGCGGCGACCGGCCCGAGCCGCAGGACCGGATCGACTACGTGCAGTACGCCGGCCCGCTGAAGCTGGTCGAGGCGCACACGCTGGTCGCCGACTGGCCGCAGCCCGAGCCGAACGCGGCCGGCAACGAGTGGCCGTCCGACACCGCCGCCGCCGTCGCCACCTTCCAGCTCTGAGACCCACAGCCCCGAGAGGCCAGTTCGTCATGCCCGAGCTCTCCCGCCGTACCTTCGTCGGCGCCACCGCCGCGGCCGGCGCCACCGCCCTGACCGGTCTGGCCGGCGCGCCGGCCGAAGCCGCCCCGGCCCCCGCGCCCGGCACCACCGCAGCCGCCCCGCTCACCGGCACCGTCAAGGACGTCAAGCACGTCGTCGTCCTGATGCAGGAGAACCGTTCCTTCGACCACTACTTCGGCACCCTCGCCGGTGTCCGCGGCTTCGGCGACAAGCAGGCGCTGCAGTTCCCGGACGGCACCGACGTGTTCCGCCAGCCGGACAGCCGGCGCAGCGACGGCGGCGTGATGCTGCCGTACCGGATGGACACCGCCAAGTACAACGCGCAGAACGCCGGCGGCCTCGCCCACGACTGGGCGACCGGCCACCAGGCCATCAACAACGGTGCGATGAACAAGTGGATCGCCGCCAAGGGCGAGCGCACCATGGGCTACTTCAACCGGGACGACATCCCCTACCAGTACGCCCTGGCCGACGCGTTCACCATCTGCGACGCCTACTTCACCTCCCTCGCGGGGCCCACCGACCCCAACCGCCTCTACCTGTGGACCGGCACCTCCGGCCCCGGCCGCGACGGCACCACCGGCCCGTGGATCGACAACACCCCGGTCACCGACAACCCCGTCGCCGACTGGACCACCTACGCCGAGCGCCTGGAGGCGGCCGGCGTCACCTGGCGCGTCTACCACAACCCCAGCAAGGACGATCGCACCGGCGACTACGACGACAACGCGCTCTCGTACTTCAAGCAGTTCCACGCGTTCCCGCACGACGACCCGCGGTACGTCAACGCGATGACCAAGTTCGACCCGACCGACTTCGACGAGCACTGCAAGGACGGCACCCTGCCGACCGTCTCCTGGCTGGTCGCGCCCTACCTGTTCTGCGAGCACCCGGACGCCGGCCCGGCCTACGGCGCGCACTGGGTCGACCAGGCGCTGCAGTCGCTGATGTCCAACCCGGACGTCTGGCGGCACACCGTGTTCCTCGTCATGTACGACGAGAACGACGGCTACTTCGACCACATGGTCCCGCCCACCCCCGAGCCCGGCACCCCCGAGGAGTTCACCCAGGGACGTGCCATCGGCCTCGGCAACCGCGTCCCGCTGTGGGTCATCTCGCCCTGGTCGCGCGGCGGTTGGGTCAACTCCCAGGTCTTCGACCACACCTCGGTGCTGCGCTTCATGGAGCAGGTCACCGGGGTGGCCGAGCCCAACATCTCGGCCTGGCGCCGGGCCGTCTGCGGCGACCTCACCAGCTGCTTCGACTTCGCCGCCCCCGAGTACTCGATCCCGACGCTGCCCGACACCAAGGCCCTGATGGCCAAGGCCGACGCGGGCGCCAAGCTGCCCGGCGTCGCGCTGCCGGCGGTCGGCGCCCAGTCCATGCCCGTCCAGGAGCGCGGCGACCGCCCGCACCGCCCGCTGCCGTACCAGCCTTGGGCCGACGTGGAGGTGGACCGCAAGACCGGCAAGGTCACCTGCACGATGAGCAACGACGGTTCGGTGGCCTTCCCGTACACCGTCTACCCGAACATCGTGCTCCCGTTCGCGGGCACCCCGTACACCGTCGCCCCCGGCGCCACCGCCCGGTACGTCTGGGACGCGGCGGCCACCGACGGCCGCTACGACTTCACCGTCCACGGCCCGGACGGCTTCGTCCGCCGCTTCAGCGGCACGGTGGTCCGGGACGGCCAGGACGGCCAGAACGACATCGGCGTGCCGATCGTCACCGCCGACCTGCGCGGCAACGGGAAGTTCAGCCTCCAGCTCGCCAACGACGGCATGACCGACGTGGCCTTCACCGCCGCGCCCAACGACTTCGCGGGCACCGCGCAGACCGTCTGGGTCAAGCCGGGCAAGCAGGCCAACCTGGCCTGGCCGCTGGACAAGCAGGGCCGCTACGACGTCGTCGTGACCGCCCACACCGGTCAGCGCTTCACCCGGCGCTACGCGGGCTGGGTGCACTGATCCGCGGCCGGGCCGCGGCCGGGGGCGCCGAACCGGTGACCCCCGGCCGTGGCTCGGCCCACCCGTCGGACCCCGCCGCTACCGTCGGGCGCATGCAGAACATCAGCACCTTCCTCTGGTTCGACGACCAGGCCGAAGAGGCCGCCGCCTTCTACACCTCGCTGTTCCCCGACTCCCGCATCACCCGGGTCACCCGCTACGGCGAGACCGGTCCCGGTGCGGCCGGCTCGGTCATGACCGTCGACTTCGAGCTCGCCGGCCGCGCGTACGTGGCCCTCAACGGCGGCCCCGAGTTCACCTTCACCGAGGCCGTCTCGCTGCAGGTGGAGTGCGAGGACCAGCGGGAGGTCGACGAGCTCTGGGACAAGCTCACCGCCGACGGCGGCCAGGCCGGGCCGTGCGGCTGGCTCAAGGACCGCTACGGCCTGTCCTGGCAGATCACTCCGCGCGTCCTGCTCGACCTGATCGGCGGTGAGGACCGGGCCAGGGCCGACCGCGTGATGGCGACCATGCTGCGGATGCAGAAGCTGGAGATCCAGCCCCTGCTCGACGCGGCCGAGGGCTGATGCCGTGACCGCCGCCACCCACCGCGCCGTCCTCTACCTGAGGGCCACCCCCGAGCGGGTCTGGCACGCGCTCACCAACGCCGACGAGTCCGGCCTGTACTGGGGCCACCGCAACGTCTCGACCTGGCTGCCCGGCGCGCCCTGGGAGCACCGGCGCACCGACGACTCCGGGATCGCCGACGTGGTCGGCACGGTCGAGGCCGTCGACCGGCCGCACCGGCTGGTCACCACCTGGGCGGGGCCGGAGGAGCGGCGCCCGGGCGGGCCCTCCGTGGTCACCTTCGACATCCGCGGCTGGCGGGACCTCACCCGGCTCACCGTCACCCACGGGAACCTCGCCGACGAGGCCGAGCGGGTGGACGCGGAGCAGGGCTGGTCGGCCGTGCTCTCCAACCTGAAGACCTACCTGGAGACCGGACACCCGCTCCCGCAGCAGCCCTGGCTGATGCCCTGACGCCCTGACCCCGCGACGCCCTGACCCCGCGACGCCCTGAACGCCGCGACGCCCTGAACCCCGTGACGGCCTGACAGCCCGGGGGCCCCGATCCGGTCGGGGCCCGACCGTCCGGTCAGCGCCCGGCCTCCGCCGCCGGGCGCGCCGTCGTCTCCCGTCCCCGCTCCCGCTCGCCGCGCAGGAACCGGCGCAGCCGGGCGAACCGCGCGAACCGCTCCCGATTGGCCACCGACGCCCGGTCCAGCTCCTCCATCAGCCGCCGGCTGCGGTGCTCCAGGTCCAGCTCGTCCAGGATCCGGTCCACCTCGGCCAGCATCGAGCCGTGCAGCTGCCAGGCCTCCGGGTGCTCCTGCACCTTGCGCAGCAGCACCTGGGCGACGTTCTCCCGGCAGGCCCAGGCCGCCGCCAGCTCGGAGGTCAGCCGGGTCTCCGCCTCCTCGGCGCTGCTGCTCACCTGGGTGGTCACCAGCACCGCGAAGCTCACCATCGCCCCGCCGACGTGGTCCAGCAGCTCCTCCAGGTCGACCGCGACGTCCGGCGGGAACAGCCGCTCGCCGGGCGCGCGCCGTTTGGCCAGGTCGGTCAGCGAGCGGGCCAGCACCCGGATCACCACGACGCAGATCTCCAGGGTGTCCAGCCCGGTGCGCAGCACCAGCCGGGAGAGCAGCCCCTCGCTGATCCGCGGGTTGAACCGCAGGCTGTCCTCGGCCTGCCGCAGCGCCGCGTCCACCTCGGCGATCGCCTGGTCCAGCCGGCGGGCCTCGTGCAGCCGCTCGGCGGCCCGGGCGACCGGCGTGGGGCGGCCCAGCTCCTCGGCGATGTCGAGCAGCAGCTGGCGGGCCCGCCGGGAGAGGTCCTCGATCGACTCCCCGGCGGTGTCCACCCAGACCGGTGGCGCGAACACCAGGTTGAACAGCAGGCCGACGGCGGCGCCGATGAGCGTCTCCAGCACGCGGTCCCAGGCCTGCGAGGCCAGTTTGGTGACGCCCAGGATCAGCATCGCGCTGATCGCGACCTCCTGGACGAACTCCTCGACCCGGACGAACCGGCCGACGACCAGCGAGGCCAGGATGATCAGCCCGAGGCTCCACCAGGAGAGCCCGACCACGGCGCTGAAGCCGATCGCGATCAGCACCCCGACGACCACCGAGTTGACCCGGCGGATGCTGGTCTTGAGCGTCGAGTAGACGGTCACCTGGACCACCAGCAGCGCGGTCAGCGGCGCCGTCAGCGGGGCGGGCTCGCTGCTGAGCTGCGTCGCCACCGCGTAGGAGATGGTCGCCGCGACGGTGGCCCGCACGGTCTGGACGACGAAGGGCTCCCGCGCGAAGCGGCGGATCAGGGCCGTGAGTGACTCCGGGAGAAGGGCCATGTCGCCCTTCTTTCCCCGCCGCCGCCCTTCACACCGTTCCGCGGCCCGTCCGGCACCCGTATGAACCCGCCGGAGCGGCCGGTTGCCACCGGTTCGGTCCGGCGGTCACCACCGGTTCCGCCCGGCGGTCCGGGCGGGCGTTGCCGCCCGTCGGCCGGTTTCCGCCCGTCGTCCGGTCAGTCGCCGCGGTTGAAGCGAAGCTTCCAGGGGGCCAGCGCGGACTCGACCTGCACGCCCATGCTCATCTTCGAGGCGCCCTCGATCCGCTCCTCGAAGCGGATCGGCACCTCGCGGATCGTCATGCCCTGCTTGACCACCCGGTAGTTCATCTCGACCTGGAAGGAGTAGCCGTTGCTCTGCACGGTGGGCAGGTCGATGGCGCGCAGGGTGGTCGCGCGCCAGGCCTTGAACCCGGCGGTGGCGTCCCGGACGCCCAGGCCGAGGATGGTGTTGACGTAGAAGTTGGCCCAGGCGGAGAGGGCCTTGCGGTGCCAGGGCCACTCGGCGGCGGTCGAGCCGCCGGGGACGTAGCGGGAGCCGAGCACCACGGCGGTGCCGTCGGTGAGCAGGGTGCGCACCATCTCGGGGATCGCCGAGGCCGGGTGGGAGAGGTCGGCGTCCATCTGGACCACGACGTCGGCGCCCTCGTCCAGGGCCCGCTCCATGCCGGCCAGGTAGGCGCGGCCGAGGCCGTTCTTCTCGGTGCGGTGCAGCACGCCGACGGTGCCGTCGGAGTTCGCGGCGAGCTTGTCGGCGACCTCGCCGGTGCCGTCGGGCGAGTTGTCGTCGACGACCAGCAGGTGCAGGTTCGGCACCGGAAGCTCGGCGAGCAGGCCCGCGAGGACCGGGAGGTTCTCCCGCTCGTTGTACGTGGGGACGACCACAACGACCTTGGGAGAGGCCTCGACCATGTTCTGTTTCCCTCGTGCCCTCGCCGGCGGGCACCCCGTGCCGCACCGGTCGGTTTGCCTGGACGACCTGCGCTGGTTGGACCGTGCGAGTGTATCGGGGGTGCGGGCCCGGTCCCGTACGGGGGCGGACCGCCGGACCGGCTCCAGCGGGCTCCGGGCATCCGTTCGACCGCGATCGGCCGATGTGGCAGGCTACCGCCGTCCCGAACGCAGAACCGGAGAAATTCCTTGACGACCCGACGCTCCGCCGCCCGGTCGGTCGCCGCCCTGGCCCTCGCCCTGCCCGTCCTCGCCGGCTGCGGCGCGGAGGGGGCGGCGCCGGCACCCGCCCCGGCCGCGACGGTCGGCGCACCCGCCGACGCGACCGGGGCGTTCGACCCGGCGGTGGCGATCGCCCACCGCTCGAAGGAGCCGTACGCCGCGACCCTCGCGCTGACCTCCGAGACACTGACCTCCGAGACGGGCGACGGTGACGCGCGGGAGGTCTTCACCGTCACGGGCCGGGTGAACCACAACACCCCGGCCTGGGGCTCCCACACGGAGGAGCGGACCGTCCGGGGCGGGGCCGAGGTGGTGGCCTGGACGGAGACCTTGACCGTCGACGGGGTCGTCTACCAGCGGGACCGGGCGGGCGGGACGGGGTGGCGGCGCGACCCGGAGTCCGCCGCGGGCTTCCGGACCGACCCGGACGTGGTCGCCGCCTACGCCGAACTCCTGCTGGACTCCGGCCCCGCCGCGCGCAAGGGCATGGAGACCGAGTCGGGTGTGCCGGTGTTCCACCTGGGCGCCCGGCTCTCGCCGGACCTGATGCGCCGCGCGGACCCGTCGGTCGACGCCGGGGCGCAGGGCGGGGGCGCGCCCGCCGACTGCGACCTGTGGATCGACCGGCTCGGCCGGCCCGTCCGCGTCGAGCAGGCGATGGTGGTCGACGGCACGCGGACCGTGACGGACGACCGCTTCTCGGACTTCGGCCCGCCCGAGACCTTCGCACCGCCGCTCGCCCCCGGCTGACCCGGCCCGGCTGACCCGGCCTCCGGTCCGGCTGACCCGGCCTCCGGCCGGGCGAGGGTTTGAAGACGGGCCCTACGCGGTGCCGTAGACGGCGGCGAGGTTGTCCCGGGCCGGGTGGGTGCGGCCGGCCGGTCCGGCGGCGAAGGTGCGCAGGACGTTCTCGGTGACCCTGCGGACCAGGTCCCCCGCCTGGGCGTCGATGCCGTGGTCGGCGGGGCCGGCGCCGGGGCCGTGGGCGTCCAGGGTCTCGACCCAGCGCATGGTGCCGGAGGCGAAGACCCCGGCGCCGCTCGGCACGGTGTAGTAGGCCGTGTCGGCGTGGGAGGGTCGGCCGTCGCAGACCACGGGGGAGTGCGCGATCACCTCGACCGGGCGCGGGGTGGGGAAGGCGGTGTTCACCCGGTCGTACTCGACGCCGACCAGGTGCGGGAAGGACGCCCCGGCGGCGACGCCCGTCCCCTCGAAGGCCCAGTGCTCGGGGGAGGTGACCACGTACGGGGCGTCCACCGGGTAGCCGTCGTAGATCACGCCGAGCATCGAACTCTCCGGATCGGCGCCCGGGCCCACCCGGAAGTCGGTGGTCGCCGGGGCGCCCGCCTGGTGGCCCGGGTCCTGCGCCCAGGCGTCCTTGTAGCAGACCACGGTGCGCTCCGGGCCGAGGTCGGTCGGCTCGTAACGGATCCGGCGGAAGCAGCAGTTGGCGCCCAGGATCGCCAGGTTGGTGCCGGCGTCGCGGGCCGCGACCACGGCGGCGCGCTGCTCGGGGGACCAGTACTCGTCGTGGCCGAGCGAGACGACGGTGGTCGCGCCGGTCAGCAGGCCGGGCTCGCGGGCCACGTCGACGCCGGTGGTGTAGGCGAGCGGCAGGCCCAGCCGCTCGGCGAAGGCGATCAGCGGCGCCTCGTAGACCAGGAACAGCCCGGCGCCGTGGGCGTAGTCGTACGGCCGGTCGAAGACGACCTTCAGTGAACGGGTCGCGAGGCCGCCGGTCGGGCCGTTGTAGAGGCTGTGGCCGCCCCACTCGTTGTAGGCCTGCCAGGTCGCCGGGGCGCTCATGACCACGGTCCGGCCGGCGGTGACGGCGGAGCGGACGGTGAGCGGGACGTAGCGGCGGCCGGAGCCGTCCTCGGCGTCCAGGCGCAGCAGGTAGGCGCCCTCGGGCCAGCCGGTGGTGTCCACGGCGAGGCTGCGCTGCCAGCCGGTCAGCACGGTGCGGGTCGTCGGGTCCACGTGCGGCGCGGGTTGTCTGCCGCCGGGGACGTTCTGGCGGCGCCAGACCAGCCGGGCGCGGGCGCCGCCGTACCAGCCCATCCGGTACGCGGAGACGGTGAAGGCCGGGGCGGGGGTGGAGACGTGCAGGCCGAAGGACTCGCCGGGGAGCACGCTGACCCGGTCGGCGAAGCCCTCGACGGCGGAGTCCGGGCCGGGGTCGGTGATCTCCCAGCCGGGCGTGCCGGGCAGGGCCTGTTCGTGTGCCAGGTCGTGCCCCGGCCCGGCCTTCCCGGTGTTCCCGGCGGCGCCGGGGGTGCCGCTGCCGGGCCCGGCCCCGGTGGGACCGGGCGGTCCGTCGGCGGAGGTGTGCGGGGCGGGCGCCGCCTCCGGGCGCCGGGCACCGCAGGAGGTGACGGCGGCCGCCATCAGGCCCAGGCCCAGAATCCCCCGCCGGCTCGGTACCGCCACTGCGGCCTCCCTGTCGTTCGCAGTCGTGTCGACCGGTCCGCGGCGATCCGGAGCGCCGGTCCGGTCTGATCGGGTCAGGTCAGGTCGGGTCAGGTCGGGTCCGACGACGGGTCAGGCCCGTCGACGTGGTCCCGGGCGTCAACCTAGTGCGTCAACGCGCGCGGACATCCTCACTCCTCCCAAGGTCGGGTACGGACCGACGCGCCGGGCTTCGCGGCACGGCCGGGTGCCGCCCGCGCGCCGGGAGGGCCGTACGGGCGCACCCTGGCGTGTTGGCCCGCGCGGTGCCCGGGTGGTGGTGGCCCGGTCACCTAGCCTGACCAGGCCCGCCGTCCGGCGGGCCGCCGGGGGGCCGGGCCGCACGCGGCCGGCCGAGTCGTGGACAGGGGTGTACGTGGTCTCGTCGGGTTCGGCCGCACCGGGGGTACCGTCCCGGAACAGCGGCGGGCGCTTCCGGGCGTGGATGCTGGAAGGCCTGGCGGACATGGCCAAGCAGCATCCCGGCCCGCACGCGCAGGTTCCGCACGTGAAGGGCCAGCGCTGGTGGCGGGTCATGTGCCTGACCGGCCTCGACTACTTCTCGACGCTCGGCTACCAGCCCGGCATCGCCGCTCTCGCGGCCGGCCTGGTCTCCCCGATCGCCACGGTCGTGCTGGTCATCGTCACCCTGCTCGGCGCGCTCCCCGTCTACCGGCGGGTCGCCCAGGAGA
This sequence comes from Kitasatospora sp. NPDC101447, assembly GCF_044767225.1. NCBI lineage: Bacteria > Bacillati > Actinomycetota > Actinomycetes > Kitasatosporales > Streptomycetaceae > Kitasatospora > Kitasatospora sp. NPDC101447. The sequence goes on from NZ_JBIWNL010000017.1 coordinate 86,722, forward strand.
GCCCGCACGGCGAGGGCTCGATCGCGATGCTGGAGCGTCTGCTGTCGTTCTGGCAGGGGAAGCTCTTCGTGCTCACCCTGCTGGGCTTCGCGGCCACCGACTTCATGATCACCATCACCCTGTCCGCCGCCGACGCCAGCGCCCACCTGGTCGAGAACCCGCACCTGCACAGCGCGCTGACCGGCAAGCAGGTCATGCTGACCCTCATCATGATCGCGCTGCTCGGCGGGGTCTTCCTCAAGGGCTTCAGCGAGGCGATCGGCCTGGCCGTGGTCCTCGTCGCGGTCTACCTCTCGCTCAACGTCGTGGTGGTGGTCAACGGGCTCTGGCACGTGCTCAAGGCCCCGCACCTGTTCACCGCCTGGACCGACGCGCTCACCGCCGAGCACGGCAACGCGCTCGCCGTGGTCGGCGTCGCGCTGATCGTCTTCCCCAAGCTGGCGCTCGGCCTGTCCGGCTTCGAGACCGGCGTCGCCGTGATGCCGCACATCGAGGGCGACCCCGACGACACCGAGGAGAAGCCCACCGGCCGGATCCGGGGCGCCCGCAAACTGCTCACCACCGCCGCCGCGATCATGAGCGTCTTCCTGATCACCACCAGCCTCATCACCACGCTGCTGATCCCGCCCGACCAGTTCAAGCCCGGCGGCCAGGCCAACGGACGGGCGCTCGCCTACCTCGCCCACGAGTACCTGGGCAACACCTTCGGCAGCATCTACGACCTGTCCACGATCGCCATCCTCTGGTTCGCCGGCGCCTCCGCGATGGCCGGGCTGCTCAACCTGATGCCGCGCTACCTGCCCCGCTACGGCATGGCGCCGCACTGGGCCCGCGCGGTGCGGCCCACCGTCATCGTCCTCACCCTGATCGCCTTCCTGGTCACCTGGATCTTCGACGCCAGCGTGGACGCCCAGGGCGGCGCGTACGCGACCGGTGTGCTGGTGCTGATCAGCTCCGCCGCGATCGCCGTCACCATCGCCGCGCACAAGGCCGGGCAGCGCCGCTGGCGGGCCGGCTTCGCGGTGATCGCCGCGGTGTTCCTCTACACCACCGGGGTCAACATCGCCGAGCGCCCGGACGGCGTGAAGATCGGTGCCTGCTTCATCGCGGGCATCATGCTGGTCTCCTTCCTCTCCCGGCTCAAGCGGGCCTTCGAACTGCGCGTCACCGACGTGACGCTGGACGACGTCGCCGAGCGGTTCGTCCGGGACTACATGCACCGCCCGCTACGGCTGATCGCCAACGAGCCGAACAGCCGGGACCTCGCCGAGTACCGCGACAAGATCCGCCAGATCCGCACCGACAACGACATCCCGGCCGAGGACGACCTGGTCTTCGTCGAGGTCACCGTGCTCGACCCGTCCGACTTCGAGTCCGAACTGACCGTGCACGGCGAGGTGCTGCACGGCCGGTACCGGGTGCTGTCGCTGGAGAGCTCCAGCGTGCCCAACGCCATCGCCGCCCTGCTGCTGCACGTGCGCGACCTGACCGGGCAGCAGCCGCACATCTACTTCGAGTGGACCGAGGGCAACCCGTTCGCCCAGTTCCTGCGGTTCTTCCTGTTCGGGCAGGGCGAGATCGCGCCGGTCACCCGTGAGGTGCTGCGCGAGGCCGAGCCGGACCGCTCGCGCCGGCCGGCCGTGCACGTCGGCTGAGCGGCACGGCGGTGCGCGGCGCTGCAGGCCGCTGCACGTTGCTGCGGGCCGCTGCGCCGCGGGTGCCGGCGACGGGGCGGCGGGGCGGCGGGGTCAGCGGCTCGGGTGGGACCTGCTCCAGGCGGGCGAGGCGAGGGCCACCAGGGCGATCGCGAAGGCGAGTTGCAGGATGTGGCGGATCCAGTCGATGCCCGAGGTGTGGCGGACACCGATCCAGCCGGACACGGCGTTGCCGAGCCACGCCCCGGCGGCACCGAGCAGCATGGTCAGCCACCAGGGGATCGACTGCGGCCCGCGCAGGAACAGCTTGGCGATGACGCCCAGCACGAAGCCGATGAGCAGAATCCACAGGAGCTGGAACATCGCAGTCCACCTTCCCGGCGCCACCGGAGCCGGCCGGTGCGCCGAATCGTCGAAGACGCGTGTCGTCCCATGATCACCCGGATCGGCCGGACGGGCACGTCGGCGGCGGACGGCGCCGGCCACGGGCGCGGCGTGGCGGTGGGTCGGGTACGGAGGGGCGAGAATGCGCCGCCGGTCGGGCCGGAAAGTCGCTGTCCGTCGAGGCGGCGGCACCGATAGGAATGGGCGGTGACGCGGAGGTGCCGCGTCACCGAGAGGAGCCCGCCCCCGTGATACGCCTCCGCGCCGCCGCGCTGACCATCGGCGCTGCCGCCGCCGCGCTCACCCTGACCATGGGGACGGCCCAGGCCGCGCCCGGTGACACCACCACCATGTGCTCCTCCGCGCTCACGCCGGGCGGCTACGTGGACGTCCAGTGGTGGAACAGCGGCGGCTGCGGCTCCGGGTTCAACCCGAACACCAAGAAGATCATGCAGCTCACCGGCTACCCGGTCGGCACCGTGGTCAACGCCTGTGCCTCGACCTGGCCGCCGGCCGGCTGGACGATCGTCAGCAGCTTCTACAGCGCCGGCTGTCAGTACTCCGCGGTGCCGAGCTTCGACAAGAACAGCTGGCAGCTGAAGCGCGTGTCCTGACGGCGGGCCGCGCACGACCCGGGGCGGTGCGGGGCCTCAGCGGTCCCGCACCGCCTCGACGGCCTCGCGGACGTCCGGGTGCGGGTCGTCCGCGAGGCCGTCCAGCAGTTCGGCGACGCCCGGGGTGGACCAGGGGCCGACGGTCCAGACCAGGTCCTCGCGCACGCGCGGGTCGGGATGGGCGGCCAGGGGCGCCAGGAGGTCCACCGGGCCGCGGCGGCGCATCCCGAACCAGTGCAGGGCCTCCCGCAGCTCGGCCGGCTCGCCCGGTTCGCCGGCCGCCGCGATCCGGGCGAGCAGGACGGGGACGGGCGGCGGCGGGCCGTCCAGCGGGTGCGGGTGGCGCTCGCGCAGGCGCCGGCCGCCGTACTCGCCGCGGATCCGGCAGCCGAAGCAGGTGCAGGGCCGGGTGCCGTGGGCGCCCGGCCGGTAGCGCCAGCCGGCGACCTGCGGCACGGTGCGGATCCGGTGCACCTCGCGGGCGCCCGCGGCACGCGGCAGGAAGACCTCCCAGCCGCGCGGGTCGGGCAGTGCGCCGATCCGCCGGACCGCTTCGGCCGCGGACACCGGCTGCTGGGCGTCCCGGGCGCGGTCCCGGTAGTGCCCGGCCAGGACCTCCTGCGCGTCGTCCAGCCGGACGTGCACCGCGACCAGCGAGCCCTTGGGGCCGAACCGGGCCAGCTCGCGCAGCCACTGGTGGGTCAGGGTGTACGAGGGCAGCACGGGGAAGCAGTAGAGCCCGCGGGCCCCGCCCTGGCCCCGGCTGTCGGCCCGGATCCCGGCGCGGCGGATGCGCGGCGCGTTGGCCGCGGCGGTCAGGTGCACGAACATCGCCATGGGGCTCGATGCTAGCGCCCGGGCGGGCGTGGCTCCGAAGGGTTTTCCGGGCGCGAAGGCGCGAAGGCGCGAAGGCGCGAAGGCGCGAAGGCGCGAAGGCGCGAAGGCGCGAAGGCGCGAAGGCGCGAAGGCGCGAAGGCGCGATGACGCGCGGGTGCGCCGGCGACCGGGGCCGCGCCGCGGCGTCAGGGCTGCGCCGTGCGGCGCTCGATCAGGGCGGCCAGGCCGTCCAGGATGCGTTCCAGGCCGAAGTCGAGTGCCTGGTCGCGCCCACCCGGTTCGGCCACGGCGGCCGCGACGGCGGGGTAGCGGTCGGCGTGCTGCTGCATCACGAGGCCGAAGACGGTGAGGAATTCGGCCTCGGGGGAGCCGGCGGGCCCGGTGGCGCGGGACTGCGCGGCGATCCCGCGCACGTGTCCGGCGAGGAGGACGGCGGCGTCCATCCGCTCGGGGCCGGTCAGTCCGTGGCCGTCGAGCGCGGACACCACCCGCTCCAGCCAGGTGAGTTCCTTCGGGCCGACCACGCGGGGGCCGACGGTGGCGTCCAGCAGCCACGGGTGCCGGGCGAAGGAGTCGGCCAAGTGGCCCGACCAGGCGGTGAGTTGTTCCCGCCAGCCGGTGCCCTCGGCAGGGCGCGGCGGCTCGTCGACGGCCGACTCGACCATCAGGGCGATCAGTTCGGCCTTGCCCGGGACGTAGCGGTACAGCGACATCTTGGTGAAGTCGAGCAGCCCGGCCACCTTCTGCATCGAGACCGCGGCCAGGCCCTCGGCGTCGGCGACCTCGACGCCCGCCGCGGCGATCCGCTCCAGGGTGAGGGCCGGCTTCGGCCCCCGGGTCGGCTTGGCCGGCGGCCCCCAGAGCAGCCGCACCGTGTCGTTCGCCGCCTCGCCCATCGTCCGCTCCCGTCCTGGGGTTCCGTATCGGGTCCGCCGGGGGTCGTCCCCGGCTCGTCGTCGGCTCCTGCCTCGGGGGTTGCCCCGCGCGCCAACTGTGTCTACCGTACACAGCAACAAACCGTGTCTGCGAGACACAGTTTCTCGATCGACGGACGGAGCGGTTCCCATGAGCACCAGGATCCTGATCTCGGGCGCGAGCATCGCCGGCCCCGCGCTGGCCCACTGGCTGGGCAGGTACGGCTTCGAGGTGACCGTGGTCGAGCCGGCGCCCGCGCTGCGCGACGGCGGCCAGGACGTCGACTTCCGCGGCCGCACCCACCTGACCGTGCTGGAACGGATGGGCGTGCTGGACGAGTTGCGCGCACTCGGCACCGGCGGCAGCCCGATGACCTTCGTGGCCGCCGACGGGCGCCGCCTGCTGCACCTGCCCGCCGAGTTCGCGGGCGGCGACGTGGAGGTCCCGCGCGGGGAACTCGCCCGGTTGCTGCACCGGCACAGCAGCGCCCGGGCCGAGTACCTCTTCGGTGACTCGATCACCGCGCTGGAGGAGACTCCGAGCGGGGTCCGGGCCGCCTTCCGGCACGCCGCACCGCGGGAGTTCGACCTGGTGATCGGCGCCGACGGGCTGCACTCCAACGTCCGCCGACTCGCCTTCGGCCCGGAGCAGCGCTACGTGCGCCACCTCGGCTACTACGCGGCCACCTGGCAGCTGCCGAACGACCTCGGGCTGCCCGTCGGCTCGGTGGGGCTGAACGTCCCCGGCCGGCTGATGTCGGTCGGCGCCGGCCACCGGGACCCGAGCCGGGCTGGCGCCTTCGCCCTGTTCGCCTCGCCCGAGCTGCGCTACGACCGCCACGACCAGGCGCAGCAGAAGGCGCTCGTCCGAGCCGCCTTCACGGGCCTCGGCTGGCGGGTCCCGCAGCTGCTGGAGAGCCTGGACGCCGCCCCCGAGCTGTACTTCGACTCCATCAGCCGGGCCGATGTGCCCGCCTGGTCGAACGGCCGGATCGCCCTCATCGGCGACGCCGCCTGCGGCGCGACCATCGGCGGCATGGGCACCGGGACGGCGGTGGTGGCCGCGTACGTCCTGGCGGGCGAGCTGGCCCGGGCACGCGGTGACCACCGCACCGCCTTCGAGCGGTACGAGCGGCTGCTGCGCGGCTACGCCCAGGGCTGCCAGAAGGGCGGCGACCGCACCGGGCCGTTCCTGGCGCCGCGCACCGCGACCGGGCTGCGGTTCCGCAATGCGCTGCTGAACCGGCGGTGGGCGCTGGACAAGATGCTGGAGCTGGGGAAGGAGGTCAGCAGCGTCGAACTGCCGGACTACGAGGCGGAGTTGTCGGGCACGATCGGCCGTGCGGGCCGGGCGGGCTGAGCGGACCGGGCGGCGAAACGGTGCGCGGCTGCACGCGCCGGGGCGGGGCTCACGGCGGCGGGCCGATGTGGCTGCCGCCGTCGAGGACCGCCTCCACCCGGACGGCCGAGCGGGCGGGGCGCTCGACGGCGAGGGTGTGGTCCGCGACGGGCCGGTCGGCGGACCAGTCCGGGCCCTTGACGGTGAGCCGGGTGACCCGGCGGCTGCCCGCCGCGAGCAGGTACTCGGTGCCCTGCGGGGAGCGCCACCACGTCCAGGCCACCGTGTCCCGCTCGAACCGGCTGCACGCCCGGCCCGGACCGCCGCCGGTGCGCTGCGGGCCGCGGGCGGTCGGCAGGACGACGGCGGTGGCCGCGCTGCCCTCGCCGTTCCAGCGGTCGGCGCGCAGACAGACCCAGGCGGCCGAGCCCGCGTTCTGCGGCAGCGGCTGCACCGCGAAGGCCCACAGGTCGAGCTGCTTGACGCCCGGCCTGCCGTCCGGGACGGCGCAGCCCGCCCGGGCCCAGGCCTGCAGCGCGTCCTGGGCGGTCGCCTCGCGGGGCTCGCGGGCCGACTGCGCCGACTGGGCGGACTGCGCGGAGGGGGAGCGGTCCGGCGGCGGGAGGTAGGTGAGGTGCGCGGGGACGAGGCCGCCCAGGTCGGCCAGCAGGAAGGCGTGCTTCTCGGCGACCACGGGGGAGGACCGCAGCTGGAGCAGGGTGGCGCCCTGGCAGTCGGCGAGCCCACCCCCGGGAGCCGGCGCGGTGACGCCCTCGGGGTGCTCCAACGGGCGGGCCGGGGCGTCGGGTTGGTCGATCCGGCGGGTCTCGGCGGATTCCACCCAGGGCGCCAGCAGGTACCGGACGTCGGAGCCCCGACGGCGCAGCGCCACCGCGCCCGCCGTGGTGAGGTCCGAGTCGTCGGCCCGGGCGAGGTCCAGACCGCCGTCGCGACCGTCGGTGTAGCGCGCCAGGCGCCGGCCGTCGTACAGCACCACCACACCGGTGCCCTCCACCGTCCCCGCGAACAGCAGCTGCGGTGGCTCGACGGGTGGGGCGGGGTCCGTACCCGGCTCGGCGCGGGTCTGCGGGCCGGGCTGCGCCCAGGCGGCCAGGGCGCGGCCGAGCAGTGCGCCGTCCTCGCGGCGGTCGCCCCGGGCGGGCCAGGCGGAGAAGTCGACCCGTGCGGTGTGCTGCCAGGCGTCGGGCGCCACCCGGACCAGCCGGGCCGGATCGGCGGCACCCGGCGCGCCACCGGACGCCGGACCTGCCGGCGCTGCCGGGCCGGAACCGCCCAGTACGGCGGCCGTGGTGGTGAGCCCGAGCACGCCGACCGCCAGCGCCGCGGTGAGCGTGCGACGGCGGCGCAGCAGGTCGGTGGGCTGCACCCGGACCGCGCACGGGTCGAAGGCGGGCGGCTCCCGGTCCCCGCCGCAGGGGACGGCCGCGGCTGCGGCGACCGCGTCGTCAGGCCGGGCCACCCCGGCCTGCCGCAGCACCTCGGCCGCCTGCCCGGCGGACAGCTCCTCCACGGTCCGCAGGGCGAACGCGGCCCGGGCCGGGGCGTCGAGCGCGGCGAGCGCGTGGTCGAGCCCCGCGTCCTCCTCGCCGCCGTGCGGGGTGAACAACCGCAGCCCCCAGACCCGGGGCGCCAGCAGACGGGCGGCCGGGTGCGGGCGGAGCGCGGTGCGCAGGACCCGCAGGCGCAGGGCGGCGTACAGCGGGTCCGCCCCGGCGGCGACCGGTCCGTCGGCGCCCGGTGCGTCGTGGCGGGTTGTGCCGTCCTGGAGGGTCGTGCCGTCGTGGCGGGCCCCCTCGTCACGGCGGGTCCAGCGGAAGGGCAGGGCGCGGTGGACGGCGGCGTGGGCGGCGAGCACCCGGCTGTGCCGGTCCCGGCCGGCCGGCAGCGCCAGGTACGCGAGGCGGACCAGCCTGCGGTAGTGGCGCACCAGCACCGCCTCCGCCCGGGCCACCGGACGCGCGGCGACCCTCTGGGCCGGCGCCGCCGCGCCCACCGTCCGTCCTGGCAAAGGGTCCTCCCGGGAACCGTGCGTGGTGCTGGAGTGGTGGACGGTCCAACGAGTCGATCATGTGATGGTTGCGCTGTCCGGGCGACCGGCGTGCCACCGGGAGGCGCGCGACGGGTCCTCCGGCCGCCCGCCGCCCCCGCCCGCGGGGCGACGGTGCACGTCCCGCCCCCGGTCCGGCCCGTCGGAGGCGTGTTCGTGCACCGGGGTCCAAGGACCCACCCGTTCGGCCCCTTGGCCCCTGGCGATCCGCGCCGCCGCGCGCCATGCTGCCGGTAACCGGCCGGGACGATCCGCGCCCGGTCGGACCAGCACCGTTGGACGAGGTGAACCGGCGTGCGGCATGCCACCGTCGAATCCGTGATGACCAGCCCCGTGGTCCTGGTCTCCCCCGAGACCGGGTTCCGGGAGATCGTGACGCTGCTGAGCGAGTACGACATCACCGGAGTACCGGTGGTGGACCCGGAAGGGCGGCCGCTCGGCGTCGTGTCGGAGGCCGACCTGCTGCGCACCCTGGCCGCGCAGGAGGACCCGGGCAGTCTGCTGCCGGCGCCGGAGTCGCCGCAGGCCGGCCCGAACGGCGAGGTCACCGCCGCCGACCTGATGACCGGCCAACCGGTCTGCACCTCGCCCGGCACCAGCGTGGTCGCGGCGGCCCGCACGATGAGCCGGCACGGGCTCAAGCGGCTGCCGGTGCTGGACGAGGAGGGGCGGGTCGTCGGCATGGTCAGCCGCGGGGACCTGCTGCGGGTGTTCCTGCGCGAGGACGGGGTGATCCGGCGGGAGATCGTCGAGGAGGTGCTCGGCCGGATCGAGGGCGTGAGCCCGGCGGAGATCGGGGTGGAGGTCAACCAGGGCCGGGTGGTGCTCAGCGGCACCGTGCCCGAGCCGCACCTGGTGCCGATCGTGCTCAACCTGTGCCGCGCGGTGGACGGCGTGGTCTCGGTGACCGACCGGCTCGGCGCCGGGGGTGCGGCGGCGGTCGGCTGAGCCGGCCCGGGCCCCGCGGCCGACCGTCGCCTCAGGGGTCCGCCCGGTCCCGGCACGGACCCGGGGGGTCCGCTTCGCATACAGCGGACCGTACCGGGTAACTCACTCTGTGTGCCCGGCCGATCCGACTGCCGGGGCGCCGGAGCACCGGGGAGGCGGCCGTGACCGTCGTTTTCGACGCGGACTTCACTTCGACCAGGCAGTGGATCACCGGGCGTAGCAGCGCCTACCCCCGGATGGGGCCGACCAACCGGAGCGACCACAAGCTCGACTACCTCGTCCGCGGGTACTGCCCGGGCGGGGTGTTCACCGCCACCCGGCGGCACAGCGGCGGGCTGTGGAGCTGCAACCTGCTGACCACCGAGGGCAGTCCGGACGGGTTCCAGGTCCGCACCGGGGACGTGCTGTCGGCGCGCGTGACGCTGCCCACCGGGCTGGGCGCCTGGCCGGCGATCTGGACCTGGCGGGACGGCGGCAACGAGGTGGACGTCTTCGAGTACCACCCCGACAACCCCGACCTGCTGGAGATCTCCAACCACGTCCGGGGCGGCTACCGGTACTGGCACGGCGGCGGCGCCGGGATCGGCCCGGGGGCGACCTTCGGCCTGCGGGTGGTGCTCGGCGCGAACTCGGTGGACTGGTACGTCGAGGACGAGCTCGTCTACGCGGACCTGCACGGCGTGGGGCCGGGCTGGCACGCCTACCTGATCGTCAACCTGTCGGTGGCGGACGGGACGTACCACGCCCGGCCGCCGGTCTCCGGGCCGGACCGGCTCAGCTGGGTCTGCCACAGCCTGCAGGTCGAGCGCTGAGGCCGCCGGTACCGAGGGCCGGCTCCGCGCGTGGGGTTCACGGCGCGAAGGCGGCGGTGATCGGGCCGTGCGGGCCGTAGCGCTGGAACCACACCGTGCGGCGGTTCCGGCCGATGTGGGCGGGATCGGTCACGTACAGGTCGTCGTGCGGGGCGCGCTCGTTGCCCGGGGCGAGGGCCGCGTCCACGGCCCGGTCCGCGAGCGCGTGCAGCAGGGCGGTGGCGGTGGCCTCGGCGGCGGACGGCGCGATGGCGAGCGCGGTGAGTTCGGCCCAGAGCGCGGTGGCGACGTAGGCGATCGGGGAGTGGCCGAGCGTCGGGTGGGGGCTGGGGTCGGCGTGGCGCCGCAGCACTCCGGCGGCGACGAGCTGCTCGGGGGAGCGGGCGTCGTCGGGCGGGTGGTGGGTCATGCGCGGGTGCCGGGTCACGAGCGGCACGCTACCCCGTGGATGCGCGCTCGTGCGCCGGAACGTTTTCTCAGGCTTTCTTCACAGCGCTTTCACCGGTGCCGGGCGCAGGATGGTGGTAAGGCGCTGATCACCTCGGCCCCAGGTGGGGCCGGAGGAGGAGGTCCTGATGAGGCACTGGCACGGATACGGGCACGGCCACGGCATGAGCGGCTGGGGCATCGGGCTGATGGTGATCGGGACGCTGCTGGTCCTGGCCCTGCTCGTGCTCCTCGCCGTCGCCCTCTTCCGGTACGTCTCGCGCTCGCGGCAGCCGGTCCCGCCCGGCCGTCCGGCGGCACCGGGTGTGGGCGGGCAGGGGCCGGGCGGCCCCGGCGGCTGGGGGGCGGGACCGCCCGCGGAGCAGGTGCTCGCGGATCGGTTCGCGCGGGGTGAGATCGACGCGGAGGAGTACCGACACAGACTGGAGACGCTGCGCTCGGCGAGCGGGCACGGTGGCGCAGGGCCGGGCGGCGGATGGCCCGGCAGTGCCGGACCGGGTGCCGGCGGACCGGGTGTGGCCGGCCCGGCGGGTGGTGGGCCTCCGCCCGGCGCGGCGGGGTAGGGGCGCCGGCCCGGGAAACGGGGCGGGCCCGCCGCACGGGGTGTGCGGCGGGCCCGGTGCGCGCCTGCGAGGGGGCTTCGACGCGGTCGTGGCGACCGGCGTCCCCGTGCCCCGGGCGACTACTCGACGACGAGCTCGACCGGGATGTTGCCGCGGGTGGCGCGGGAGTAGGGGCAGACCTCGTGCGCCTGCTTGACCAGCAGCTCGCCGGTCTCGCCCGACAGGGACTCGGGCAGCTCGACGCGCAGCACGACCGCGAGGCCGAAGCCCGCGCCGTCCTTGCCGATGGAGACCTCGGCGGTCACCGAGACCTCGCTGGTGTCGACCCGGGCCTGCCGGCCGACCAGGCCGAGGGCGCTCGCGAAGCAGGCGGCGTAGCCGGCCGCGAACAGCTGCTCGGGGTTGGTGCCCTGGCCGTTGCCGCCGAGCGCCGGCGGCATCGCCAGCGCGAGGTCCAGCTGCCCGTCGGAGCTGACGGCACGGCCCTCCCGGCCGTTGGCGGTGGCGGCTGCGGTGTAGAGCGCGTCCATGGTCGGTCCCCTTCGTGGTGCTTCGGTTGCTCGGATGCGGGTGGGTCCGGGGTGCGTCGCCTTCGTTTCCGCGACCCGCCCGGGTTCCCGCCCTGCGACAAGTAGAGCACGCAATTCAATTGCGCACAACTCAATGGTGCGAGTGTGATCGGTACCATGGAGCCATGACCACGCTTTTCGGCATGGCGGACGAGGAGCTGCTCCGCCTCGACCAGCAGATCTGCTTCTCGCTCAACGCGGCCTCGCGGGCCTTCGGCGGCGTCTACCGGGTGCTGCTCCGCGACCTCGGGCTGACCTACCCGCAGTACCTGGTGATGCTGGTGCTCTGGGAGGACGGCGAACTGTCCGTCAAGCGGATCGGCGAGCGCCTGCGGCTCGACTCCGGCACGCTCTCCCCGCTGCTCAAGCGGCTGGAGGCGGCCGGGCTGGTGCGCCGCGAGCGCAGCGCGCAGGACGAGCGGTCCGTCACCGTCGCGCTCACGGCCGAGGGGTCGGCGCTGCGCGAGCGGGCCGGGCAGGTCCCGCGTCGGCTGCTCGCCGCGACCGGGCTGCCGGTCGAGGACTTGGCGGAGCTGCGCGGGCTGCTGGAGCGGGTGACCGCCGCACTGGACTCGGCGGCGGTGGAACCGGCGCCGTAGGTGCGGCGGTACCGACGTCGCGCGGCGTGTGCTGCGGGGTGAGTGCGGCGAGACCTGTGCTGCCCGGGCGGTGGCACGGTGCCGGTGGCGCGGGGGTGGCCCCGTGGGGTGGGTGTGTGGTCGGTGGCGGGGGGCTTGTCAAGCCGGCGTCGCGCGCGGTGTGATCTGGGTCACTCGCCCGGCCTGCCGAGGACGTCGGTGGGCCCGAATCGGCAGGTCAGTGGCGCTGTTCAAAAGTGGGCGGAAACGTTCGCCAATTGTCCGCCCGATCCGGTCAACATCCCGCGCCTCCCGGACGGTTACACCACGAGCCCCCAAGGGGCCGTCGGCGTGCCACCCGGTGGGCCGGCCAGCTGACCCACGAAAAGGGGGGCGTGCGTGAACACTCCCGGGCCGGGCGAGGAGCGGGGCCTCCGGGCGGACCCGCTCGGCGACCTGCCGAACGACTTCGAGGCCTTCTTCACCCGCGAGAACTCCGGCTACCTCCGCTACGCCCAGCAACGCCTGCGGCACCGCGAGGACGCGCAGGACGCGGTCCAGAACGCCGGCACGACGCTCTACAAGAACTGGCGTCGCGCCCTGGCCAGCGCCGATCCGCAGGCCTTCGCCTTCAAAGTCGTGAAAGACGCGGTGGTGGACGTCCTGCGCGACCGCCGGCGCACCGAACGCAAGCGGCTGCGGGTGATCGCCCAGCGCCGCCCCGACACCAGCCAGGACGAGCTGGACGAACTCGCCGAACTGGACGCCCTGGACTGGGCGATGGACGAACTCGCACGGGCCGCGCCGGTCCAGGCGGACGTCGTCCGGCTGCGCCAGGCGGGCCTGTCGTACCCCGACATCGGCCGGTCGCTCGGCATCGCGCACACCACCGCCCGGACCTACTACAGCCTCGGGCGGCGCCACCTGGAGTACCTGCTGGAACACCCGGGAGACGACGGAGCGGAGACATGAGGGCCGTGACATGGGGGCCGTGACGTGAGGGCCGTGACGTGAGGGCGGACGCATGAGGGCGGAGACATGAGGGTCGGGGACCTGCTGCGCGCGCAATCCGCCGAGCTGGACCGGGAGTTCGACGACCACGATCCGGTGGCGTTCACCCGGCGGCTGGCCGAGCGGCTCGCCGCCGCCCGTCGGCCCGCCCCGGCCGTGCGCGAACGCCCCGCCCGTCCGCCGGCCGGAGCCCGGCCACCGCACGCACCGGCCTCGGGGGCCGGCCCGGGGGCGGGGCTGGGATCGGGAGGCGGTCCGGGGCCGGGCCCGGGGCAGGCCTGGAGCTCGCTCCCGGGCGGGGTGCCGGGCACCGGCGCGGGCACGGGGACCGCGCAGTCCCCCTGGGCCGGCGGACGGGCGGAGCTCCGCAGGGACCTGCGGCACCTGTGCGCCGGCGTGGCGGGCGCCGCGAAGCCCGGAGAACTGGCCCTGGACCTCGAACTCGCCGAGAAGACCGCCTTCCGCACCCTCGGCTGCCTGCTGTACGGGATGGGCCGCACGGCGGACGGCGTCTTCTGGTGGCGGATCGCCGCCCAGTACGGCGACCAGCTGGCCGTGCACTGCCTGGCCGTGCACTACAGCGCCGAGGGCGAGCGGCGCGACGCGGCACGCTGGGCCGCCCAGGCACAGGACCTCAGCGCCCCGGGGCGGCTGCCCGATCTGGCGCCGGAGGTGCGGCCGGGCGGTCCGGCCGAGCTGGCCCGGGTGCTGGCGGAACGCTACGACGGGGAGATCCTGCTGACGCTCCGGGACGCGGTCGCGGCGCGGCCGAGGGCGGATCCCGCGCGGTTGGGCGTCCGCGCGGTCCGAGGGCGCGGGGTGGTGCGGATCCGGTGAAGGGGGCGGCCTGCCGTCAGCCGAGTCCGAGCCCGAGCCCAAGCCCGAGCCCAAGTCCGAGCCCGAGTCCGAGTCCGAGTCCGAGTCCGAGTCCGAGCCCGAGTCCGAGCCCGAGTCCGAGTCCGAGCCCGAGTCCGAGTCCGAGGACAGCCTTCGGTCACCCGAGCGCGGAGACGGCGTCGCCCAGGTACCCGGCGCCGAGCACGGCAGCGACGGTGGTCACGATCGCGGCCTGGTGGGCGGCCGTCCAGGCCCGCCACTCGCCGAGGGTCCGGGCTCCGCCGCGCATCCGGACCGCCAGGGGCACGAGGGAGCCGAGCGAGCCGATCGACACCAACAGGGCCGCTGCCACCGCCCACGTGCCGGGGCCGGCCGCGGTGCCCGCGATCGAAGCGGCGCCGCCGACGGCCGGGAGCAGGGTGTTCGGGCCGCTCGCGACGAGTGTGAGGGCGAGGCCGGCGGACCTCGCGGGCGAGTAGCGCTCGATCGACTGCAGCCAGGCGGGCGGCGCCGTGACGTGGCCCGCGCGCGGCCGGTCGTGCCACTGCCGCGCGGCCGACAGCAGGAGCAGCGTGCCGAGGGCGAGCTTCAGCCAGGACGGCCAGGTGGGGGCGGCCCCGACCCCGCCCAGTGCGCGTCCGGCCACCAGGACGAGGATCACCGGCACGGCGAGGCCGAGCACCCAGCCGGCCGCGAAGGCGAGGCCCTTCGTCCGCCCGCGCGGGGTGGCCAGGACGAGGATCACGGTGATGAGCGGCAGCGGACTGATCGCGAGCGCCACCGCGGAGGCCAGCATCGAACCGACCGCTTCACCCATGGCGGGTCCTGCCTTCCCGTCGCCGGGCGCACGTCCGTCATCCTACGGCGGGGCGGGTGGGGCCGTCGGGTCGGTCGGGGACGGCGGAGGCCGCCGCACCGGTGTGGTGCGGCGGCCTCCGTGGGCGACTCCGGGCCGTCGGTCGGGCCGGGCGCGTCGGTCGGGCCGGACGTGTCGGCCGGGCCGACGCGTCAGTCGGTGCCGGACTCGATCGCGGCGTGGTCGAGCGCGGTGGACTCCTCCGCGTCGCCGTTGCCCGCGGCGATGGGCGCGGCCCCGCCGGGGGCGAGCTCGCCGATCAGGCCGCTCCACGGCGCCAGCTGGCCGTGGACCGCGTACTGCTCCAGCTTGCTGCGCGAGTCGGCGATGTCGAGGTTGCGCATGGTCAGCTGGCCGATGCGGTCGTCGGGGACGAACGCGGCGTCGACGCTGCGCTCCATCGACAGCTTCTCCGGGTGGTAGCTGAAGTTGGGGCCCTGGGTGTCGATGACCGAGTAGTCCTGGCCCCGCCGCAGCCGCAGCGTGACGCTGCCGGTGACCGGGTGGCCGATCCAGCGCTGCATGCTGTCCCGGAGCATGAGCGACTGCGGGTCGAACCACCGGCCCTCGTACAGCAGCCGGCCGAGGCGGCGGCCCTGGGTGTGGTAGGTGGCGAGGGTGTCCTCGTTGTGGATGGCGTTGAGCAGCCGCTCGTAGGCGATGTGCAGCAGCGCCATGCCGGGGGCCTCGTAGATGCCGCGGCTCTTGGCCTCGATGATCCGGTTCTCGATCTGGTCCGACATGCCGAGGCCGTGGCGCCCGCCGATGGTGTTGGCCTCGTGGACGAGGTCGACGGCACTGGCGAACTCCTGGCCGTTGATCCGGACCGGGCGGCCGAACTCGAACTCGACGGTGATGTCCTCGGTCGGGATCTCGACCTCGGGGTCCCAGAAGGCCACGCCCATGATCGGGCTGACGATCTCCATCGAGGTGTCCAGGTACTCCAGCCGCTTGGCCTCGTGGGTGGCGCCCCAGATGTTGGCGTCGGTGGAGTAGGCCTTCTCGGCGGAGTCCCGGTAGGGCAGGTCGCGCTCGGCGAGCCACTCGGACATCTCCTTGCGGCCGCCGAGCTGGTCGACGAACGCCTGGTCCAGCCACGGCTTGTAGATCCGCAGGCTGGGGTTGGCAAGCAGGCCGTAGCGGTAGAACCGCTCGATGTCGTTGCCCTTGTAGGTGGAGCCGTCGCCCCAGATGGACACCCCGTCCTCCTGCATGGCGCGGACCAGCAGGGTGCCGGTCACGGCGCGGCCGAGGGGGGTGGTGTTGAAGTACGTCTGCCCGGCGGAGCGGATGTGGAAGGCGCCGCAGGCGAGGGCGGCCAGGCCCTCCTCGACCAGCGGGGCCCGGCAGTCGACCAGCCGGGCCTGCTCGGCGCCGTACGCGCGGCCGCGGGCGGGGACGTCGGCGAGGTTCGGCTCGTCGTACTGGCCGATGTCGGCCGTGTAGGCGTACGGGAAGGCACCGTGCTCGCGCATCCACGCGACGGCGACGGAGGTGTCCAACCCACCGGAGAATGCGATGCCGATCCGTTCACCGACCGGCAGCTTGCTCAAGACCTTCGACATGGATGCACCCTATGACCCGCGCGGGCGGGCCCCTGATTCAGCGTTGTGTGACGGGATTCGGCGTACTCGATCCGATGCCCCGAACTCTGGCATAGATTTGCAGAGGACCGCAAGAGCATACGATCGAGTCGGTCGGGGCGGGTCCTCGTGGAGCCGATCTCCGGTGGGTGTGGATCCGGTCAATTCGCTTGCCCAGCAGCACAGTTGGGATCGCGAGTAACTCCGGCGGGCGGTGCGGGGTGCCGAGAACGGCCGCTTCGCATGGACGGGCGGGCGGCGGCGGTGCGGTGGCGCTCCGTCGATACGGCGAGTACGCGGCGTGTCGGCGCGGCGGGTGTCGCCGCGGCATGCCGGCGGTCGAACGCCGACCGGGCCCGGACGCGACTCCCCCGCGGGGTGGCGTCCGGGCCCGGTCGGCGGCCTCAGCGCTGCGCCGGGGGACCGGAGCCGGCGGTGTCCCGGTCTGCAGTGTCGGCCCGGTCGGCCGGGCCGGTCGGCGCCGAGGTCACGAACGTCCGCTCGGTGACCGCGGGGACCGGCCTCAGCACCAGCGCGGCGGCGCAGGCCGCGGTGACCGCCGCCATCGCGATCAGCAGCGTCCGGTAGTCGAAGCGGTCGATGAGGACCGTGCCGGCGGCCAGCGACAGCGACTGCGGGACCAGCACCAGCATCGTGCAGATGGCGTTGACGCGGCCCTGGAGCCGGGACGGCGTGTGGAGCTGCGCCGCGGACGACAGCACCACCATGATCCAGGTGATGGCGATCCCGTCCGCGACCTCGCCCGCGACGACGAACGCCAGGTTCGGCGCGCAGTAGGCGAGCGCCGCCACCGTGAACGCGCCGATCCCGAGGCCGGCGGTGCGCGCCATGCCGACCCGCCGGATCAGCGCGGAGACCGTGAGCCCGCCGACCACCGCACCGACGCCCTGGACGGCGTTCAGCGGGCCGAGCGCCGACGGTGGCCGGCCGAGCCCCTCGTCCACCACCGCGAACATCACGGTCTGGCTCAGGCCGATGACGCAGAACGCGCAGGCCGCCGCGTAGCCGATCCGGGCCAGCACCGGTGTGGCGCCGATGTGCCGCACGCCCGCGAGGGCGCTGCGGAGGAACGGCTCCCGTGGCGACTCCGGTCCGACCGACTCCTCGACCCGCAGGCCGGCGAGCGCCAGGATCGCGGCCAGGAAGGTGAGGGAGTTGAGCACGGCGAGCGTTCCGGCCCCGGCGGCCGCGTAGACCGCCACGCCGACCAGCGGGGCGATGATGCGCAGCCCCTGGGCGACGGTCTGCAGCAGGGCGTTGGCGCCGGTCAGCTGGTCGTCGGGGAGGAGGTCGCGGCGGATTCCGGCGGACGCGGCGCCGAGGACGCCGAAGGCGACGCCGTAGCAGACCGCCACCAGGTAGATGATCCAGAGCTGTTCGCCGCCGTGCACCGCGAGCAGGGACAGCACGGCCAGCGCCATCAGGGCGTTGGTGGCCATGAGCAGCGGACGCCGCCGCACCCGGTCGGCGAGGTGACCGAAGAGCGGCGACAGCACCATGGGCGCGCCGAGGGCGGCCTCGACCCCACCGGCGGCGGCGTTGCTGCCGGTGAGGTCCTTGGCCCAGATGCCCAGGGTCAGGAACAGGGCGCTGCTGCCGAAGCCGGAGAGCGCCTGGCCGATGAGCAGGCGGCGGAACCGGGGGTCCGCGAGCGGCTTCACCGCCTCTCCCGGCCGTCGCGGGGGTGCAGCAGGACGGGTGCGGACTCGTGGCCCCGGATGAGGTTGGAGTGCAGCCTGCGGGCCGGGCCGGCCGGTTCGGCGCCTTCGGCGCGGGCGAGCAACTCGGTGAACAGGACCCGCAGTTCGGTGCGGGCGAGGGCCCCGCCCAGGCAGAAGTGCGGGCCGACGCCGAAGGAGACGTGCGGGTTGGGCGTGCGCCGGACGTCGAAGCGCTCGGGCGCCTCGAAGACCGTCTCGTCCCGGTTCGCCGACGGCATCCAGACCGTCACCGGGTCGCCGGCCCGGATCGAGCGGCCGGCGATCTCGACGTCCCGGGAGGCCGTGCGCAGCACGTGCATCGCCGGGCTGGTGAAGCGCAGGACCTCGTCGACGACGCCGTCCATCCGGTCGGGGGAGGCGGCCGCGAGCCGCCACTGGTCGGGGTCGGCGGCGAAGGCGAGGAGTCCGCCGACGGTGGCGTGCCGGGTGGTCTCGTTGCCGCCCGAGATGAGGCCGTCGCAGTTGAGGAAGATCTCCTCGTCGGTGAGCGGCTCGCCGTCGACGAGGCCGTTGACCATGGCGCTGATGACGTCCTCGCCCGGTTCCTCGCGGCGGAAGTCGACGAGGTCGGCGTAGTAGGCGAGCATGCCGGCGTGTGCTTCGAGCCGGGCGATCGGGTCGACGTCGGAGGCGCCGAAGGCGGCCCGGGTGGAGTCGAGCATGAAGCGCCAGTCGCTCTTCGGCACGCCCAGCAGGTCGCAGATCACGGCCACCGGCAGGACGGCGGCGAAGTCGGTGAACTCGCAGGGCTCGCCGGCCAGCACCGGCTCCAGTTCCTCGCGGACGATCGTCCGCATGTTCTGTTCCAGGCGGGCGACCGTGCGCGGCGTGAACGCGGAGCTGATCACCCGCCGGATCTTCGCGTGCCGGGGCGCGTCCGTGACGATGAGCATCTTCCCGGCGGCCTCGGCGGTGGCGGTCGGGTTGTGGCCGATCCGCATGCCCTGGGCGGAGGTGAAGGTCGCGGTGTCCTTGAGCACCCGCTGGACGTCGGCGTGCCGGGTGACGGCCCAGAAGCCGCCGCCGTCCGGGGACTCGTTCCAGTGGACAGGGTGGTCGCGGCGCAGTCCGGCCCACACCGCCTCCGGGTCGCCGGCCCCGTACAGGGCCGGGTCGGCGAGGTCGACCGTCGGGGCGCCGGGGATGCCGGTTGCTTTCGTCATGACGCGCTTCCCTGGGTGGTGGCCGGCGCCGGGCCGAGCAGCTGCTCGGCCCGCGCGATGGACAGGATCCGTTCGGGCCGGCCGAGGACCAGCTCCGGGAGGTGCCGGGAGACGGCCGCCACCGGCCAGTCCCACCAGCGGGCCGTGAGCAGCCGCTCGACGTCCTCGGGGCCGTAGCGGGCGCGGATCACCCGGGCCGGGTTGCCGCCCACGATCCGGTACGGCGCCACGTCGGAGGCGACCAGGGCGCCTGCGCCGATGATGGCGCCGTCGCCGACGGTCACCCCGGGCATGATGGTGGCGCCGCGGCCGATCCAGACGTCGTTGCCGATCCGGGTGTCGCCCTTGCGGCCCGGCCCCCGGGCGATCAGGTCGTCGAGCAGGCTGTCGCGCCAGTCGCCCTCGAAGCTGAGGAACGGATAGCCCGTCGGACCGTCGAAGACGTGGTTCGCGCCGGCCATCACGAAGGTCACGCCCGCGGCGATGGAGCAGTAGCGGCCGATGAACAGGCGCTCGGTGCCGAACGCGTAGCGGACCCGGGCCTCCTCGAACCCGGCGGTGTCCTCGGAGGCGTCGTAGTAGGAGAAGTTCCCGGCGACGACCTTGCCGTCCGGTTCGAGCACCGGGCGGATGAAGACGAGGCGGTCGTCGCCGAGCGGACGCGGATCGCGGGGGTCCGGGACGTCCAGGTCGGGGTCGAGGTCGGGGTCGGCGTCGGGCCCGGGGGCGTGGTGGTCAGTCACGGCGGGCCTCCGGTGCGGCCGCCCGGTCGTCCCGCGGGGCCCGCAGGGCGGCCGTCACCAGCGGCCCCGACTGCTCCATGACGGCGGGCGTCATCATCGCGTCGTGGTCGGAGTCCACCACGTGGTGCTCGGCCGCGGTGAGGTACGGCTGCCAGGCCTGCGCCGCGGAGCCCCGCTCGGCGACGGTCTTGGCGGCGGCGATGCTCAGGACCCGCCCGTGGTAGCCGTCCGGGTGCGGCGGCCCGAGGAGGGCGGCGACGCCCTTGGCCGCGCGGACCAGGGCCCGGCTCTGGCGGGCGTCGAGGGCGCCGTCGGCGGACGGGCCGGCGATGACCTCGCCGGTCACCCACGCGGCGAAGTCGCCGTCCAGCTCCTCGGGCGTCACCGGGCGTTCGTACGGCCAGGCGTCGTAGAGGACGACCAGGTCGACCGTCCGTCCGGAGGCCTCCAGCAGGCGGGCGACCTCGTAGGACAGGACCCCGCCGAGCGACCAGCCCATGACGACGTACGGGCCGTCGGGGTGCGTCGCGGTGATCAGGTCCGCGTAGCGCCGGGCCAGCGCGTCGAGCGACTCGACCGCCTTGAAGCGGCCGTGGCTCTCCGTCACCTGGATCCCGTAGACCGGCTGGTCCCGCTCCAGGTGGGGCAGGACGGAGCTGTAGCACCAGCTGAGCCCGCCGATGGGGTGGATGCAGAAGACCGGGCGGCTGCTCGCCCGGCCGCGCCGGAGCTCGATGACGCTGGCGTACGGGTCGGTCGGGGCCTCGTCCAGTCGGGCGGCGAGCCCCGCGGCGGTGGGCGCCTCGAACAGCGTCGCGATGCCGATCTCGGCGCCGAGCAGGGCGCGGATCCGGCCGATCAGCCGGGTCGCCAGCAGCGAGTGACCGCCCAGCTCGAAGAACGAGTCGTCCGGGCCGACCCGGTCCAGGCCGAGCTCCTGCGCGAAGAGCCGGACCAGCACGGCTGTGCGCGGGTCGTCCGGGGCGTCCTCGCCGGCCCGGCCGTCGGCGGCGGGGCCGCTCACCGACGGCGCGGGCAGGGCCTTGCGGTCGAGCTTCCCGCTCGGGGTCAGCGGCAGCCGGTCGAGGACCACCACATCGCCGGGGACGAGGTACTCGGGCAGGTGCTCGGCCGCGTACCGGCGCAGGGCGCCGGCGGGGTCCCGGTCCTGCGGCTGCAGGCCGGCCGCCAGGACGGCGTAGGCGACCAGCCGGACGTCCCCCGGGCGGTCCTCACGGGCGACCACCGCGGCGTGGGCGACCTCCGGGTGGCCGGTGAGCACCGCCTCGACCTCGCCGGGCTCGACCCGGAAGCCCCGGATCTTGATCTGCTCGTCCGTCCGGCCGAGGAAGACCAGCTCGCCGTCCGTGGTCCAGCGCACCAGGTCGCCGGTGCGGTACAGGCGCTCGCCGGGAGCGCCGAACGGGTCGGGCAGGAAGCGCTCCGCCGTCAGCGCGGGCCGGTTCAGGTAGCCGATGGCCAGCCCGGCGCCCGCGAGGTACAGCTCCCCGGGCACGCCGGGCGGGACGGGGCGCTGCCGCGCGTCCAGCACGTACACCCGGGTGTTCGCCACCGGTCGGCCGATCGGGACGGCCTGCGGCACCCCGTCGACGGTGCGCATGGTCGCGCACACCGTGGACTCGGTGGGGCCGTAGGCGTTGACCACCTTCGCGAAGTGCCGGGCCGCGTCGAGGACGGCGGGGGTGCAGGCCTCGCCGGCGGTGATCAGCGTGACGCAGGCGACGTCCTCGTCGAACTCGGTGGCGAGGACCACGGCCGGCGGCAGGGTGGCGTGGGTGATGCCGTGGACGCGCAGGAAGTCCGCCAGGGCCGGGCCCGGGACGCGGTCCGACTCCGGGACGACGACCAGGCACCCGCCGGTCAGCAGCGCCATCCAGGTGTCCCAGACGGAGGCGTCGAAGCTCGTCGAGGCGAACTGCAGCACCCGGCTGTCGGCGTCGACGCCGAGCGTCGCCGCCTGGGCGTGCACCATGCTCGGGACGCCGCGGTGGGAGACCACCACGCCCTTCGGACGGCCCGTCGACCCGGAGGTGTAGATCACGTACGCCGGGTGGGCGGGGAGCAGCGGCGCGGTCCGGTCCGCGTCGGTGGGCGCCGCGGCCGGCCGGTCCGCGACCGAGCGCCGCAGCTGTTCGTCGTCCAGCGCCAGGACCGGCAGGCCGGGGGCGGTGGGCAGGGCGGCGGCGACCTCGCCGGTGCTGAGCACACACGCCGGGGCCGCGTCCCGGAGCATGAAGGCGACGCGGTCGGCGGGGTAGGACGGGTCGACCGGCAGGTAGGCCGCCCCGGCCTTCAGGACCGCGAGCAGGGCCACCACGCCCTGCTCCGAGCGGGGCAGGGCGAGGGCCACCAGGCGGCCCGGCCCGATGCCGCGGGCGATCAGCTCGTGCGCCAGCCGGTTGGCGCCGGCGTCGAGTTCGGCGTACGTCAGCTCGGTGCCGAGGCAGCGGACCGCCGGGGCCGCGGGGGTGTGCGCGGCCCGGGCGGCGAAGAGCTCGGGCAGCGTCCCCGCCGGTACCTCGGTGGTGGTGTCGTTCCAGTCCCGGAGGACCTGCCGGTGCTCCCGGGCGGAGAGCAGCCCGACCTCGCCGATGCGGCGGCCCGGGTCGGCGGCCAGCGCCTCCAGCACCAGCACCAGCCGGTCGGCGATGCCCTCGACGGTGGCGTGGTCGAACAGGTCGGCGTCGTACCCGATCGCGGCGACCAGGCCGGCGGCCGGCCCGGACGCGTCGTCGGAGCCCGGACGCTCGCCGAACACGAAGGACAGGTCGAAGGCCGAGATGCCCATGCTCAGGTCGTGGGGGGCGACCGCCAGCCCCGGGAGGGCGAGTTCCGCGCTGATGCTGTTCAGCATCGAGACGCTCACCTGGAACAGGGGGTTGGCGCCGGGTACCCGGGCCGGGTTGAGCGCCTCGACCAGGGTCTCGAACGGGACGTCCTGGTGGGCGTAGGCGCCGAGGTCGGCCTCCCGGATCCGGCCGAGGAGTTCGGCGAAGGTCGGGTCGCCCGAGACGTCGGTGCGCAGCACCAGGGTGCTGGCGAAGAAGCCCACCAGACCGTCCAGCACGGCGTCGGCGCGCCCGGAGGTGGCCGTGCCCAGCGGGATGTCGGGCCCGGCGCCGCAGCGGGAGAGCACCACGGCGACCGCGGCCTGCAGGGCCATGAACACGGTGCAGTCGTGGGCCCGTGCGGTGGCGGCCAGGGCGGCGTGCAGCGCCGGGCCGACCTCGACCGCGACCTCCCCGCCGCGCAGGCCGACCGTGCCCGAGCGCGGCCGGTCGAAGGGCAGCGCGAGCTGGTCGGGGATGCCGGCGAGGGTCCGGCGCCAGTACTCGGTCTGCTGCGAGAGCCGGCTCGCCGGGTCGTCCTCGGCGCCGAGGAGGTCCCGCTGCCACAGCGTGAAGTCGGCGTACTGGACGGGCAGCGGCGGCCACGCCGGGGCCGTGCCGGTGCGGCGTGCCGCGTACGCCTCGGCGAGGTCGTCGAGCAGCGGCTCCAGCGACCAGCCGTCGCAGGCCACGTGGTGGACCACCAGCAGCAGGACGTGCTCGTCCGGGGCGAGACGGAAGAGGCGGGCGCGCAGGGCGGGTTCGGTGGTGAGCCGGAAGACCTTCCCGCTCTCCCCGGCGAGTTCGGCCTCCAATGCCTCCGGGGTGGTGTCGGTGACGGTCAGGGCGGTCCGGGCCTCCGGGCCGGTCAGGACCTTCTGCCAGGGGTGGCCGTCCTCGGTGGGCAGGACGGTGCGCAGCGACTCGTGCCGGTCGACGACGTCGCCCAGGGCGGCGTTCAGTGCCTCGACGTCCAGGGCGCCCGTGAGGCGCGCCGCGTACGGGATGTTGTAGGCGGCCCCGCCGTCGAGCTCGTTGAGGAACCAGAGGCGGCGCTGGGCGAAGGACAGCGGCAGGCGCTCCGGGCGCACCGCGGGGCGCACGGCCGTGCGGGCCTGCTGCGCGAGGGCGGCGGTGGCGGCCAGGCCGGCCGGGGTCGGGGCCTCGAAGACGGCCCGGATGGACAGTTCCACGCCGAGGGCGGCGCGGATCCGGTCCACCAGCCGGATGACCAGCAGCGAGTGCCCGCCGAGCTCGAAGAAGGCGTCCTCGACGCCGACCCGCTCCAGGTCGAGGACGTCGGCGAACAGTCCGCACAGCGCCTCCTCGGTGGCGTTCGCGGGTTCGCGGCCGGCGGGCCCGGCGGAGACGTCCGGTGCGGGCAGGGCGGCGCGGTCGACCTTGCCGTTGCGGGTCAGCGGGAGGGCGTCCAGGACGACGATCGCGGCGGGGACCATGTGGGCGGGCAGGTGGGCGGCGGCGAAGTCGCGCAGTGCGCGGGAGTCCGTCCCGTCGGGGCAGGCCGCGTAGGCGACGAGCCGGCGGTCGCCGGGGGTGTCCTCGCGGACGAGCACGGCGGCGCCCCGGACGGACGGGTGCCGGCCGATCGCGGCCTCGACCTCGCCGAGTTCGATCCGGAAGCCGCGGATCTTCACCTGGTCGTCGGTGCGGCCGCAGTACTCCAGTTCGCCGGCGGCGTTCCAGCGGCCCAGGTCGCCGGTGCGGTAGAGGCGGCCGCCGGGCACGTCGCCGAACGGGTCCGGGAGGTAGCGCTCGGCCGTCAGCGCGGGGCGGCCGAGGTAGCCGCGGGCCACACCGGGACCGCCGACGTGGATCTCGCCGACGACCCCGGTGGGCACCGGCTCGCCGCGGGCGTCCAGGACGACCAGCCGCCAGCCCGGGATCGTGCCGTCGATGGGGGAGACGTTCCCCTCGGCCGCGGCGGCGGGCCCGGTCCCGACGGGGGCCAGCACCCGCCAGGTCGTCAACACGGTGTTCTCGGTGGCGCCGTAGGCGTTCACCAGCCGGGTGGAGTCCGCCGGGTGCCGGCGCTGCCACCTGCCGACGGTCGCGAGGTCGAGCGCCTCGCCGCCGAGCACGACCAGCCGCAGCCGCAGCGCGCCCAGCGGGTGCTGTGCTTCCCGGGCCACGAACTGCCGGAAGGCGGACGGCGTCTGGCTCAGGACGGTGACCTGCTCGCGGGCCAGCACCCCGTGTAGCGCGTCCGGGTCCATCCCCGCCTCGCGGGGCACGACGACCAGGCGGCCGCCGAAGGCCAGCGCGCCCCAGATCTCCCAGACCGAGAAGTCGAAGGCGAGCGAGTGGAACAGCGTCCACACGTCGGTGTCCGACGGGTCCGCGAGGCCCTGGACGGAGGCCAGGAACGCGGCGAGGTTGCCGTGGGTGACCTCGACGCCCTTGGGCCGGCCGGTGGAGCCGGAGGTGTAGATGACGTAGGCGAGTTCGGCCGGCCCGGGCCGTACGGGCGCAGGCCCGGGGGCGTCGGCCGGGTCGGCGGCGCCGGTCGTTCCGGTGGCATCCGTCGTTCCGGTCGCGTCCGTCGTTCCGGTGGCGTCGAGGGTGCGCCACGGCCCGTCCGGGACGCGGGCAGCGGTACCGGGGTCGGTGAGGACGAGCGGCACCCGGGCGTCGTCGAGGATGAACCGCAGGCGGGCCGGCGGGTAGTCCGGGTCGACGGGGACGTAGGCGGCGCCGAGCCGCAGGACGGCGAGCACGGAGGCGACCATGTCGACGGAGCGGCCGAGGCAGACCGCGACCCGGTCGCCCCGCCGGACGCCGGCGCCGGCCAGCAGCGCGGCGATCCGGGCGGCGCGTTCGTCGAGTTGACGGTAGGTCAGCCGGGTGCCACTGCCGTCGGTGACGGCGGTGTTCCCGCCGACGGCCGCGACCTGCGCCGCGAAGCGCTCGACCGCCGAGGGCCGCACGTCGGGCAGCGCGCCCGCCGGTCCGCCGAGGTCGAGCAGCCGCTGCCGCTCGGCCCGGTCCGTCACCGGGAGTTCGCCGACCGGCCGGTCCGGATCGGCCAGCGCCCCGGCGAGCAGCAGCTGCCAGCGGCGGGCCACGGCCTGCGCGGTGGCCCGGTCGAAGACGTCCTCCGCGTACTCCAGCACGCCGCTCAGGCCGGCCGGCTGCCCGTCCTCGCGGTGTTCGGTCAGGCCGAGGCTGAGGTCGAACTTGGCCGCCCCGGCGCCGAACGGCTCCTCGGCGACCGTCAGGCCGGGCAGGACCAGGCCGCCCTCCCCGCCGGCCTCCAGCGAGAAGCTCACCTGGAACAGGGGGTTGCCGCTCGCGGTGCGGACGGGGTTGACGGCCTCGACCACCCGGTCGAAGGGGACGTCCTGGTGGGCGAACGCCGTCAGGGCCGTGCGGCGCACCCGCTTCAGGAGCTCGCCGAAGGTCGGGTCGCCCGAGCAGTCGACCCGGAACACCAGGGTGTTGACGAAGAACCCGACGAGCTCCTGCAGGTCCTCGTCCGTCCGGCCGTCCACCGGCGAGCCGATCGGGATGTCGGTGCCCGCGCCCAGCCGGCTCAGCAGCGCCGCGAACGCCGCCTGCAGCGCCACGAACGGCGTGACCCGGTGCTCGCGGGCCAGCCGCGTCAGCGCCCGGTGGGTGTCGGCGTCGACCTCGAAGTGCACCGTCCCGGCCGGCGAGGAGCCCGCCGTGGGCGGCCTCGGCCGGTCCCGGGGAAGCACCAGCTCCTGCGGCGCGCCACGCAACTCCTCGCGCCAGTGGTCGAGTTGCCGGGAGACCAGGCTCTGCGGATCGTCCTCCGCGCCGAGCGCCGAGCGCTGGCGCACCGCGTGCTCCGGGTACTCCAGGGGCAGGGCGGGCCAGGCCGGCTCGGCACCGGCCAGGCGCGCCGCGTAGGCCGTCCCGAGGTCGCGCTCCACGAGCCCGAGGGACCAGCCGTCCGCCGCGATGTGGTGCAGCACCAGCACCAGCACGTGCTGCGCCGGGCCGGTCGCGAACAGCCATGCCCGGACGGGGAGTTCGGAGGTCAGGTCGAACTCGTGCCGGCAGGCGAGGTCGACCCGGCCCGGCACCTCCCCGGCGGCGCACTCGGCGGACTCCACCGTGAACCGCCCGGCGACGTCGCCGGGCGGCACGACCTGCTGCCACGGCTCGCCCGCGATCTCCGGGAACACCGTCCGCAGCGCCGCGTGGCGCCGTACGACGTCGCCGAGCGCCGCCGTGAGCGCGGTCCGGTCGAGCGGGCCGGAGATCCGCACCACCCGGGGCATGTTGTACCCGGCCCGGTACTCCCCGAGCCTGGAAAGGAACCACAGCCGCTGCTGCGCCGGTGACAGCGGCAGCCGGCCGGCACCCGCCGCGGCGGGTGCGTCCGGCGACAGGGGTGCCGGGGCGGGAGTCGACCCGTCTTCCCGGGCGTCCAGACCGTGTGACATCCGATGTACCTCCAACTCCGTCCCGTACGACCGTGACTAGGCGCTGCGCAGGCTCTTGGGCCGCATGTCGGTCCAGTTCCGCTCGATCCACTCCAGGCAGTCCGGCTTCTTGCCCCGGGCCCCGGCGTCCTGCCAGCCGGGCGGGTTCTCCCGGTCCTGGGGCCAGATCGAGTACTGCTCCTCGTCGTTCACCACGACCTTGTAGTCCAGGTCGAGTTCGTCGTCGGACATGGCAGACCTCCACAGGGGGAAAGGGGTTGGGATGACGGATGGTGCGGGTCCCGCCGTGTGCTGGCGGGGTGTCGGGAACGTCAGGCCGACAGGTGGCGCGCGAGTTCCGCGACCGTGGGGTGGAGCTGGACGTCGACCGGCTTGAGCGGGAGGCCGAGTTCGCGTTTGATCCGGAAGGCGATCTGCACGGCCCGGACGGAGTCCCCGCCGAGGTCGAAGAAGTCGTCCTCCGCGCCGACGCGCTCCACCTTGAGGATCTCCGCCCACACGCGGGCCAGGGCCTCCTCCAGCGGGGTGTGCGGCGCCACGTGCCCGGCCGCGGCGGCGGAGCGGACGGGTGCGGGCAGCGCGGCGCGGTCCACCTTGCCGCTCGGCGACAGCGGCAGCGCGTCCAGCACCACCACCGCGGACGGCACCAGGGACGCCGGCAGCCGGCGGCCCAGCCAGGCGCGCACCTCGTCGGCCGAGACCGCGGCGGAGGCGGCCGGGACGACGTACCCCACCAGCCGGCGCTCCGCGCCCTCGCCGAGCGCGGCGGCGGCACCGGCGGCGACCCCGGGGTGCGCCCGCAGGTGCGCCTCGACCTCGCCGAGCTCGATCCGCAGACCGCGGACCTTCACCTGGTCGTCGGTGCGCCCCAGGTATTCGAGCTCGCCGGCGGGCGTCCACCGGGCCACGTCGCCGGTCCGGTACAGGCGTGCCCCGGGCGCGTCGCCGGTCGGGTCGGGCACGAAGCGCTCGGCGGTCAGCGCGGGGCGGCCGAGGTAGCCGCGGGCCACGCCGACGCCGCCGATGCAGAGCTCCCCGCGGACACCGGGCGGCACCGGCCGGCCCGCCCCGTCCAGGACGTGGGCGACGGCGCCGGGAACGGCCCGGCCGATCAGGACGTCGCCCTCCGCGGCGCAGCGGTGGGCGGTCGCGTAGACGGTGGCCTCGGTCGGGCCGTAGGCGTTGACCAGCTCGGCCGCCGCGGCCCAGCGCGCGGCCAGGGGCGCCGGGAGCGCCTCGCCCGCCACGACGACCCGGCGCAGCGCGGGCAGGTCGCCGGGGTCCAGGCCGGCCAGGACGCTCGGCGGCATCGACAGGACGGTCGGCCGGTGCGCGCGGATCGCCGCGACCAGCCCCTCGCCGACGCGGTCGGCCCCGCCGGGGGAGACGACGAAGGTGGCGCCGGTGGTGAGGGCGGACACCAGGTCGGCGACGGACACGTCGAAGCTCAGCGACGCGAACTGGAGGAGCCGGTCGTCCGGGCGCAGGGCCATGACCTCGTCCGTGACGGCCACCAGGTTGTCCAGCGACCGCCAGTCGACCTCGACCCCCTTGGGCGTGCCGGTGGAGCCCGAGGTGTAGATGACGTAGGCGAGTTCGGCGCCCTCGGGGCGGACGGTTCCGCCGAGGTCGGCGTTCGGCGCCTGGTCGGCGTTCCCCGCCCTGCTGGTGACGAGCGTGCGCCAGGGGCCGTCCGGGACGCGGCCGGTGGTGCCCGGGTCGGTGAGGACGAGCGGGACGTCCGCGTCCTTGAGGACGAACTCGATCCGGCTCGCCGGGTGGTCGGGGTCGATCGGGACGTGGGCGGCGCCGAGGCGCCACACGGCGAGGACGGCGGCGACCATGTCCGCGCCGCGGCCGAGGCAGAGCCCGACGCGGTCGCCGCGCCCGATCCCGGCCCCGGCGAGCAGGGTGGCCAGCCGGGCCGCGCGTTCGTCGAGCCCGCGGTAGGTCAGCCGTCCGCCCGCCGCGTCGGCGACGGCGGTGGCGTCGCCGTTCGCCGCGACCTGCGCCGCGAACCGGGCCAGGACGCCCTGCGGCGCGGGGGTCGCGGTGCGTGCCGCGGCCGGGGCCGCGGCCGGTCCGGCGAGCTCCCCCTCCGGGTCGGTGACCAGGGCCTCGACGGCCCGGACGTGCTGCCCGGCGATCTCCTCGACCTGGGCCGGGGTCAGCCGGTGGGCGTCGTAGTCGATGCACAGCTGCAGGCCGTCGGTCAGCGGGTTGCGGAAGAACGTGACGGTGAGCGGGACGTCGGCCGGCTCCACCCGGCGGCTGGCGGTCAGTTCGCCCAGGCCGCTGAGCAGGTCCGCGTGCGCGCCGTCGCCCATGGTGTCGCGCATGACGTGGAAGTTGTTGAAGGTGAAGTTGGTGGTGAACAGGTCGCGCCCGCCGGCGAGTTGCCGGATCCGGGCCAACGGCATCCGGCGGTGGGGCAGGATCCCGGCCTCCGCCTCGAAGACCCGGCGGACCAGGTCGGACCGGCGCCCGCCGCCCACCGCGAGCCGGAACGGGACGGTGTTGAGGAACAGCCCGCGGGCCTCCGTCCCGCCGGTCTCCTCCAGCCGGCCGTTGAGCGTGACGCCGCAGCAGACGTCGTCGAGGCCGGTCTGCGCCGCGATCACCTGGAGGTGCGCGGCGAGCAGGACGGTCTTCTCCGGTACGCCGAGGCGCCTGGCGAGCGCCCCGACCCGCGGACCGAGGCCGGCCGGCAGGTGCGCGTCGCGCCAGCCGTACCCGTCGACCACGCCGCTGGCGCCGTCGCCGCGCAGGGCCTGCCCGGCGGGCCGGGGCGCCTGTTCGGCGAGCGCGGGGAGCTGCGGCAGGGTGTGCCCGGCGAGCGTCTCGGACCAGAACCGCCCGGCCTCGGGCGAGGCCGACGCGCGCTGCTCCAAGGCGACGAAGTCGCGGTAGGCCGAGGCCGGGGGCGGGAGTTCGGCCGGGCCCGCGCCGTCCAGGAGCCGGGTGTAGTGCAGGAGGATCTCGGTGATCGTCGACCACAGGCTCCAGCCGTCGAGGATGGAGTGGTGCTCGACCAGCGTCCACTGGAAGCTGTCGTCGGTGAGCACCTGGACGCCCAGGCGCAGCATCGGCGGCCGCTCCAGGTCGAACGGGCGGCGCTCCCGCTCCAGCAGCTCGTCGACGGCCCGGTCCTGCTCGGCCGGGTTCAGCGCCCGCAGGTCCTCGACGACGAGCGGCACGTCGGCCTCGCGGTGGACGAGCTGCAGCGGCTCGTCGTAGCCCGTCAGGTCGAAGCCGGTCCGCAGGACGGGGTGCCGGGCGACCACGGCCCGGACGGCGCGGCGGAACGCCTCCTCGTCGAACCGGTACGGCAGGCGGTAGCTCGCCGCGTTGACGTAGGGCAGCGCCTGCAGGTCGGACGCCATGTGGTAGATCATTCCGACCTGGAGGGCCGTCATGGGGTAGGCGTCGTCGAGGTCGGCTCCGGGGCCGTCGGCGATCCGGGCCCGGTCGGCCGCGGAGAGCAGCCCGAAGGGCTCGGTGCGCGCGCGGTCGCCGGCCGTGTCGGCGGCGGCGGCGAGGTCGGCGAGGGTGCGGTGCCGGTAGATCTGGGCGACGGCGATGCCGAGTCCGCGCCCGCGGGCGAGGGCGGCCACCTGCACGGCGCGGATGGAGTCGCCGCCGAGGTCGAAGAAGCCGTCGTCGGCGCCGACCCGCTCGACCCGGAGGACCTCGGCCCAGACCTCGGCGAGGACCTCCTCGGCCGGGGTGCGCGGTGCCACGTAGGAGGCGGCGTCGCCGGAGACGTCCGGTGCGGGCAGGGCGGCGCGGTCGACCTTGCCGTTGCGGGTCAGCGGCAGGGCGTCCAGGACGACGACCGCGGCGGGGACCATGTGGGCGGGCAGGTGGGCGGCGGCGAAGTCGCGCAGCGCACGGGAGTCGGTTCCGTCGGGGCAGGCCGCGTAGGCGACGAGCCGGCGGTCGCCGGGGGTGTCCTCGCGGACGACCGCGGTGGCGCCGCAGACGGACGGGTGCCGGCCGATCGCGGCCGCCACTTCGCCGAGTTCGATCCGGAAGCCGCGGATCTTCACCTGGTCGTCGTTGCGACCGAGGTATTCGAGTTCGCCGCGGGCGTTCCACCGGGCGAGGTCGCCGCTGCGGTACAGACGGGCGCCGGGCACGCCGCCGAACGGGTCCGGGACGAAGCGCTGGGCGGTGAGGTCCGGGCGTCCGAGGTAGCCGCGGGCCACGGCCTCGCCGCCGACGTACAGTTCGCCCTGCACGCCGACCGGTACCGGCTCGCCGTGGGCGTCCAGGACGAGCGCCCGGTAGCCCGGAAGGGCACGGCCGATCGGGCTGCTGCCGGCCTCGATCCGCTCCTCGTCCAGGACCTGCCAGGTGACGTGCACGGTGGTCTCGGTGATGCCGTACATGTTGACGAGGACGGGGTGGCCGGGCTGCCGTCGGCGCCACCAGGTGCGGACCGCGGCCGGGTCGAGCGCCTCGCCGCCGAACACGACCAGGCGCAGGCTCGGTTCGGCCTCCGGGCGGCGTTCCGCCTCGGCCGCGAGCTGGCGGAACGCGGACGGCGTCTGGTTCAGGACGGTGACGCGCTCGCGGACCAGCAGGTCGAGGAAGGCCGCCGGGTCGCGTGTCACGTCGCGCGGGACGACCACCAGGCGCCCGCCGTGGGCGAGGGCGCCCCAGATCTCCCAGACCGAGAAGTCGAAGGCGACCGAGTGGAACAGCGACCAGACGTCGGTGTCGCGCAGGCCGACGGTCTGCTCGCCGGCGTCCAGCAGCGCGGCCAGGTTGCCGTGGGTGACCTCGACGCCCTTCGGCCGGCCGGTGGAGCCCGAGGTGTAGATGACGTAGGCGGGTTCGCCGGGCTCCGGGCGGACGGCTCCGGGGTGGACGGCTCCGGGCCGGGGGTCGTCCGGCGCTGCGGTGGTGAGGAGCGTGCGCCGGCCGCCGGCGGGGACCCGGCCGACGGTGTCCGGGTCGGCGAGGACGAGCCGGACACCGGCGTCGTCGAGGACGTAGGCGATCCGGTCCGCGGGGTTGTCGGGGTCGACGGGGACGTAGGCGGCGCCGAGGCGCCAGGCGGCGAGGACGGCGGCGACCATGTCGGCGCCGCGGCCGAGGCAGAGCCCGACGCGGTCCCCGCGCCCGACCCCGGCCCCGGCGAGCAGCGCGGCGAGCCGGGCGGCGCGCTCGTCGAGCCCGCGGTAGGTCAGCCGTGCGCCGGTGCCGTCGGTGACCGCGACGCGGTCACCGGCCGCCGCGACCTGCGCGGCGAACCGCTCCGGCGCCGACGGCCGCACCTGCGGCGCCGGAGCCGTCCCGGCGAGCTGCGCCCGCTCCTCGGCCGACAGCAGTTCGGCGCGCGCCACGGGTGCGTCCGGCTCGGCCAGGAGGGCTGCGAGCAGCCGGCGCCAGTGCCCGACCAGGCGCTCGACCAGCTCCGCGTCGATCAGCTCGGTCCGGTGTTCGACCTCGATCTCGATCCGCTCGCCGTCGTCGTTGACGTTCCAGGTGAGGTCGAACTTGGCGGTCGCGGTGTTCACCGGGACGTGGGCGGTCTCCAGCCCCGCCATCGGGGGCGCCGCATGGCCGCGGGCGTAGCCGAACAGGATCCGGAACAGCGGCGAGCCGTCCCGGTCGGTGCCGAGCCGCCGGGCGAGGTCCTCCAGGGCGACGTCCTGGTGCTCCAGGGCGTCGATGAACGCGTCCCGGGCGGTGTCGAGCAGCCCGGTGAAGTCGGTGCCGGGGCGGGCGGCGATCCGCAGCGGGACGACCTTGACCAGACAGTCCACCAGCCGGTCCGTCCGCGGATCGTCCCGGCCTGCCAGCGACGTCCCGATGACGACGTCCGGCTGCCCGCTGTAGCGGGTGAGCAGCGCGGCGAACCCGGCGAGGAGCGTCACGGCGGGGCTCACCCGGTGGGTGCGGCCGAAGGCGCGCACGGCGGCGCAGAGCGAGTCGGGCAGGGTGAACCGGGACGTCGTGCCCCGGTTGGTGCGGGCCGTCGCCCGGCGGCCGGAGCCGAACAGCTCCGTCGCCGCGGGGGCGTCGCGCAGCGTCCGCTCCCAGAAGGCGAGGTTCTCCTCGGCCGTGGCGGCGTCGAGCGGCCGGAGCTCGGGCTCCTGCGGCGCCTCGTCGGGTCCGGGCGTGCGGTCCGCGCCGGGCCGGTAGTGGGTGGCGAGGTCCTCCAGCAGGACGTCCACCGACCAGCCGTCGCTCACGAGGTGGTGGGACACCAGCAGCAGGAAGCACTCGTCCTCGGCGTACCGCAGGGCGGTCACCCGCAGCAGGGCGTCGCCGTCGACGGCGAAGGGACGCGCGATCTCCTCGGCCATGGCCCGCCGGGCGGCCGCCTCGTCGGTCAGCCGGAGCTCGCGGACGGGGACGTCGCCGTGGTCGAGGACGGTCCGGCGGGGGAGGCCGGCGGCGGAGGAGAACCTCGTCCGCAGCGCGCGGTGGCGGCGCACGAGCGCCGCGACGGCGTCCCGCAGCCCGTCCGTGGACAGCTCGCCCCGCAGGCGCAGCGCGACCGGCACGTTGTACACCGGCTGCCCCGGGTTGACCTGCTCGGCCAGCCAGATGCTCTGCTGGGTCGGCGACACGGGTAGCGAGTGGGTCGAGTGGGTCATGACGCCGCACCTCTTTCCTGATCGGCGGTCTGCCGCTGCCGGTGCTCGTCCGCCCGCGCCAGCCGGATGACCCTGACGGTCCTGTGCAGGCCCGGCAGGTCGGGCTCGTGCGCCTCGATGTGCGCCGCCAGCGCGGCGACCGTCCCGTCGACCAGCAGGACGCGCAGCGGCACCGTGACGGACAGTTCGCGCCGCAGCCGCGCCACGATCCGGGTCGCGGTCAGCGAGTAGCCGCCGAGCGCGAAGAAGTCCTGGTCGGCGCCGACGGCCTCCACACCCAGCTCGTCGGCCCAGATGTCGGCCAGGACGGTTTCGAGGGCCGCGCGCCGCCCGGAGGCCGGGGCCGGACCGGCGGCCGGGTCCTCGTGGGTCGGGGCCTCGCCGAGCGGGGCCCCGTTGAGCGGGGCCCCGGCGGCCCGGTCCTCGCCGAGCGGGGCCCCGGCGGCCCGGTCCGGCGCGACCGGCTCCCCGACGGGCAGCCACCCGTCGGCCGGCAGTTCCGGATCCCGCACCACGGCCGCGAGGAGCGACAGGTAGTGCTCGACGAACCGGGCGATGTGCGCGGCGTCGTAGCGGTCGGCCCGGTACTCGACGTTGCCGATGGTCCCCGAGGTGGTGGACTCCAGCGTCACCATCAGCCCGAACTTCGCCGAGCGGACCCGGACGGGCACCTCCTCGGCCTCCGCCCCCGGGAGCACGAGCCGCACCGGATCGACGTTCAGCAGCTCGAAGATGACCGAGGTCAGCGGCGAGCCCGGGGCGCCGTGGGCCCGCCGCTCCCGCAGGGCGGTCTCCAGCGGGTAGTCCTGGTGCGCGTAGGCGTCGATGACGGTGGTCCGGGCGCGGTCCAGGAGCTCGCGGAACGGGAGCCCGGCGGCCAGCCCGGTACGCAGCTGCACGAGGTTGACGAACGAGCCGACCGTCGTTTCGAGTTGCGGGTGGTTGCGGCCGGCGACGGAGGTGCCGACGGTGAGGTCGTGCCCGCCCGAGTAGCGGTGCAGCAGACCGAGGAAGGCGGCGTAGAGCACCATGAACGGGGTGGTGCCGCTGCGCCGGCCGAGCGCCTCGACCTCGCCGAGCAGCCCGGCGGGTATCTCGAAGCGGTGGCAGCCGCTGCGCAGCCCGGGGCCCGCGTCGGGGCGGTGCAGCGCCGTCAGGTCCACCTCGGGGGCGGTGACCACGCCCTCCCGCCAGTGGTCCTGCAGCGCGGGCAGCCGCTCGGCCAGCACGCCGCGGTGCCAGGCCGCGTAGTCCAGGTAGCCGGTGCGCGGCCCGTCGTCCGGTGCGCCCGCCCGGCCGGCGTACAGCGTGCCGAGCTCGTCGACGAGGTGGGCCAGCGACCACTGGTCGCAGACGATGTGGTGGACGACGAGGACGAAGGCCCAGTCGTCCTCGGCGAGGCGTACGAGCACCGCGCGCAGCGCGTTCTCGGCCAGGTCGAAGGGCGTGTTGACGGTGCGGTCGACCAGCGCGGCGAGGGCCGCCTCGTCGTGGCCGGGCAGGTCGACGGTCTCGAAGGGGGCCGCCGGGTCCGGGGCGAGGCTCTGGACGGGGCCGGCGTCCGACTCGGTGATCCGCAGCCGCAGCGCCTCGTGCCGCCGCACCAGCTCGTCCAGGGCCCGGCGCAGCGCGTCCGGGTCCACCGTGCCGCGCAGCCGCCAGTACAGCGGGAAGTTGTACTGCGCCGCGCCGGGGTTGAGCTGTTCGGCGAGCCAGATCCCGGTCTGCGCGGAGCTGAGCGGGTGGGCGCCGCCGGCCGGTGCGGTCGGGATCGGCCGCACCGTCGAGGGCGCGGCCCGGTCGATCCGGTCGGCGAGCGCGGCGAGCGTGGGGTGGTGGAAGAGGTCCTCCACGGTGAGCTCGACGCCGAAGAGGGTGCCCGCCCGCATGGCCACCCGGGCGGCCAGCAGGGAGTGCCCGCCGAGGGCGAAGAAGTCGGACTCGGCGTCGATCTCGGCGGGGGAGACGTCCAGCACCTCGGCCCAGACGGCCGTCAGGAGGCCCTCGGTGGTGGTCGGTTCGGGGCTGCCGGGCGCCGCCGGGGAGGCCTGCGCCGGCTCCGGGGCCGCGTCCTCCTCGACGTCGAGCAGGGGCAGGTCCGGCGACTCCAGGAGCGCGGCCAGCACCTGCCGGACGTCGCCGCAGAAGGCCGTCACGGCGGCGGGGTCGTAGAGGTCGCGGTCGAACTCGCAGCCGGCCTCCTTGCGGTCCGGGTCGAGGACGAGCACCACGTCCCGGTCGGCGAGCTGCGGTGCGATGCCCCGCCACTCCTCGGCCGGGCGACCGAACAGCACCGCGACACCGGAGCGCCCGGCGGACCCCGACCCGGATCCGTGCTCGGTGTCCAGCGCGGTTTCGAGCTCGGCGTCCAGCCGGCCGAGGGTCACCGTCGCGGCGGCCCGGCCGCCCGACTCGACCTCGACGTCCAGGAGTCGGGCCGGTCCGAAGGCGGTGCCGACGGCGAGCGCGGTGCGGCCGCGGCGGTGGCGGGCGGCCAGTGCGGCGGCGACCGCGGCGACCGCCACCGTCTGCGGCTCGACCCCGTACCGGGCGGAGACCTCGGAGAGGCACTCGGCGAAGTCGGCGCCGTCGAGGCCGACCGTCGCACGCCGGAACTGCGGCACCGGCGGGCGCGGCCGGTCGGGCGGCAGCGTCGCGTGCTCGGCTGGCCGGCCGGGCCGGAAGGGGCTAGCCGACATCGGCGATCGACTCCTCGGCGTCCTTGACGATGACGGTGCGGCCGAGGACGAGGGCGTCCAGCTTCGAGCGCAGGAAGGTGCGCAGCGCCTCCTGCGGGGTCGCGATGATCGGCTGGCCGCGCAGGTTGAAGGAGGTGTTCAGCACCACCGGCGTGCCGGTGCGCCGGCCGAAGGCGCCGATCAGCTCGAAGAACCGCGGGTTGCTCGCGGGGTGGAGCACCTGGACGCGGGCACTGCCGTCGACGTGGGTCACCGCGCCGAGGTTCTCGCGCTGCTCGGCGCGGGTCTGCGTCACGAACAGCATGTGGGCGTACCGGGATTCGGTGCCCGGGTCGATCTCGAAGTACTCGCCGGCGTCCTGGACGCGGACCACCGGCGCGAACGGCCGGAAGCTCTCGCGCTCCTTGACCACCTCGTTCAGGCGGTCGCGCATCGCCTCGGTGCGCGGATCGGCGATGATGCTGCGGTTGCCGAGCGCGCGGGGGCCGAACTCCATCCGGCCCTGGACCCACGCGGTGATGTTGCCGTCGGCCAGCAGCTGCGCGACCCGTTCGGCGAGTTCGGCGTCGGTGGCGTACTCCTCGACGGTGCAGCCCTCCGGCTCGCCGACCGCCGCCGCCAGCTCCTCGTCCGAGAACCCGGGCCCCCAGTACGGCATGGACATCCGCCCGGCCCGCGAGGCCCCGGCGGCGTCCGCCGCGAGCGCCGCACCGATCGCGGTGCCGTCGTCGCTGGAGGCCGGCTGGACGAAGACGTCGTCGAACAGGCGGCTGCGCGAGACCAGGCCGTTGAGCGTGCAGTTCAGCGCGACACCGCCGGCCAGGCAGAGCCGGGACAGGCCGGTGCGCTCGCGGGCCGCGCGCAGGACGTGCAGCATCGCCTGCTCGGTGATCGCCTGCAGGCCCGCGGCGATGTCGGCGTGGTCCTGGGTCGAGGGCTGCCCCGGCAGCCGGGCCGGGCCGAGCACGGCCGCCAGCTCGCGCAGGACGCCCTCGTGGGTCTCGTGCTCGAAGGCCGTGCGGTCCCGGGCCAGCACGGGGACGGTGTACGTGCCGTCCTCCCGCAGCCGCACCATCGCGGCGAAGCGGTCGTAGTAGCGCTGCGGGTCGCCGTAGGGCGCCAGGCCCATCACCTTGTACTCGTCCATGAAGGGCACGAAGCCGAGGTGGTGGGTGACCAGGCTGTAGAGGATCCCGACCGAGTGCATGGCCGGGATGGTGCTCAGCACCTCGATGGACTCGCCCCGGCCGACCGCGACGGTCAGGCTCTCCGACTCGCCCATCCCGTCGCTCACCACGATCAGCGACTCCTCGAACCCGCTGGGGTAGAAGGTGCTGGCGGCGTGGGCCAGGTGGTGCGGGACGGGCCGGAAGCGGTCGTCCCAGGGGCGGCCGGGCAGGAACTTCCCGGCCAGCGCGAGCTGCGACTCCGTCGAGTACACCTCGCGGAACCGGGCCGCGGAATGCGGGCTCCCGAAGCTGTCGGCCGGCTCCCCGTAGGCGAAGCCGTGCGCCAGGACGTCGATGTCGTCGGGCCCCAGACCGGCCTGCCCCAGGCAGAACTCGATCGCGTTGACGGGGAACGACCCGGTGGTCTTCTCGCCGGTGAACCGCTCCTCCGCGGCGGCGGCCACGACCTCGCCGTCGATCACCAGGGCCGCCGCCGAATCGTAGCCCTGGGCGAACCTGTGCAGCCGGGGATCGAGCCCGGGGAAGGCCTCCCGCTTGAATTCCAGACCGCCGTTCAGCCCGCTGTAGCCGAGGACGCGCATAGTCTCCAACCTCACCGTCGATGCCGCGCGGAATTGTTCGGCCCTCACGCTAGGCCGGGAGATCCCCGCACGTCGCCGCCCGTAGGTCGGGACCTGACCTGTACTTCGGTACGGCCGGAATTCCGGTCGAAAGGACGAGCGGTGAAGCGTTGACCCGTGCGCGACGCCGCTCCTAATGTGACCGGCGGACATATCGAAGGAGCAGCGGATTCCGTCAGGATTCGCGTGAGCGACCGGGTGATAGGAGCCTGAGCTCGATGTGCGGAATAGCCGGGGTTTACGGACTCGACGACCCGGCCGGCCTGGACCCCGACGTCCTGACGGCCATGACCGACGCGCTGGTGCACCGGGGCCCAGACGCGCACGCCACCTGTGAGACCGGAGCGTTCACCGCCGGGTTCCGCCGGCTCTCGCTGGTCGACCTGGCCGGCGGAGGGCAGCCCCACGCCACCCCGGATTCCTCGGTCGTCTCGGTGTGCAACGGCGAGATATTCAACCACCGGAGCCTGCGGGAAGAACTCCGGCGAAAAGGCCACCGATTCCGTTCCGAATCGGACACGGAAGTGCTCGTCCACCTCTACGAGGAATACGGCACCGCACTCGTGGAACACCTGGACGGGCAGTTCGCCTTCGCCCTCCACGACCGGCGCGAAGACCGCCTGGTGCTCGCCCGCGACCATTGCGGAGTCCTTCCGCTGTTCTACACCGTGGTGGCCGGCCGGATCGTCTTCGCCTCGGAGATCAAGAGCATTCTCAAGCACCCGCTGGTGGAACGCCGGGTCGACCTGCGCGGGCTCGACCAGGTGCTCTCGCTGCCCGGACTGGTGAGCCCCCGGACGATGTTCGAGGGCATCCGCTCGCTGCGCCCCGGCGAACGGCTCGTCGCGGACCGCTCGGGGTACCGCACCGAGCGCTACTGGGACCTCGACTACCCGCTCTGGGACGACGGGGCGCGCCACCGGGACGCCGCCGCGCTCGCCGACCCGCGGGTGCTCGACGGCTACGCCGACCGGACCAGGGACCTGCTCGAAGCCGCCGTCCGCTCCCGCTCGGTCGCGGACGTCCCCGTCGGGATGTACCTCAGCGGCGGCCTCGACTCCAGCCTGATCGGCGGACTCATGGCCGCCGAACGCCCCGACCACCCGTGGCCCAGCTACGCGGTGACCTTCCCCGGCAGCAGCATCGACGAGGCCCGCTACCAGCGGCTGGTGGCCGGCAAGATCGGCACCCGGCACCACGAGGTGCCGGTGGACGCCGCGGACACCGCCGGCCTGCTCACCGGCATGGTCCGGCACGCCGAGACCCCGGTGAAGGAGTCCTACAACGTCTGCTCGATGTTGCTGGCCCGCAAGGTGCGCGCCACCGGCACGGTCGCGGTGCTCAGCGGCGAGGGCGCCGACGAACTGTTCGGCGGCTACCCGGGCTACCTGTTCGACACCGGGGGCCCGGGCCGCGGGCCGGGCGACCTCCTGGAGGAGCAGCTCGAACGCGAGGCCGCCCACCGGATGTGGGGCCTGGACCTGCGGTACGAGACCGACCAGCTCCCCGCCCACGACCTGCGCCGCCAGCTCTACAGCGGCCCGCTGGCCGAGGAGTTCGACGGCTTCTCGGTGACCGCCCAGCGCCTCGTCGACCCGGAGCGCCTGATCGGGCGCCACCCGCTGCACCAGCGCTCCTACCTCGACTTCCACCTGCGCCTCGCCGACCACCTGCTCGGCGACCACGGGGACCGGATGGCCATGGCCGGCTCCGTCGAGATGCGCTTCCCGTTCCTGGCCAGGGACGTCGTGCGGCACGCGACGGCGATCCCGCCGTCCCTGATGACGGCCGGCGGCCGGGAGAAGGCCGTGCTGCGCCGCGCGGCCGAGGGACTCGTGCCGCACGAGGTCCTGAACCGCCGCAAGTTCGGCTTCCGCAGCCAGACCAGCACCGAGCTGCTGCAGACCGGCGACGAGTGGTTCAACGACCTGCTCTCGCCCGCCACCGTGCGCCGGCAGGGCTACTTCGACCCGGCCGTCGTCGCCGAGCTGATCCGCCGGCAGACGTCGGGGGCCCGCACCGTGCACCCGCACCTGGACACGGACTACCTGCTCGTCATCGCGACCTTCGCGATCTTCCTGGAGGAGTTCGGCCTGCCGTGCCTGGGATGACCCGAGAACGCGCCGCCGCGCACGAGGCGGGAGCGGTGAACCCGGCGGGACCGGTGCACCCGACGGGCGCCGAGCCCCAGCCGGGCGCGGGGCGGCCGCTGCCGGCTGGCGCCTTCGCAGCCACCGGGGAGCCCGGCACCCGCCGGCCGCTGATCGGGGTGATCGGCGGAATGGGCCCGCTGGCCTCCACCGAACTGCTCAACACGGTGTACGGACTCGAACCGCCCGAGCACGAGCAGCTCGCCGCGCGGATCCTGCTGTGGTCCGACCCGGCCGTGGCCGACCGGACCACGGCCATCCGGTCCGGGACGGTCGACCTCGTCCGCACAGCGCTGGAGGCCTCCGTCGACCGCCTGCTCACCGCCGGCGCCGACCGCGTCGTGGTGGCCTGCATCACCGCGCACCCCGCGATCCGGCTGCTGCCGGAGCGGCTGCGCTCCCGCTGCGTCTCCCTGGTCGACCTGGTCTTCGAGCAGCTCGCCGAACGCCCCGGCCGGCACCTGGTGCTGTGCACCCGGGGCAGTGTCCTCGCCGGGGTCTTCACCGACCACGAGCGCTGGCCCGAGTTCGCGCACCGCCTGGTCCTGCCCGACGAGGAGGACCAGGAACAGCTGCACGAGCACATCTACCGGCTCAAGCGCAACGCCGACCGGCTCCCGACGATCGACTTCGTCCGCGCGCTGCTGCCCGCGTACGGGGCCGCCGCGTTCGTCGCCGGCTGCACCGAACTGCACCTGGTGACCCGGGCGATCGAGGACCGCGGGCTGACCCGGCAGCTGCCCAGCATCGACCCGATGACCGTCATCGCACAGCGAATCAGGGATGGAGCACTATGACAACGCCGACGGTTCTGCGGCGATGGGCGGACAGCCTGGCCCGCAACAGCTCCCAATGCGCCGTCAAGTCCGGTACCAGAGAAGTGGGTTACCGGGAGCTCGCGGGCCGGGTGGCCGGCTACCAGGCCGCGTTCGAGCAGATCGGCCGGCCCGCCGACCCCGTCCTGGTCTCCTGCGCCGACCCGGTCGAGGTGATCGCCGCCCTCCTCGGCTGCACGGCCGCCGGCCGCACCTTCGCCCCCGTCGACCCCCGCCTGCCCGCCGCCGTGCTCGACGGCGTGCTCGCCGCCCTCCGGCCGGGCGCGGTCGTCGCCGACGCCGCCGGTCGCGCGGCGCTCGCGGGGCGCACAGCGCTCGCAGGGCGCGAACTGCCCGGCGGCGCCGGGTTCGTCCGCCCCGAGACGCTGGAGCCCCGCGAGTGGTCCGCCGAAGCCTGGCGGCAGGCCGCCCCGGAGGACCGCGGATACGTCTACTTCACCTCCGGGACGACCGGGAGCCCGAAGGGCATCCGCGGCAGCCTCCGGGCCGTCCATCACTTCGTCGACTGGGAGATCGCCGAGTTCGGGATCGGCGAGGGCACCAGGATCTCCCAGCTGACCTCCCCGGGCTTCGACGCGTTCCTGCGCGACGCCCTCACCCCGCTGTGCGCGGGCGGCACCGTCTGCGTCAACCCGGCCGCCGAGACGCCGGTCGGCGACGGCCTCGCCCGCTGGCTCACCGAGAACGAGGTCGAGGTCCTGCACTGCGTGCCGACCCTCTTCCGCACGCTGCGCTCCGCCGCCCTGACCCCCGACTCCCTCCCGGCCCTGCGGGCCGTGCTGCTCGCCGGCGAGCAGCTCCACCCCTCGGACGTCGCGTGGTGGCGCGGCCTGTTCGGCGGCGGCAAGGAACTGGTCAACCTGTACGGGCCGTCCGAGACGACCATGACGAAGCTCTTCCACCGGACGACCGAGGACGACGCCCGGGCCCGGCTGGTGCCGGTCGGCCGGCCGCTGCCGGGCGTGGCGGCCCGGGTGCTGACCGGGCCCGGCGACCCGCCGGACGCGCTCGGCGAGGTGGAGCTGGAGGTCCCGTACCCGCTCCTCGGGTACCTCGGCGCCGACGAGTGGCCCGGCACCGCCACCACCTACCGCACCGGCGACCTCGGCCGGTTCCGCCCCGACGGGGCGCTGGAGCTGTACGGCCGGCGCGACCAGCAGGTCAAGGTCCACGGCGTGCGCATCGACCTCGGCGGGGTCGAGAACGCCCTGCGCAGCCACCCCGGGGTGCAGGACGCCTGCGCGGCGGCGGTCACCGAGGACGTGTCGACCGCCCTGGTCGCCTACGTGGTGGCCCCGGACGTCCCCGACGCCGAACTGCGCGCGCACGCCGCACAGCGGCTCGCACCCGGCCAGGTGCCCTCGGTGTTCGTCCGCATGGCGGCGATCCCCCGCACGCTCAACGGCAAGGTGGAGCGCCGCTCCCTGCCGCGGGTCCCGCTGCAGCGGACGGCCGAGGCGACGGAACCGCCGCAGGGGCCCGAGGAGACCCGGATCGCCGCGATCTGGAGCGAGATCCTCGGCCTGGCGGGCGTCAACCGCGACGACGACTTCACCCTGCTCGGCGGCGACTCCCTGGCGATCGCGCGGCTGATGGACCGGGTCCGCTACGAGTACCGGGTGGACCTCCCGCTGCGCGCCTTCCTCCAGGACCCGACCGTCGCCGGGCTCGCCGCGGCCGTGACGGACCGCACCGCGCGGAGCGGGGCGTGAGCGCCCCCGCGGCGGCGCCGCCCGCGAACGCCGTGCTCCGCGCCCGCCTGACGGGGGAGCTGGACGTCACCGCGCTGTCGGCCGCCGTCGAGGACCTCGTGGCCGCGCGTCCGGAACTCGCAGCGGCGGGGGAGCGGCCGGGCCGGGTCCGGCTGCGCGTCATCGACCTCTCGCGGTCCGCCGGGGAGCAGCAGCGGCGCGTCCTCGCCGACCTGGCGGCCGACGAGGCCGCCCGGCCGGTCGGCGCCGCCGGGCGCCCCCGGCTGCGGGCCTGCCTCGCCGGGCTGGGCGCCGGGGCGTACGAACTCCTGCTCGCACTGGACCGGGAGCGGGCCGACGCGTGGTCCGTCGCGGGGCTGACCCGGGAGCTCGGCGCGGCCTACCGCGCGCGGACGCCGGACGCACCGCCGCCGCCCGCGGCCCGGCCCGTGCCGGGTGCCGGGCCTTCGGATGCCCGGTCGGTGGGTGTCCGGTCGGCGGGTGCCCGGTCGGCGGGTGCCTGGCTGTCGGGTGAGCGGGCGTCCCGTACGGTGCCCGGGCAGCCCGGCGGGGCCACGGCCGAGCGGGTGCTCGCCGCCTTCGCCACGGTGCTCGGCAGGTACGCCGGGACGGACGAGG
The DNA here is from genome assembly GCF_044767225.1 of Kitasatospora sp. NPDC101447. NCBI lineage: Bacteria > Bacillati > Actinomycetota > Actinomycetes > Kitasatosporales > Streptomycetaceae > Kitasatospora > Kitasatospora sp. NPDC101447. The sequence continues at coordinate 130,100 of NZ_JBIWNL010000017.1, forward strand.
CCGTGGTGACGGTGCCGGTGCCGGACGAGGCCTTGGTGCCGGTGCCGGAGGTGGCCGCGGTGCCGGACGGACTCGCGGGGACCGCTCCGGACGGCCCGGCGGTCCGGGTGATCCGGCTGGACCTCCCGGGCGACCTGACGTTCGCCCGGCTGGGCGCCGCCGTGCGGACGGCACCGCAGGCCGGCGCGGACGGACCGGCCTTCCCGATCCGCGCCGTGTTCACGCCGCACGGCCTCCCGGCGGCGGCCCTGGACCTGCCGGGCATCGCCGCCGAGGTGACCGTCGACGCCCCGCCCGACCCGGAGGGCCGGCTGACCCTGGCCCTGACCGGGCCGGACGAGTTCACCGTCGTCCTCACCGGCGCGCTGCCGGGTCGGGTGACGGCCGCGGGCTTCGCGGACCACCTCGTCCGGGCGGTGCGGTTCGGGCTCGACACCCCCGACCGGCCGCTGGCCGAACTCGACCTCTCCGGCCGCCCCGCCCCGTACCCGGCACCCGCCCCCGCCCCCGCAACCGCCCGGCCGTACCGCGACCACCTGGCCTTCCTGGACGAGGAGTTCACGGCCCGGGTGCGGGAGGCCCCCGAGGCGGTCGCGGTGCGCTCCGACGAGGGCACGCTCGACTACCGGGGGCTCGACCGGTGGAGCCACCGGATCGCCCGTGCCCTCGCTGCCCACGGCGCAGGCCCCGGGCAGGTGGTGGCGCTGCTGCCGGGCGGCGGCGCGGCACAGATCGCGGCCGTCCTCGGCGCGACGCGCACCGGTGCGACCTTCACCTGCCTGAACCCCGCCGACCCGGACGCCCGCCTGCGCGACATCCTGGCCGGCACCGGGGCGGTCTGCGTGCTGGCCGACCCGGCCGCCGCCGCGGCGCACCCCGCGCTGCTCGGGCCGGACGGCCGGTTCGCGGGCCTGCCGGTGCTCCCGCTGGAGCCCGCCCCGGGGGACGACCCGCCGGGCGGGCACGTCGGCTTCCCGGCCCCGCCGGTCGCCGACCACCCGCTGTGCATCGTGCACACCTCGGGGAGCACCGGGACGCCCAAGGGGATCGCGCTGTCGCGGGCCGCGTTCGCGCAGTTCGCCGAGTGGCAGCGGGAGCGGTTCGGGATCGGGCCGGGCAGCCGGGTCGCCCAGTGGGCGCCGCTCACCTACGACGCCGCGTACACCGAGGTGTTCGCGGCGCTCACCGCCGGCGCCGAGCTCTGCCTGCCGCCCGCCGCGGCCCGGCGCGACCCGGTCGCGGTGGTGCGCTGGCTGCGGCAGGAGCGGATCGGGCAGATCCAGACCGTGCCGTCGTTCTTCCGGCTGCTCACCGAGGCGCTGGACGCGCAGGGCGGTGAACTGCCGGACCTGCGGCACGTCCTGATCGCCGGTGAGGTGTTCCCGGTGGACCTGGCGGAGGCCTGGGCGCACCGGGCGGTGCGGCCGGGCCTGCACAACCTGTACGGGCCCACCGAGTGCATCCTCGCCACCCACCACGAACTGCCCCCGGGCGGCGCGTACCCGGCGGGCGTGCCGATCGGCGGGGCGATCCCGGGCCGGGAGGTGCTCGTCCTCGACGGCCTCGGCCGGCCGTGCCCGGTCGGGGTGCCCGGCGAGATCCACCTGCGCAGCCCGTTCCTGGCCGGCTCCTACCACCGCCGGCCCGCCGAGACGGCCGCGGCGTACCTGCCCGACCCCTGGCGGCCGGGCCGGACGCTGTACCGCACCGGCGACCGCGGGTACTGGCGGGCCGACGGCACCCTGGCGTTCACCGGCCGGACCGGCAACCAGGTGAAGATCCGCGGGAACCGGGTCGAACTGGACGAGGTCGAGGCGGTGCTGGAGCAGCAGGCCGGCGTGCGGGAGGCCGCCGCGGCCGTCCGCACCACCGCGTCCGGTGACCCCTGCCTGGTGGGCTACGTGGTGGCCGACCCCGGCGTGTCCGGCGAGGCGCTGCGGCGGCTCGTCGCGGCGCGGCTGCCCGCCCCCGCGGTGCCCGACCTGATCGCGGTGCTGGCCGACCTGCCGCGCACCGCCACCAACAAACGCGATCGTGCGCGGCTGCCCTGGCCCCTGCCGGCACGACGGAGCGACCCGGAAGGCGACGGGGCCTGACACCCTCCCGCCCCGGAGGACCCTCGGCCCCTCGGCTCCGCAGCCTTGCTGACCCGCTGGCCCGCAGCCGAGCCGCTGCGCCCGGGCGGGTCGTGGCCGCCGGTGCTGCGGCCGGACATGGCCTTCCGTCGATCCGTACTGCCTTGACGGCAGTCCGACCACCCCTGACCCGCTCCGCGGGCAATCCGATTCCTCCCCGGCCCACGGGCCGGGGTCCCCTTGGAGGCATCCGATGAAGAACGCCGAAGCGGCGATCGCGGCCCTGGCGGCCGAGACCGGGGTCGGCCCGGACACGGTGCGGCTGGCCGCGTCGTTCAAGGTGGCGGCGGTGCTCACCGGCTCCGACGCGCTCGGCGACGACGGCCGGAGCTGGCGCGAGCTGGTCGCCCGGGTCGCCACCCCGGAGGGGCGAGCCGAGGCCGAGCGGGTCCGGCAGGAGGCCGCCGCCCAGGGGCACGTCGGCCCGGACCGGGCCGAGGGCTACGTCCGGACGGTCCTGGAGCGGATGACCGGCTCCCCGGACGAGGCGCACGACGAACACGGTCTGGTCGCCGGGGAGGAGCTCGCAGCCACGCTCGCGGCCTCCGCCGGTCCGGTCCGGGCGCTGCCGGACCGCCGGTTCCACGAGCTGTTCGAGGAGCGGGTGCGCCGGCACCCCGACGCGGTCGCCGCGGTGCAGGCCGGGCGGAGCTGGACGTACGCGGAGCTGAACCGTCGCGCCAACCGGATCGCCCGGTCGCTGCGCCGGCAGGGGCTGGCCGACGAGGACGTGGTGGCCGTGGTGGCCGAGCGTTCGCTGGAGTGGACGGCCGCGGTGATCGCGGTCTTCAAGGCGGGCGGCTGCTACCTCCCGCTGGACCCGGCCTTCCCGGCCGAGCGGATCTCCGTCGTGCTGGAGCGCAGCGGCTGCCGCCGGGTCCTGGCGGACCCGGGGCTGGCCCAGCTCGACGAGGCGGTGCGCGGACGCGGCGGCGAGGTGACCGTCTCGGTGCTGACCGAGATGCTGACCGAGGTGCCGGCGGAGGTGTCGGCGGAGGTTGCGACGCCCGAGTCCGACGAGGACCTCGGACTGGCCGTCCGTGCCGACCAGTTGGCGTACATCTACTTCACCTCGGGCTCGACCGGTGAGCCCAAGGGCGCGATGTGCGAGCACGCCGGCTTCCTCAACCACCTCTACGCCAAGATCGAGGACCTGGGCGTCCGCGAGGGCGACGTCATCGCCCAGACCGCCCCGCAGTGCTTCGACATCTCGCTGTGGCAGCTGGTCTGCGCACTGCTGGTCGGCGGCCGGACGGAGATCATCGGACAGGAAACCGTCACCGACGTCCGCCGGTTCGTGGAGACCGTCACCCGCGCGGGCGTCCAGGTGGCCCAACTGGTGCCCTCCTACCTGGACCTGGTGCTGGAGACCCTCCAGGACGACCGCCTCGGCCTGCCGTCCCTGCGCTGCCTCGCGGTGACCGGCGAGGCGCTCAAGGCCGAACTGGTGCACCGCTGGTTCGCCGCCTTCCCCGGCATCCCGCTCGTCAACTGCTACGGCACGACCGAGGTTTCGGACGACACCAACCACGGCGTGCTGCGCCGCCCGCCGGCCGGCCGGGCCGTCCCGCTCGGCCCGCCGACCCGCAACGTCCGGGTGTACGTGGTGGACGAGCGGCTGCGGATGGTTCCCGACGGGGCGCCGGGGGAGATCGTCTTCGCGGGGGTGTGCGTCGGCCGCGGGTACGTCAACGACGCCGCCCGCACGAACGCCGCGTACCGGCCGGACCCGTACCGGTCGGGCGAACGGCTCTACCGCTCCGGAGACTTCGGCCGCCGGCTGCCCTCCGGCGAGTTCGAGTACCTCGGCCGCCGGGACTCCCAGGTGAAGGTGAGCGGGTTCCGGATCGAGATCGGCGAGATCGAGAACCGCCTGCTGCAGGTCCCCGGCGTCCGGGACGGTGCCGTGGTGATCGCGGGTTCGGCCGAGGACCCGCAACTGGTCGGCTTCTACAGCGGCGCCGCCGCGCCGGAGCCCGGGGCCGTGGACCGGGCCCTGGCCGCGGTGCTGCCGCACTACATGGTGCCCGGCCGGCTGCACCGCCTCGCCCGGCTGCCGCTGTCCGCGAACGGCAAGATCGACAAGAAGGCGCTGACCGCCGAGGCCCGGGCCCAGGGCCGGCCGTCTGCCGACGGCGACGTGGCGCTCCCGGAGACCGACACCGAGCGGCGGGTCGCCCGGCTGTGGGCCGAACTGCTCGACGTCCCGCTCGACCAGGTCGGCCGCGGCTCCCGCTTCGTCGAGCTCGGCGGCACCTCGCTCGCCGCGATCCGGCTGGCGATCGCCCTGGACCGCGCGGTGACGGTCGGCGAGCTGAAGGCCACCCCGACCGTCGCCGAGGTGGCCGGACTCCTCGACCGCAAGGCGGCCGGCCGGAGCGCGGAGGCGCGGCGATGACCCCTGCCACCCGCACCGCGCCGGGCCTGCACGTGCTGGCAGCCGCCCCCGGCCCGCAGTGGGCCGCCGAGCACCGCGAGGAGGTCCTCGCCGAGGTCGAGGCGTCCGGGGCCGTCCTGCTCCGCGGCCTGGGCGTCGCCTCCGCCGCCGACCTCGCGGCCGTCACCGCCGCGCTCGGCGTCGAGCCGATGGCCGAACGGGAGGGGTTCGCGCCCCGCGACCGCCACGGCGACGCGGTCTACTCGGCCTCGCACTGGCCCGCGGACACCCCGATGTGCATGCACCACGAGCAGAGCTACGCCGCGGAGGTCCCCGGACTGCTGGTGTTCGGGTGCCTGACCGCCCCGGAGCGCGGCGGCCGGACCATGCTCGCCGACTCCCAGCAGGTGCTGCGCAGCCTGCCCCCGGACCTGGTCGAGCCGTTCCGCCGGCACGGCTGGCTGCTGCTGCGGACCTACCAGGACGTCGGCGTGCCCTGGACGGACGCCTTCGGCACCGACGACCGGGCCCTGGTCGACGCCTACTGCGCGGCCGAGGGCATCCGGCACGCGTGGTACGAGGACGGCCGGCTGCGCACCGTGCAGCGCCGGGCCGCGGTCGTCGCCCACCCCCGGACCGGCGTGCCCGGCTGGTTCAACCAGATCGCCTTCCTCAACGAACTGACCATGGACCCGGCGATCCGCGAGTACCTGCTCGACCAGTACGGGCCGGCCGGCCTGCCGTTCACCACCGCCCACGGCGACACCACCCCGATCGACGCCGACACCGTCGAGACCGTCAACGCGGTCTACGACGCTGCCGCCTTCGGCGAGTCCTGGCAGGACGGCGACGTCCTGGTCGTCGACAACATCCGGATGGCCCACAGCCGGGAGCCCTACGAGGGCCGCCGGGAGGTCGCCGTCGTGCTCGGCGATCCCGTCCGCCTCGCCGACCACGTCCTGGAGGGCCCCGTCCGCGCCGCCGACGTCCTCCGGCCCGGCGGTGGGGCCGGATGACCGCCGCCTCCTTCGCACAGGAACGCGCCTGGCTGGCCAGCCGGTTCGCCGCCGACACCGCGCTGTACCACGTCGCGGACCAGTGGCCGCTGCACGGGGACGTCTCCGAGGCGCAGATCCGGGCGGCACTGGCCGCCGTGGTGGACCGGCACGAGGCGCTGCGCACCGGGTTCCGGGTCGTGGACGGCGCGCTGACCGTGGTCGTCCGCGACCGCGTCGACCTCGACCTGGAGGTCGTCGACCTGTCCGGCCGCACCGAGGAGGAGCAGCGCGACGACCGCGCCGCCCTCGCCGACCGGCTGAAGCACACCGCCTTCGACCTCTCCCGCGCACCGCTGTGGCGCGCGGGCCTGGTCGGACTCGGCGCCGGGCGCTGGCGGTTGCTGTTCGTCGCCCACCACGCGGTCTGCGACGCCCCGTCACTGTTCAACCTCCACGCCGAGATCACCGAGTTCTGCGCGGCGTCCGAACAGGACCGGCCGCCGCGCGTCCCCCGACTCCCGCTCTCCTACGGCGACTACGCGCGGCAGCAGCGCGAACGGCTCGGCGGAGGCGAGATCGCCGAACTGGCCGGCTACTGGCGGGCACAGCTCGCCGGTCTTCCGGCCGCGCACGGCCTCCCGCTGGACCGGCCGCGGCCGGTCCGGCGGTCCTTCGCCGGCGCGGAACTCCGGGCCGAGCTCCCGGCCGGCACCGCGTCCGCACTCGCGGAGGCCGCCCGCCGGTACGGGGTCACGTCGTTCGAGCTGCTGCTCGCCGGGTACGCGGCCCTGCTCCACCGGCGCTCCGGCCGGGACGACGTCGTCCTCGGGGTGCCGCTGTCCGGCCGGGACCGCCCCGAACTGCTGCCCCTCGTCGGCACCTTCGTGAACATGGTGGTGCTCCGGGTGGACGCCTCGGGCGACCCCTCGTACGCCGGGCTCGTCGAACGCGTCCGGGCGGTCTGGCGGGCGGCCCGCGACCACCAGGAGCTGCCGTTCCAGACCGTGGTCGAGCAGCTCGCACCGCAGCGCGGCCCCGGCCTGCCCCCGATCTACCAGCTGGCGTTCAACGTCACCGCGGCCGAGGGCTTCGGGCCCCCGTCCACCGCGGCCGAGGACGACCTGCTGCTGGAGGTGTCCGGCACCGCGGCCCGCCTTGAGTACGACACCGCCCTGTTCGGACGGGAGACCGCCGCAGGGCTGCTCGCCGACTACGCGGCGGTGCTCACGGCGGCCCTCGACGACCCGGCGACACCGCTGTCCCGGCTCCCGGCCGGCCCGGGGCCCGGGGCGGGCGACACCCCGGCCCCGCGGCCCGGCCACGTTCCGCCGCGCACCGCCGCCGAGGAACTGGTCGCCCGCGCCTGGGCCGACGTCCTCGGCGTCGACGAGGTGGGCGTCGACGACGACTTCTTCGCCGTCGGCGGCCACTCGCTGCAGGCGCTGCGCCTGCTCGCCCGGCTGTCGTCCGACCACCGCGTCGAGACCACCGCCGACGCCTTCTTCTCGCACCCGACCGTCGCACGGCTGGCCGCCGAGCTGGAGCGGCAGACCGCCGGGCCGGAGCGGCACAGCGCCGAGCTGGAGCGGCAGACCGCCGGGCCGGAGCGGCACAGCGCCGGGCCTGAGCGGCACAGCGCGACGCGCCGGGAGGACCGGACCGACCCCGAAGGAGAGACATGGCAGTGACCGGCCGGATCGACGGCGTGCCCAGCGAGATCTGGGACGAGGAGGTGCTGGCCCCGCAGTTCGGCTACGAGGCCCAGGCCCTGCTGCCGCACTACGTGTCCATCGAGAAGGTGCTGCTGCTGGAGTACCGCAGGATGGGCCTGGTCGACCCACAGGGGGCGGCCGCGATCGCCGAAAGGCTCGACGAGCTGACCCCCGAGCTGATCCGGGCGGACCCGCGGGACAACATGTCGGACATCTTCTTCGCCATGGAACGCCACGTGGCCCGCGGCGGCACCGCCCCGTTCGCGGCCTGGCACGTGGACCGCAGCCGCAACGACTTCCAGGCCTGCGGCCAGCTGCTGTCCTGCCGCGAGAACGTCCGTGCCCTCGCCGGGGACCTCGTCGCCCTGGGGCGCACGGCGGCGGCGCGCGCCGCCGAACTGCCGGACAGCCCGATGCCCGGCTACACCCACGCGCAGGCCGCGCAGACCATCACACCCGCCTTCTACCTCTCGGCCCTCTCCGAGGAGACCCTCGCCGCGGCCCGGCGGCTGCTGACCACCTACGACGAGATCGACCGCTCGCCCCTCGGCGCGGGCAGCATGGCCGGCCAGGAACTGCCCTGGGACCGTGACCGGATGGCCGGCCTGCTGGGCTTCCGGGAGCCGCAGCCGCACGCCCTCGTGTCGGTGGCCTCCCGGTCCTGGGCCCTCGCGGTCACGTCCGAGCTGTCGAACTTCGCGGTGCTCCTCAGCCGGTTCACCACCGACCTGATGACGTGGAGCGGCGCCGGGTTCGGGTTCGTGGACTTCCCCGACGCGCTGGCCGGGATCTCGGCCGCGATGCCGCAGAAGCGCAACTTCCCGGTCCTGGAACGGATCCGGGGCCGCTGCTCGCACGTCGTCGGCTGCGCGACCCAGCTCGCCTTCGCCCAGCACGGCACCCCGTACGCCAACAGCGTCGAGGTGTCCAAGGAGGCCGGGCGGCACCTCCCGGCCCAGTTCGCCGCGCTGCGCTCGGCCCTGCGGCTGGCCCACACCGCCCTCGCCACCGCCACCTTCCGGACCGACCGCATGCGCGAGGCCTGCGAGGGGGACTTCCTCGGTGCCTTCACCCTGGCGAACCTGCTGACCCTGGAGGCCGGCGTGCCGTGGCGGACGGCGCAGGTGATCGCCGGAGCCTACGTCAGGGCCGCCATCGCCAAGGGCCTGCCCGCGGCCACCCCCGACGGCCCGCTGCTCGCGGCGATCGCCGAGGAGCACGGCCACCGGGTGCCCGAACCCGCCGAACTGCTGTCCGGCTCCCTCGACGCCGACAAGGCCGTCCGGGTCAAGCACTCCGCGGGCTCGACGCACCCCGACGCCGTGCGTGCCGTGCTCGCCGCGCAGGAACGCGGCTTCCGGGAGGTGTCCGAGCAGTGGCGGCTGCGCGGCGAGGCGGCGGACGTCGCCGCGGCGCGCGTCGATGCCCTGCTGGCGGTCGAGGGCGTCGGTGCGGGCAGCGCCGAGGGCATCGGTGGGAACAGTGCGGCCGGCACCGGCGAGGGCACCCAGGCGGGCGCCCCGTGACCGGCCCCAGCCTCATCACCCGCCGCCCGGGCGCGGACCTGCGCAGCGGCCGGGCCGACGCCTCCGGCACCTTCGGCGAACTGCTCCAGGGCCGGCTGCCGGACGGCACCGACTTCCTCGTCACCCTGCCGATCACGCTGCGCTCCCGGGCCTGGTTCCGCCACGACCCGGCCGGTCCGCTCCGGGTCTTCCCCGCGCACAAGACGAAGTCCCTGCGGCTGGCCGAGGCCATGCTGACCTCGCACCAGCCCGGTGGCGGCGGGACCCTGATCCTGGACAGCGACCTGCTCGTCGGCAAGGGACTGGCCAGCTCCTCGGCCGACCTGGTCGCCACCGCGCGCGCGGTCGGCGGCGCGCTGGGACTGGACACCGGTCCGGCCGCGGTGGAGCACTGGCTGCGCCCGATCGAGCCGACCGACGGGGTGATGCACCCGGGCGTCGTCGTCTTCGAGCACCGCGAGGTGCGGCTGCGCGAGGCCCTCGGCGGCCTGGCGCCGGCCACCGTGGTGGCGGTGGACGAGGGCGGCCACCTGGACACCGTCGCCTTCAACAAGCGTCCCAAGCGCTACTCGCCCGCCGAGACCGCCGAGTTCACCGGACTGCTGGACACCCTGACCGCGGCCGTGCGCGCCGGGGACCTCGCCGCCGTGGGCCGGGTGACCACCCGCAGTGCCGTCCTCAACCAGCGGTTCGCGCCCAAGCGGCACCTGGACGCGATGCTGGCCATCGCGGGGCGGACCGGGGCACTCGGCGTGGTGTGCGCGCACAGCGGCACCATGCTGGGCCTGCTGTTCGACGACGCGGACCCGGACCGCGCCCGCAAGGTGGCCGAAGCGCACGCGGCCTGCGCGGCCCTGGGCGACGACACGTCGCTGTTCCGGACCCTCACCCAGCCCGCCCGGTAGCGGCGGATCCCACACCTCCCAAGGACGTGCACACATGCGGCAGGAATCGGTCATCGACGGCATCGGCCACACCCCGGCGGTGCGGCTGCGGGTGGACGCCCCGGAGGGCGTCGAGGTCTTCGCCAAACTGGAGATGCAGAACCTCTTCGCGATGAAGGACCGGGTGGCCCGGCAGGTGATCCTCGAAGCCCGGCGCACCGGCGCGCTCGCCGAGGGCGGGCCGATCGTGGAGAGCTCCTCGGGCACGATGGCGCTCGGGGTGGCCCTGGTCGGCACCTACCTCGGCCACCCCGTGCACATCGTCACGGACCCGCGCATCGACCCCGTCACCCTGGCCAAGCTGCGCACGCTGGGCTGCGAGGTCCACGTCGTGTCGGCGATGACCGGTCAGGGCTGGCAGAGCGCCCGGCTGGAGCGGCTGGCCGAGCTGATGGCCGGTCTGCCCGGCGCGTTCTGGCCGCAGCAGTACAGCAACCCGCAGAACCCGGCGGCGTACCGCGGCCTGGCCGACGAACTGGTCGCCGACCTGGGCCCGGTGGACGTCGTGGTCGGGGCGGTGGGCAGCGGAGGCTCGCTCTGCGGGACGTCCAGGGCGCTGCTGGAGCGCCTGCCGGACGTCTCGGTGGTGGGCGTGGACTGCGTGGGCAGCGTGCTCTTCGGCCAGCCGGACCGCCCGACCCGCAGGCAGAGCGGACTCGGCAACAGCCTCATCCCGGAGAACATCGACTACCGGCTCCTCGACGAGGTGCACTGGCTGTCCGACGACGAGGCCTTCGACGCCACCCGCCGGCTCGCCCGGGAGCAGAAGATCTTCGGCGGGAACACCTCCGGCTCGGTCTACCGGATCCTCACCCACCTCGCGGCCCGCGCCGAGCCGGGCACCCGGCTGGTCGGGATCATGCCGGACCGCGGGGACCGGTACGTGGACACCGTCTACGCCGACGGCGCCGAGCTCGGCACCGTCTCCACCGCCCCGGAGGAGGTGGAGTACGGCGCCACCGTCTCCGGCTGGTCGTTCGCCCGGATACCCCGCCGGGACCGGAAGCTGCTGCTGTTCATCGAGTCCAACACCACCGGCACCGGGATGATCGCGCTGCGGACGGCCGTCCGGCTGGCCCTGGAACCGGTGCTGTTCACCAAGGACGCGGCCCGCTACCCGGAACTGCCCGGCACCGGCTGCCGGGTCGTGGTCTGCGACACCGACGACGAGGCCGCGCTGACCGGGGCCGTCGCCGCGGTGAGCGCCGGACGCCGGGTGGCGGGCGTCACGACGACCAGCGAGTTCTACCTGGAGCACACCGCGCGGGCGGCCGCGGCCCTGGGCACGCCCGGCAACCCGGTGGAGGCGATGACCCGCTGCCGCAACAAGGCGCTGACCCGCACGGCGCTGCACGAGGCCGGGGTGACCCAGCCCGGCTTCGCGATCGTCACGGACCCGGACCGGGACCGGGTCGCGGCCGCCGTCGCCGCGGTGGGGCTGCCCTGCGTGGTCAAGCCGGTCGGGGAGTCCGGCTCGCAGTCCGTGCTGTGGTGCGAGGACGCCGCGACCGCCGTCGCGCACGCCGTCGACCTGCTCGCCGTCACCCACAACGTGCGCGGCCAGCGGACCCCGGGCGCGGTGCTGGTCGAACAGTACGTGGACGGGCCCGAGTTCAGCGCCGAGATGTTCGGCGTGGACGGCGAGGCCCGGTGCGTCGGCGTCACCCAGCGCACCGTCAGCCCGCTGCCGCACTTCGTCGAGACCGGCCACCTCTTCCCCGCCGACATCGACGACGCGCTGGCCGAGCGGATCGCCGACACGGCCCGGCAGGCGCTGAAGGCCGTCGGCTTCGAACGTGGCCCGGCGCACGTCGAGCTCAGGCTGACCGCCGACGGCCCGGCCGTCATCGAGATCAACGGACGGCTGGCCGGCGGCATGATCCCGGAACTGATCCGCCCGGCCACCGGGATCGACCTGCTGGAACAGCAGATCCGCGCCGCCGCCGGCCTGCCGCTGAACCTGTCGCCCGACCACGCACGCCGGGCCGGCCTGCGGTTCCTGACCGCGCCGCGGCCGGGCCGGCTGACCGGCGTGGACGGGGTCCGGCAGGCCGAGCGGGTGCCGGGCGTGGAGCGCGTCCTGGTGAGCGGGACGCCGGGGCGCGAGGTCCGGCCGCCGCGGAGCGCCTACGACCGGCTGGGCCACGTCATCGCCGTCGGGTCGTCGCCGCAGGACGTCGGACGGGCGCTGGCCGAGGCGACCGGGCTGATCGAGGTCGGCGTCGAGGAGGGGTGACGGGCGGCCCGGGAGGTGTGACGGGCCGCGCGAGAGGCGTGCCGCCGAGGCGGAGACGGGGACGTGGAGGTGTGACGGGCCGACGGAATGCGGCGGTTCGTCACACCTCGCTCGGGGCCGGACGGTCGCCGGGGCGGTCGTGGAGGTCGGCGGCGACCCGGGCGAGCACGGCGTCCCTCTCCTCCCGCAGGAAGAAGTGGTCCCCGGGATGGACCTGGAGCGCGAAGGACGCCGAGGTGTGGTCGGCCCAGCCCGTGGTCAGCTCCGCCGGGACGATCCGGTCGTCCCGGCCGGCGAACGCCGTGATGGGGCAGGAGACCCGGCTCCGCGGCGACGCGTGCCACTGTTCCAGCAGGGTCAGGTCGGCCCGGATCACCGGCAGCATGATCTCCATCAGTTCGGCGTTGGCGAGGATCTCGGGAGGCGTGCCGCCCATCGCGGACAGCTCCGCCGTGAGCGCGGCGTCCGGCAGGCCGTGCAGCGGCTTCGGCTCGGGGGCCGAGGCCGGCAGGGCCCCGGACACGAACAGCCGGGCCGGCGGCGTCGCCCCGGGCCGCCGCTCCAGCTCCTCGGCCACCGCGTACGCGATCTTCGCGCCCATGCTGTGACCGAGGATCGCGAAGGGCCCGCTCTCCTGCCGGAGGACCTCCTCGCACAGCGCGTCCACCATGGCGGCCATGCCGCTCACCAGGGGATCGCGCAACCTGGTCCCGTGGCCCGGCAGTTCGACCGGGACGACCTCGACCGCGAGGTGCCGGGCCGCCTCCGTCCACGGGCGGAAGAAGTGCGCCGCCCCGCCGGCGAAGGGGAGGCAGTAGACGCGGGGCAGGCCCGTCGTCCCCTTGGTCCACGGCAGCCAACGGGCACCGTGGTCCTGGTTCTGTCGCAGCATCAGATGACACCGTTCTGGTGGGCGAACACGGCGGCCTGCAGACGGTCCCTGAGGCCGAGCTTCCTGAGCAGCTGGGAGACGTGGAACTTGACCGTCGACTGCACGATGCAGAGCCGCTTGGAGATCTCGGCGTTGGACATCCCGTTCGCCAGGAGCGCCAGGATCTCGCGTTCGCGGAAGGTGAGGAGGTTGAGACCGAGCGCGGGGAACAGCGCGGGCTGTTTGTCGCGGACCCAGCCCAGGAGCAGGGCCGCGATGTCGGGCGAGAGGAAGGAGTGGCCGGTGGCCATGGCTCTGATCGCCTGGGGGAAGTCCTCCACCAGGGTGTTCCGGGTGACGATCCCGGTCGCTCCCGCCAGGATGGACTCCAGGACGGCGTCGTCCTCGGCCGGTGCCATCAGCAGCGTACGGGGGGCCTCCCGGCTCGGCCCCAGGAGTTCGCGGACGAGATCGATCCCCGTCATGTCCGCGAGTTCGAAGTCGGCGACGACGACGGCGGGGTTCAGCTCCCGGGCCAGCGCGCTGGCGGTGCTCCCGTCCGCGGTCTCGCCGACCACCCGGATGTCCGGCTCGGCCACGAGGGCCGAGGAGAGTCCGCTGCGCATCAGCGGCTGGCCCGCACAAATCAGGATCGGTATTTCCATCGGTCTGTGACATCCCCCTTCTCCGGAGTGGTCCTCCCAGCACGCCCGGTACCCGCCGGTCCTGGCGTCGCCGCAGGGCGGGTCGCCGGCCGGCCGGACCTGTCCGACCCCCGTCGGGAGTGCTGAGCGGATTCGGACTGGATCGGCGATCAGCCCCTGTTGGGCCCGGCGGGCCCGACGGCGTCGACCCCGAGGGCGATGGCCAGCAACTGGGTGCGGCTGCTGGCCCCGCTCTTGGCCCGCATGTTGCGGATGTGGGTCTCGACGGTGTGGTGGCTCAGGTGCAGCAGGTGGGCGATCACCCGGGAGGTGCGGCCCTGTGCGAGGTGAACGAGGATCTCCCTCTCCCGCGTTGTGAACAAAGGGCTCAGCCTCCCCAGGAGGTGTCGTTGCAGCGGGTACTGGCCGGGCAGATGACGGTGGCGGACGGGGCGGGCCCGGCACGGTGGGTGGCAGCGGTCGCACCGTCGCGGTGGGCGTGCCCCGGGACGGCGGCCGAGGCGGTCGGCGTCAGCCAGGCGGCGGCCGCGCCGAGCAGCGCCACGGTGGTGAGGATGGTGCGCTTCATGGGGATCTCCCGGGGTCGTTTGCATTCGCCCCATGGGGTGACGGGGCCATGGCTCCACTCTGGCGGGCACCGAAGATCGTCGACATGCTTGGAACCGTTCATCAACTTGCCTGGCAGCAAAGGGGTGTGGGGGTAAATATGGACAATTGCGATCGCGATGTGACAGAGCGTCGGGAGCGTCGGAGCGAAGCAGGCCCGGGGCGCGAACCCGACCTCTCCGTCTACGCATGGTTCGCGGAGAACCGGTACACCGGCGCCCACGATGCGGCGGTCGTGGCCCGGGCGACCGGACTGTCCCCGTCCGACGTGTCGGCGGCGGTCGGGCGGCTGCTCGACGCGGGACTGCTGGCGCCGGCCGGCGCCCGGCAGGAAGGCCTGCGGGTGGTGTCCCCCGACTCGGCCTTCTTCCGGCGCGCCGCGCCCGTCGAGGCGGAGATACGCCGGCGCCAGGACGACATCGCCCGGATGCGCAGCCGGTTCGACGAGTTCGCCCCGCTCTTCCCGGACAGCCGGGAGTCCGGCGCGGGCATCGAGGTGATCCCCACCCTGGCGGAGGTGCGCTTCCTGCTCAACCGGCTGGGCGAGCAGTGCACCACCGAGGTGGTCTCCTGCCAGCCCGGCGGCGGTGCCCGGCTCCCCGAGGCGATGTCCGAGGCGCTGGTGCGCGACCGGGCGATGCTGGAGCGCGGCGTGCGCATCCGCACCCTCTACCACCACACCGCCCGCTTCAACGGCCCCAGCCAGGCCTACGTCGCCGCCGCTTCCGACCTGGGCGCCGAGTACCGCACCACGCACGAACTGGCCGGTCGGCTCATCATCATGGACCGCGAGACCGCCTTCCTCCCGGCGGCGGGCCCGGAGCTGGGAGCGGCGGTCGTCCGCGACCCGTCGACCGTCGCCTACCTCTACGAGATGTTCGAACTCACCTGGGGCCAGGCCACCCCGTTCCAGGAGTCGACCGGACGCGAGATGGAGGCCGTCGCCCGGGAACTGCACTCCACGATCCTGCGCCTGCTCGCCGACGGCCTGAAGGACGAGGCGATCGCCCGTCGGCTGGGCATGTCGCTGCGCACCGCGCGCCGTCACATCGCCGAGATCCTGGAGCAGCTCGGTGCGGACAGCCGCTTCCAGGCGGGCGTCGCCGCCAGTCGGGCGGGCCTGCTGGATACCTGAAAATCGTGATGCCGCGCGACACGCCGATGCACCATTCTTGACACTCCGACATCACTGTGGTGGACGGCACCGTCGAAGGAGACGACACGTGAACTGGGAACGTCTGAGCGAGCGCCCCGGGACGGATCCCTACCTCCAGGAGCTGGCGCTCTTCCTGGACGCCCACTTCGCCCGCACCTTCGGCCTGCTCTGGCCCGAGAACGACCCCGTCGTGCCCCGAGGCGCCGGCGGACCTCCGGACACGGCACTGGCCGGGTACGTCGCGGCCGGCCTCACGAGCCTCCTGGGCTGGAAGGTCGAGCACGCCACCGGCGCGCGACCACCCTCCGGCCACGTCCTGGTGATCCAGTCCGCCGGATCGAGCCGCTGGACGCTCCGGTCGCCGGGCACCCCCGCCGCCGAAGTCCCCACGCTGACCGGCGAGGCCCTGTACGTCCCGCCCGGCTACCGCTCCAGTGCCGTGCACAGCGACGACGCGAGGCACGTCTTCCTCGTGGTCACCGCTCCGGGGGAGTAGCCGCCGGCGCCGGCTGCCGTGCCGCCGACTGTCCTGCCGCCGGACGACGGGCCGGGCAGGACCGGGTCCGTCCGGGCCCGGGCGGTGCGGGCCCCGGGCGGTGCGGGCCCTGGCCGGTGCGGGTTCCCGGTCCGCGAGGGCTCCCGGCTCGTGGGGCGCCCGGTCAGGGAGGGATCGAGGCGGCGGCGGATCACCCGGACGGGCCGCCGCGGCGGCGGGTGGCGGCCGGGCGGGGGGAGGGTGAGGGGAGTGGACGGTGCGGGGAGGAGTGCCGAGGAGGCGTCGATGGCCGGCAGTACCGCCAGGAGCTCCGAGGCGCACCGGCGGCCCTGGTGGGCACGCGCCGCCCACGCGGTGTGGGCCTACGTCCGGCGCGCGCCGGGCACCTACATCTGGCTGGCGATCCTGCTCGTCACCACGCAGGTGATCCGGCACGTCGACCCGATGACCGCCGACCGCATCCTGCAGCGGCGCTCGACCAACCTGCACCACCTGCAGGTCTCGCCGGTCCGGGTCCTGGTGACCAGCGCGCTGTGGATCGCGGGCGGCGGGTGGCTGTCCTACTTCCTGCTCTACAACCTCTTCCACGTGCCGGCCGAGCGCTGGCTCGGCACGCTGCGCTGGATCTCGGTGGCGGGGATCGCGCACGTCGGCGCGACCTACCTCAGCGAGGGCGTGCTCGGCTGGGCGATCCACCGCGGGCTCGCCCCGCCGAGGGCCGTCTACACCCTCGACTACGGCGTCAGCTACGCCCTCGCCGGCGTGGTCGCGGTGCTCACCTACCTGATCGTGCGGCCCTGGCGGTACCTGTACGCGGTCGGCGTGCTGGTCGTCTACGGCCTGGGCGTCGAGCAGAACCGGGACTACACCAGCATCGGCCACCTCAGCGCGGCGCTGATCGGATTCGCCTGCTACCCGCTGACCCGGGACCGCCCCGGCGCCTTCGACCCGGTCGCCTTCGTGCGCGCGGCCTGGCGACGGGTGCGCGGGCACTGATCGGAAGACTCCGCGCCGGTATGACGGTCAGTCAGTATTCGGTGAATGTCAACTGTCCGAAACCGTAGGAGCCTTACCGTCCTCTTACCGTACGCCCCTTCCCCCGGACGGATCGGCCGACCAGGCTGTCCCCCTGTTTCCGCCGAGTCGCGCGACCGCGCGACCGGCCGCAGGGGAGGACCGCAACCGTGCCCACCAGGCAACGACGACGGCTGCTGCTGAGCGCCGTCACGCTCACCGCGATCGGACTGACCACCACCCAGGCGCTCGCCGCGCCGCCCGCCCCCACGGACTCGCAGCCGTGGCAGGTCCGGCACCAGGCGGACATCGGCAAGCAGCACGTCCGCAAGGTGCGGAACGCCGCCGGCGCGACGACCGCAGCCCCGGCGGCCCCGGGCCTCAGCCCGCGGGCCGAGACGGAGGCCGGGGACGGCGGTGACGAGGCGGAGAACTCCGCCGAGGGCACCGCACAGTACACCGAGGCCCGCACCGCCCCGGGGGTGGTCGCGCCCGGCGCCTACGGTGCGGCCTGGGCCCAACTGCAGTCCATGCCGCACACCGGCGGCACCTGGGACCACGTCACCGACAAGCCGTACAACTCCGACGACCCGCGCTACCGCGACGTCAACTCCAACTCCAGCGGCGGAACCGGTCTGGTCACGGGCCGGATCACCGGCCTCGCGGCCGACAAGGACGGCTACGTCTACGCGGGCGGAGCCAACGGCGGGGTGTTCCGCTCCCGCACCGGCGGCGGTCACTGGGAGCCGATCGCCGACAAGCTGCCCACCCTGTCCACCGGGACCCTGAACCTCGACGAGGGCGGCCGGCTCTGGTACGCCACGGGCGAGTCCAACACCGGTGCGACCTCGTACGTCGGCACCGGTGTGTACGTGCTGGGCGATCCCAAGCACGGCGAGTTCCAGCCCGGCATGCGGGTGGGCGGCGCCGAGCTGGAGTCGACCATCATCCACGCGCTGCGCTTCGGCGGCGGCAAGGTGTGGGCGGCCACCAGCCGGGGCGTGTGGAGTCACTCGGCCACCACGCTGTCGGGCCCGTGGACGCTGGAGTTCGCGCCCAACCCGGAGTACCTGCCGGGAGGCGCCGAGGCCGGGGACCCGGCTGCGCCGTACAAGAACATCGCCAACGACATCGCGATCGACCCCAAGGACCCGTCCAAGGTGGTCCTGGCGGTGGGCTGGCGCGGCGGCGACACCTACAACGGCTTCTACAGCAAGGCCGCGGACGGCAGTTGGCAGCGTGTGGCCTCGCTCGGGGACCTGCCGACCGACGCCGCGAACGTCGGCAACGTGACCTTCGCGCGCTCGGCGGACGGCTCGCGCTACTACGCGATCGACCAGTCCCCGGCCGTCATGGCGAGCGACCCGGACACCGGCCTCAAGGGCATCTACGTCTCCAAGTCCGGTTCGCCGTCCGGACCGTGGATCCAGATCGCGGACAAGGACAAGCTGAAGAACTCCGGCTCCGCGCTGCAGGACGAGGGCTACCAGCCCGGCATCCAGGCCTGGTACAACCAGTCCCTCCAGGTCGACCCGGCGAACCCGGACCACGTCTACGCCGGTCTTGAGGAGGTCTTCGAGACCACCGACGGCGGCGCCAAGTGGGCCACCGTCGGGCCGTACTGGAACAACGGCTTCCCCTGCTGGAGCATCGACCCGGCGAAGCAGACCGGCGACTGCTCGCCGACCACCCACTCCGACCAGCACGCCGTCGCCTTCGGCGGCTACCAGGGCAAGGCCACCGTGTTCGTCGGCAACGACGGTGGCATCTACCGGCGTCCGGCCGCGGGGCAGTTGGACGCCTACGGCCACGCCAAGGACTGGACGCCGCTCAACGACGGCACCATCGACACCCTGCAGTACTACTCGGTCGGCGTCGGCAAGGACCCGGCGGACCGGTCGGGCAAGGGCGTGATCGTCACCGGCGGCCTGCAGGACAACGGCCAGTCGATCCTGCGCGCCCACGACAAGGTGATGGGATCCAACTTCGGCGGCGACGGCGCCGACACCCTCGTCGACCCGAACAACGGCTGCAACATGGCCGAGGAGTACGTCTACCTCGACATGTGGGTCACCCAGAACTGCGCGGTGAACGACGGCAGCTGGACGAAGGACCCGAGCAAGGCCACCTCCTACGAGGTCGCCCCGCCCGACAAGGACGCCGGCGCCGCGCGCTTCATCGCGCCGATCACCAGCGACCCGAAGGACGGCAACACCTGGATCGCCGGCGGCCAGCACGTCTGGGTGCAGCACAAGGGCTACGCGATCCGCAGCGGCAGCGAGTGGACCTCGGCCTACGACCTCGGTGCCGGGCACGTCGCCAGCGCCGTCGCGACCGTCGACGGCACGGTGTACGCGGGCTGGTGCGGCCCGTGCAACAACGTCGGCTTCAGCCGCGGCATCGCGGTGGGCAAGACCGACGGCACCGGCTGGCACCAGCTCGACCTGCCCGTCGGCGGCACCCTGCCCAACCGCTACATCTCCTCCTTCGCCGTGGACGAGAACGACGCCCGGCACGTCCTCGTCGCTTTCAACGGCTTCTCGCGCACCTGGACGGAGGGCCCCGGCGCGGGCATCGGCCACCTCTTCGAGACCCGCGACGGCGGCGCCACCTGGACCGACGTGTCCACCAACCTGCCCGACGTCCCGGCCACCTCGGTGAAGATCCTGCCGAACGGCGGCCTGGCCCTCGGCACCGACCTCGCCGCGTTCTACCGCGCCCCCGGCACCACCGACTGGCGCGTCCTCGGCCGCAACCTCCCCACCACCTCGGTGCAGCAGCTGAAGATCGGTCCGGACGGCAAGCTCTACGCCGCCACCTTCGGCCGTGGCATCTGGTCCTTCGACCCGCGCCGCCTCGGCCACGGCCGCTACGACGAGACGGACGACTGATCGGCTGACCCGGTGACCGGTCGAGCGGCCGGCCTCCGCCCCGGTCCCCGCCGCCGCCTCGGTCGCTGCCCGGTCCGCTCCGCACGAGTGGGCCGGGCAGCGGCGTCACCGCGCGTGGGGAGGCGGCGGTTGTCGCGGGTGCGGGAGGCGCGGGAGGCGCAGGAGGCGCGACGGGCCGGTGGGCGGACCCTCGCGGAACCGTCCACCGGCCGGGTGGGTGGTGGGACGGTCTACGGCCCGACGCGCTGGGCCACGCAGAGGATGTTGCCCTCGCTGTCCTTGAACCAGGCGGCGCGCATGCCCTCGCCCTCGGCGACGCCGTTGACGGTCTTCAGGCCGGGGAAGTCGTACTCCTCGAAGGTGATGCCGCGGTCGCGGAGGCCGGCCATCTCGCCGTCGAGGTCGGCGACCTTGAAGCTGGCGAGCGTGTGGGCCGCCTGCCCACCGCTCGGCGTGTGGTAGACGGTGAACTGGGTACCGCCGGAGTCGCAGGCGAACTCCTCCTCACTCTCATCGGTGAGCTTGAGGCCGAGGGTGTCGGTGTAGAAGGCCTTGGCGCGGGCGAGATCGGTGGCGGGGATGACTGCTTGCAGCGGTGCGTCTCCAAGCATGGTGTATCGCCTCCTCCCTGCTATCAGGCTAGGGAATCCGGAGCCGGGCCGCCCGGTGGGCGAGGAGGCGCTGCAGGGGGTAGGCGCGGGGTCGCCGGGAGTCATCGGCGCGGGGTGAGCGTGCGGGCGGCCGACGGGCGTCGATCATGTCGAGGCGCTGAAGGCACACGATTCAGTTGTCAAGGAGCGGTGCGCAGGCCGAGACCGAGCCGGGCTGCCTCCGGGCACGGGGCCCGGCACGGCTTCCGGTCGTATGCCGCTGATCATGTCGGGCCTCCTTCCTGAACATGCTGGTCGTATGCGGTTGTTCGTACGCTTTCACGCAGCGTGGTCGGTTCGCAACCGATTTATGACCTGCGCCGGGGCCACTCGTGCGGCACGCGCTCCAGGACGCCCGTGCCGAACAGCTCGTACAGCCCATCCACCGTGACGAGACCGGCGTGCTCTGGCAGATCGTCCTGCCCGGCGACGAACCGGTCGTGATGGTCGAGGTGGTCAACTCCACCCCCGAGCCGGACGGCACCCACCGCACCTACTGGCCCCGCGTCCCCCCGAGCACCCGCACCGCCCGCGCCGGGGTCGCCTGGACCTTCGGCATACCCGAGACCGCCTACCACCCGCAGCGCGAGACCTGACCGGGCCCGCTTCCCGGCCCCGGAGCAGGCCGCCGAGCTGCGCGTGTTGACCCTCACCCCACGTCAGGCCGCATGGTGGGGCCGCAGCGAACGCACGGATGCACGGACGGTACGGGAGGACGCATGAGCTGGTCGGTGGGACAGGTCTCCGGATTCGCCGGGGTCACCATTCGGACCCTGCACTACTACGACCGCTCCGGGCTGCTGTCGCCCAGCGAACGCAGCCCGGCCGGCTACCGGCTCTACAACGGCGCCGACCTCGCCAGGCTGCAGCAGATCCTCTTCTACCGGGAACTCGGCTTCCCGCTCGACGAGATCGGCGACATCCTGGCGGACCCGCAGGCCAACGCCCTGGACCACCTGCTGGCCCGGCGACAGGCCCTCACCGAGCAGATCACCCGGCTGCAGAAACTGGTCGACGTCGCCGAGCGGGCCATCGAGGTCCGGCGCACCGGGGTCGAACTCGGCCCGGAGGAACGCTTCGAGGTCTTCGGCGACGTCGTCTTCGACCTCAGCTACGCCGCCGACGCCCACCTCAAGTGGGGCGAACGGGAGAGCCACCGGGAAGCCCTGGCCCGCGCCGCCACCCACTCGAAGGAGGACTGGCGGCAACTGATGACGGAGGCCGCCGAGTGGCGCGGCCGGCTGCTGGCCGCCTTCGACGACGGTCTGCCGGCCGACCACGGGGTGGTGCTGGACCTCGCCGAGGAACACCGGCGGTACATCACCCGGTGGTTCACGCCCTGCCCGCCCGAGATGCACTGCCGGATCGCCGACGACTACGAGGCGGACGCCCGCGCCTTCGCACTCGTCGTACCGGCGGCCGAGCAACGCCCGGGACTGGCGGGCTACCTCCGCACGGCCATCGGCCGCAACGCCGAACGGCACAGCGCGAACGCCCCCGGGACGGCGAGCTCGCCGAACGAGCCCGGGACGACGAACTCGGTGAACGCCCCTGCGACGACGAACTCGGTGAACGCCCCCGCGACCGCGACCGACCCGGAGGTGACGCGATGAGGATCCTCGTGATGGCGGCCGGCTCGCACGGTGACGTCGCGCCGTACACCGGACTCGGGGCGCACCTGCGCGGCGAGGGGCACCACGTCGCGCTCGCCGCGCCGGAGACCTTCCGCAAGTCGGTGGTCGACAGCGGCCTGGACTTCCGCCCGCTCCCGGTCGACCCGCGCGGCGCGCCCGCCGGTCCCCGGGGCCACCGCTCCGAACTGCTCGCGCGAGCGGCCGCGTTCATCGACCGGCTCGGTGACGGGCTCGCCGACGCGGCTGCGCCCGGTGCCGACCTGCTGCTGCTCAGCACCACCACCGCACCGCTGGGCTGGCACCTCGCCGAGGCGATGGACGTACCGAGCCTCGGCGTCTACCTCCAACCCGCGCTGCCGACGCGGGAGTTCCCGCCGGTCGTCGGCGGAGGCCGCTCGCTGGGCGGGTGGGGCAACCGGGCCGCGGGCGCGCTCGGCCAGCGGGTCGTCGACCGCCTGCACGCCGGGGCCGCACGCCGGCTGCGGGAGCGGTTGGGCCTCCCGGCGGTCTCCCAGGGCGCCCGGCGACGGGCCGTGGAACGGGTGAACTGGCCGGTGCTGCACGGGTTCTGTCCCACGCTCGTGCCCCGCCCGGCCGACTGGCGGAAGGGGTTGCAGGTGGTCGGCAACTGGTGGCCGCACGTCGCAGCGGACTACCGGCTCCCGCCCGAGGTCGAGGACTTCCTCCGGGCGGGTCCGCCGCCGGTGTTCATCGGGTTCGGCAGCATGGCGGCGGGGCAGGGCGAGCGGCTGGGCGCGCTCGCGGTGGACGCGCTGCGGCGGGCGGGAGTCCGGGGAGTCCTGCAGGCGGGCTGGGCCGGAACAGCCGGGGAAGGGGACGACGTGCTGAGCGTCGGCGAGATGCCGCACGCCCACCTCTTCCCCCGCATGGCCGCCGTCGTGCACCACGCCGGAGCCGGTACCGCAGCCGCGGCCCTCCGCGCCGGGGTC
This sequence comes from Kitasatospora sp. NPDC101447, assembly GCF_044767225.1. NCBI lineage: Bacteria > Bacillati > Actinomycetota > Actinomycetes > Kitasatosporales > Streptomycetaceae > Kitasatospora > Kitasatospora sp. NPDC101447. The sequence continues at coordinate 152,961 of NZ_JBIWNL010000017.1, forward strand.
CCGAGCGTTCCTGTCCCGGTGATGGCGGACCAGCCGTTCTGGGCCGAGCGGCTCGTCCGGGTCGGCGCCGCCTCCGCGCCGGTCCGATTCGCCGATCTGACCGCCGACGGGCTGGCGGAGGCCATACGCCGGGCCGTCGAGGAGCGGACCCTGCGGACCCGGGCCGAGGCGGCGGCTCGTGCGATGGCGCGGGAGGACGGTTCCGCGCGGGTCGGGGAGGTGGTGGCGACGTGGAGGTCGTAGCGACCCGAGCCGCGGCGGCGCCGAGGGAAGGGGAGAGGGGGAGCCAACGGAACGGTGAGCCTCAGCCCCGAGCGGTGGCGGCGTCCCGTGCCACCACAGATGACGCGTTGGAAGCCGTCCGGCTGGCCGGGCTCAGGCCGATGCGCAACGCCGGGAACGGTTCTGCGCCACGGGGTGCGGGCACGAGTGGCACCACCTGGTGGCTCGTCGTCCCGGCGGGGCGCGACCCGCGGTGTGAGCCGGCAGCGGCGTTGCCCGGCGGGGATGCCGGGTGACGCTCAGGCCTCCGGGCAATGCTCAGGGCCTCCGGGCGATGAGGACGGGCTGGAAGAACCCGGTGTCGGCGGGCTCCTTCCAGATGGCCCCGGTGAAGCCGGCCTCCGTGGCGAAGCCGCTCGACTGCGTCCGGGTGAGGGCCCAGTAGGTGGCGCGGCGGACGTCGACCCGCCACTGCGCGGTGTCGTCGCGCAGCAGCTGGAACAGCTCCAGGTCGTACCGCTCGCCGTCCTCGTGCCACTGCCAGAGCTGGAAGACGACGGACCTCCGCCCCTCCCGCTCGGCGGTCTGCGTGGGAGTGGAGGACGGGCGGCTGCGGCGCAGTTCGTCGTACGGTCGGGTGGTGAGCAGGAGCAGGCCGCCCGGACGCAGAACACGGCGCATCTCGCCGAGCGCCGCCAGGACGTCCTCGGGGGTGAGCAGGTGGGGCAGCGCGTTGTCGGCGCAGACGACGACGTCGAAGCGGCCCTCCGGGAAGGGGAGTTGCCGCATGTCGGCGGCCGCGGTGGGAAGGTCGAGCCCACGCCGGGCGGCCTCGGCGGCGGCGCGGCCGGCGGCCACCGGGCTGAGGTCCGTGCCGGTGACCCGGTACCCGAGCCCGGCGAGCCCGATCGCCTGGGTGCCGATGCCGCAGGCGCAGTCCAGCACCTCGGTGGCGCGGACGCCGAGGCGGTCCCGGATCAGAGCGTCCAGCGCGGCGCCCTGGCGGGCCACGGAGGCGTCCCAGTCGGCGTACAGGAGGTCGTAGTCGGCCGCGAAGCCGTCGTAGAAACGCCCGATGGGAGAGCTGGTCATGCCACCATCGTTGCGGAGGAAAGCCGGTGCGGGACACCGGTTTTCGACGGCGCCACGGCCAGGGCGAGAAGGGGGACCGGATGGATCCGGGGCAGCAGCGGACGACCGCGCAGCGAGCCGGGCCGCGAGCCGGGCTACGAGCCGAACCAGCACCCGAACCGGAACCCCGCCCGGAACCCTACCCGGAACCCGAACCGGGAGCGTGTCCCGCACCGGCCCCGGAGGAGCAGCCGGTCGAACTGCCCGAGGGTTCCTGGTGGGACTGGGACGTCTTCTCCTGGCGCCCGGGTGAGCTGCGCCTGGCCGCCGGGTACGACCTGTCCTACCACCACGGCCTGGAACTGGTCTTCGCCGATCCGCTGTACGTCCGCTGCCCGGCGGACTTCCACGACCCGGTGTTCCGCGTTCCCACGCCCGAGGAGCGGCAGGCGGTCGAGCGGCAGTGCGGCGAGCCCCCGGGTGTGCTGGTGGCCTTCGAGGCGGACGGCGGAGGCTCGGAGCCGGTGACCGGGCTGATCGCCGCCGGGAGCCTGCAGATGCGGGTTGAGCTGGTACTTCGGCACGCGCCCGGCGCGGAATCCGGTGGCCCGCCGGGGCACACGCCGGGATGATGCGTGCATGCGCACCTTCGAAGAGCTGATCGCCGAGGCCGAGGCCGTGTCCGTGGACGGCTGGGACTTCTCCTGGCTGGACGGCCGGGCCACCGAGGAACGCCCCTCGTGGGGCTACCAGCGGCTGCTGTCCGAGCGGCTGGGCGCGGTGACGGCTGCGCTGGACATCCAGACCGGTGGCGGCGAGGTGCTGGCCGGTGCCCTGCGGCTCGCCGAGCCGAAGGGTTGGCTCCCGCCCGTCCTCGCCGCGACCGAGTCCTGGCCGCCGAACGTCGCTCGCGCCACGCGACTCCTGCACCCGCTGGGCGCGGTGGTGGTCGCGGACCAGGACGAGCCTCCGCTGCCCTTCGCCGACGAGGCCTTCGACCTGGTCACCAGCCGCCACCCGGTACGGGCCTGGTGGACGGAGATCGCCCGGGTGCTGCGGCCCGGCGGCAGCTACTTCGCCCAGCACGTGGGCCCGGCGTCCGTCTTCGAGCTGGTCGAGTACTTCCTCGGGCCGCAGCCGGAGGCGCGGGAGGGCCGCCGCCCCGAGGCCGAGAGCGAGGAGGCCCGCGCCGCCGGGCTGGACGTGGTCGATCTGCGCTCCGAGCGGCTGCGGATGGAGTTCCGCGACATCGGTGCGGTGGTGTACTTCCTGCGCAAGGTGATCTGGATGGTGCCCGGTTTCACCGTGGCCGGCCATCTCGACCGGCTGCGCGAACTGGACGCCCAGATCAGGGCCGAGGGCCCGTTCGTGGCTCACTCGGCGCGCTTCCTGATAGAGGCGCGCAAGTAGATCGACCGATCCGGTGTCCGCATCGTACAGATATGGAAGGGTTGAGGAAAGCCCGGAAGGTCCGGCTGGCCGTCCCTGCTGAGAGCACCGTTTGATCCAGAGCGGCCCGACATCGCTCTGAACTGGACGGATGCCCTGTGTAGTCGTGCGTCGAGAGCTCTTCGACAGGTGCCGAGCGGTCGACTCCGTTCGGCACGGCGGGCCTCATGGGCCTCCAGTCGGGGGTTACTCGCATGGGGGCGTCGAGAGTGGTCGAGTCTCACGTCTGTGCTCGTTCGACAGGGTTTGCTCGTACCTATGCTGACCTTTTGCTGACCTCACCTGATGCCTCATCAGGTATATGTCGCGGCCACAATGATGCGCCTGACGGCAGTGACCGCCCCTCGCACCCCGCGAGGGGGCCTGGCCCCGCCGTCGTGCCGGCCAGTCTCACCCCTGCCATCGCGCATGTGACCGAACTGCCCGTTGGCTGCAGGCGTACTCACGTCCGACTTCCCCCATCGGCGACTACATCGTGCGAGGCGTCGACTCCGCGGCACGGCCACGGCGAGGTCGCACCTGCGCCGCGCGGCGCTCATCGGGGACCACCCGTCCTTGGCGGAATCGGTCCAGTGCTGATGCCCCATCGAAGCGATCATACAAAGATCGACTGTCAACGAAGTCGTTCGATATCCACCCTGCTCCGCCCGTTCCGGCTGAGCGCCGCCCTGCAGCGCGCCGCCGGGGCAGCCCCGCGTCAGAGGTGCGGATGACGCGCCGTGTCGAAGCCTGCGCCGCGACCGTGAGCATCGTGCTCGGTTCCTTGACGGTGTGCTGACCCCGGTGACGGGACGCGCGCTGGGTGGCCATGTGCCGGCCGCTGGGCCAACGGGGCGAACCCGCGTGGCCGGTTACCGGGACCGGAGCGACTGCTCGCATAGCCTTTCGCCCTGCTACCGCCTCGGTGGCGCCGGCTCGGGGACGAGGACAGGGGCGCAGGGTGAGTTCGTCGGGTGCGGCTGCGTCGACGCGGCGGACGAGGTTCCGGGCATGGCTGCTGGAGGGCCTGTCCGACATGGCCAAGCAGTACCCCGGGCCGCACGCGGAGGCGCCGGTCGAGCACAAGGGCCAGCGGTGGTGGCGGGTGATGTGCCTGACCGGCCTGGACTACTTCTCCACGCTCGGCTACCAGCCCGGCATCGCGGCGCTCGCCGCCGGGCTGCTGTCCCCGGTGGCGACCATCGTGCTGGTGATCGTCACGCTGCTGGGTGCGCTGCCGGTCTACCGGCGGGTCGCGAAGGAGAGCCCGCACGGCGAGGGCTCGATCGCGATGCTGGAGCGGCTGCTGTCGTTCTGGCAGGGCAAGTTGTTCGTCCTGGCTCTGCTCGGGTTCGCGGCGACGGACTTCATGATCACCATCACCCTGTCGGCGGCCGACGCGACCGCGCACCTGGTGGAGAACCCGCACCTGACCAGCGCCCTGTCCGGCAAGCAGGTCCTGATCACCCTGCTGCTGGTCGCCCTGCTCGGCGGCGTCTTCCTGAAGGGGTTCAGCGAGGCGATCGGCCTGGCGGTGTTCCTGGTCGCGGTGTACCTCGCGCTCAACGTGGTCGTCGTGGTGAACGGGCTCTGGCACGTGCTGGAGTCGCCGAACCTGGTCACCGACTGGACGGACGCGCTGACCGCCGAGCACGGAAACGTGATCGCGATGATCGGCGTCGCGCTGGTGGTCTTCCCGAAGCTGGCGCTGGGCCTGTCCGGCTTCGAGACCGGCGTCGCCGTGATGCCGCACATCGAGGGCGACCCGGAGGACACCGAGGAGAAGCCCACCGGCCGGATCCGGGGCGCCCGCAAGCTGCTGACCACCGCCGCGCTGATCATGAGCTGTTTCCTGATCACGACGAGCTTCATCACCACGCTGCTCATCCCCAAAGCGGCGTTCGAGCCAGGCGGGCCGGCCAACGGCCGGGCACTCGCCTACCTCGCGCACGAGAACCTCGGGAACACCTTCGGCACCGTCTACGACATCTCGACCATCGCGATCCTCTGGTTCGCCGGGGCGTCGGCGATGGCCGGGATGCTGAACCTGCTGCCCCGCTACCTCCCGCGGTACGGCATGGCCCCGGACTGGGCGCGGGCGGTGCGTCCGATGGTGATCGTGCTGACGCTGATCGCCTTCCTCGTGACCTGGCTCTTCGACGCGAGCGTGGACGCCCAGGGCGGCGCGTACGCGACCGGGGTGCTGGTGCTGATCAGCTCCGCCGCGATCGCCGTCACCATCGCCGCCCACAAGGCCGGGCAGCGCCGTTGGCGCGCCGGCTTCGCGGTCATCGCGGCGGTGTTCCTCTACACCACGGGCGTGAACATCGCCGAACGCCCGGACGGCGTCAAGATCGGCGCCTGCTTCATCGGCGGGATCATTCTGGTCTCCTTCCTGTCCAGGCTGCGGCGGGCGTTCGAACTGCGGGTCACCGACGTGGTGCTGGACGAGGCCGCCGAGCGGTTCGTCCGCGACTACACCCACCGGACGATGCGGCTGATCGCCAACGAGCCGAACACCCGCGGCCTGGCGGAGTACCAGGAGAAGAAGCGGGAGGTCCGGGCGCACCACGACATCCCGGCGGACATCGACCTGGTCTTCGTCGAGGTGACCGTCCGGGACCCGTCCGAGTTCGAGTCGGTGCTGGACGTGCACGGCGAGGTCCTGCACGACCGCTACCGGGTGCTGACGCTGGAGAGCTCCAGTGTCCCCAATGCGCTGGCGGCCCTGTTGCTGACCGTCCGGGACCGTACCGGGCAGCTCCCGCACATCTACTTCGAGTGGACCGAGGGCGGTCCGGTCGGTCACTTCCTGCGCTTCTTCCTGTTCGGGCAGGGCGAGGTCGCCCCGGTCACCCGCGAGGTGCTGCGCGAGGCCGAGCCGGACCGCTCCCGGCGCCCGCGCGTCCACGTCGGGTAGGGCGGAGCATGGACGTGGAAGCGGAGAGAGGCGGCGGGACGGCGGTGGCCGGGAAACTGCGGGTGTTCCTGGGAGCGGCGCCGGGGGTGGGGAAGACGTACGCCATGCTCCGAGAGGGCCGGCGGCTGCGCGGCGCGGGGGTGGACGTGGTGGTCGGCCTGGTCGAGACGTACGGGCGGCACGGGACGGCGGGGCAGTTGAGGGACCTACCGGTGCTGCCCCGGCGGCCGGTGCCGTACCGGGGTGTGGAGTTGACGGAGCTCGACCTGGACGCCTTGCTGGCGCGTCGCCCGGCGCTCGCGCTGGTGGACGAGCTCGCCCACACCAACGTGCCCGGAGGGCGGAACGAGAAGCGCTGGCAGGACGTGCGGGAGCTGCTGGACGCCGGGATCGACGTGGCGACGACGCTCAACATCCAGCACCTGGAGAGCCTCAACGACGTCGTCGAGCAGATCACCGGCGTCGCCCAGCGCGAGACGATCCCGGACGACGTGGTCCGGGCCGCCGACCGGATCGAGCTGGTCGACCTCAGCCCGCAGGCGCTGCGCACGCGGATGGCGCAGGGGGAGGTCTACGCGCCGGACCGGATCGACGTCGCCCTGGACCACTACTTCCGGGCCGGCAACCTCGGCGCGTTGCGCGAGCTGGCGCTGCTCTGGCTCGCGGACCGGGTGGAGGAGGAGCTCGCCGACTACCGGGCCCGGCACGGCATTCGGGCGCCCTGGGAGACCAAGGAACGGATCATGGTCGCGTTGAACGGGGCCCCGCAGGGCGAGCACCTGATCCGCCGGGGAGCGCGCACCGCGACCCGGGTGCACGGGGACCTGATCGGCGTGCACGTGCGCCTGGACGACGGCACGGCCGAGCGTGAGCCGCCGGACCTGGCGCCGCAGCGGGAACTGCTCCGGGAACTGCGCGGCACTTACGTGGAGGTGAGCGGCGGCGACGTGGCCCGGACGCTGGTGGACTTCGCCCGGTCGGAGAGCGCCACCCAGCTCCTGCTCGGCCCCACCGGCCGCAGCAGGCTGCGCGAGCTGGTCTCCGGCTCGGTGATCAACCGGGTGATCCGGCTGGCCGGCCCGATCGACGTACGCGTACTGCCACCGCCCGAGCCCGGGCTGCTGACGGTGCCGTCCGAGCCCCGCAGGCGCCGCCCGGCGCTGGTCCCGGTCCGGCGGCGTCGGCTGGCGTGGTTGCTCGGGCCGGCCGGGGCGGTCGCGCTGACCTGGGCGCTGTCGCCGTTGCGCGACTCGCTCGGCCTGTCCGGTGTGCTGCTCTGCCAGCTGCTGGTGGTGGCGGGGACGGCCCGGCTCGGCGGGCTGCTGCCGGCGGCCGGCAGCACGGCGGCCGGGGCACTGGCGGCGGACTACTTCTTCACCACGCCGTGGCACAGCCTGACGGTCGAACGGGGCGCGGACGTCGCGGCGCTGCTGGTGTACCTCGCGGTGGCCGGGGTGATCTCCCATCTGATCGACGGTCTGACGCGGCGCTCGCAACAGGCGGACCGGGCACGCGCGGAGGCAGCCGTTCTCACCCGGCTGGCCGGGGAGACGGTGGAATCCGGGCCGCGGGTGCTGCCCGATCTGGTCGCGGAGCTGCGGCAGGTGTTCGGCTTGGACGGCGCCGCCGTGCTGGTCCGCGCGGGTGAGGCGGTCTGGGAACCGGCGGCCTCGGCCGGTGCGGAGGTACCGTCGGGGCCCGACGAGGCGTCGTTCTCCGTCGACCTGGGCGACGGCGCGGTACTGGTCCTGCGCGGCGCACCGCTCACCGAGGAGGACACCCGGCTGCTCGGGCCGTACGTCACCCAACTGAAGCTGGCCCGTGAACGGGCGCGGCTGGCGGCGCAGGCGTCGGCGGCGGAGGTACTCGCGCACACCGACGCACTGCACACCGCGCTGCTCGAAGCGGTCGGGCAGGACCTGCGGGCGCCTCTGGCTGCGGTGCGCCGGGCGGCGGGGCACGTGCCGGGCCCGGCCGGACAGCGGATCGGCGTTGAGGCGGAGCGGATGGAACGGCTGGTCGCCAGTCTGCTGGACCTGAGCCGGCTGCGGGCCGGGGTGATGCCGGTGGTGCTGCGGCCGACGGCGGTGGCCGAGGTGGTGCGAGCCGCTGCCGACGGCGTGCCAGGCGTCCGTGTCGACCTGGAGCCGGGTCTGCCGCCCGTGCTCGCCGATCCCGGGCTCCTGGAGCGGGCGTTCGCTGACCTCCTGGCGCTGGGGGCAGCAGGAGACCCGGTGGTGGTCGACGCGGGTGTGGTGGCCGGGCGGGTGGACGTTCGGGTGACCATCCACGGTGGACAGGCCGCCTCCGACGTGGGCACGGCGTCGACGGTGGTACAGGGCTTCGTGGAGGCGATGAACGGCGAACTGGCCGTCGAGGAGACGCCCGGTGGTGGCACCTCCTATGTCATCAGCCTGGCGCGTGCGGTGACCTGATGCCGCGCTGCCGGGCCGGGGGCGAGCGGGGCGTCAAGATCGCGTCCAGATTCCGGGCCGCAGCGTCAGGATGCCGTCAAGGCTGCGTGGTGGGAACACCGGCGGGAGGTTGGCTGGCGTCGATCGATTTCGTGGTGAAGGGGCAGGCCTGACTGTGCGCATGTACTCCGCCCGCCCCGGGGGCCGTCGCTACCACCCGGTCCTCGACCGTCTGCCGGTTGCGGTGTCCGGCACCGTGGCGTTGGTCGCCGGTGGCGCGCTCGCGCTCGGCCTCGGCTGGCTGGGTGAACTCCATGCCGGCTGGTTCCCGTACATCGCGTACACCGGGCTGGCCGGGCTGGCCGGCGCTTTCTCCAGGCCGCTGGCCGCGCCGTTGGTGGGCATGGCCGCCTGGGTGTGCTGCAACGCCTTCGCGGAGCACCGCCACGCGGAGCTCGGCTGGTCCGGGCCGGGGCTTGAGGGCGGGCACTTCATCCTCTTCACCGCCGCGGCGCTGGTGCTGTCGCTGCCTGCCGCCCTGCCGCGCCGGGCGATCCGGGTCGATCGTCTTCCGGTCGGCGGAGGGTCCGGGCACCGTCTCGGCTGATGGCGTCGCCTCCGGCATCGTTCCGGAGGCGGCCGCCGATGCCGCTTCCCCGACAGCTCACTGACGCCCTGCCAGACATGCGTTCGTCAGTGAGTGACGGCTGGACCGGCCCAGTACACCACCTCCTGTCGCACCGGCCGGAAGCCCGCCGCTGCGGCGAGGGCCCGGCTGGCGTGGTTGCTCTGCGGTGCCGACCAGGTCGGGATGAGGCCCTGGGCGCGGGCGGCGGAGGTGGCGGCACGGACGCAGGCGAGTGCGAGGTCGAGCCGTTGGAACGTCGGGTCGGTCGCCACGGCGATGTCCAGGTGGTTCCGTCCGGCGAGGTAGCCACAGGCCAGCGAGGCCAGGTACGGCCCGAGGAACGCACCCCAGGCGAAGCCGCTCACGACGAGCGCGCGATGACCGCCCCAGGTCTCGGCGACCCAGTGGGGGAGCCCCGGGCGGTTTGCGGAGGAGGCGCGGCGGGCGAACCGGTCGAGGTGGGTTTCGTCGGCGGCGTGCAGCGGGCGTACCCAGGCCGCGGTGTTGCGGGATACCGGTCGAGGCCGTTCCGTGTGGACGTGCAGCACGCGGATCCACGGCGTGATGTGGCTGAACGTGCGTCCCAACAGGGGAAGGAAGCGGTCCGGGGCGTGGAACTGTCCGCGTCCGAAGCGGGCGAGGACGTCCGGGTCCAGACGGTCGGGGTCTCCGTGCAACATCCGTTCCGGCCCGCAGTGCACCAGTAGTGCCCGGACGGTGTCGGGGTCGTCCGCCCACCAGCCGCCGTAGGCACTCCGTTCGAGGTGGGCGGGCAGGACACTCGCGCCGGGCCGCTCGGGGGTGAACCAGTCGGTGATGGGTGGAACGGTGACGGACATGGGTCCAGTACGACAGACCGCAGCCGACGGGTGTCGGCTCGTTGACGAAAGCCTGGCAGCGACAGGGCTCTTGCTGACGGAACCTTGGCGATCTCGCTCGTGCGGCTGGTCACCGCCGTGCTGTTCGAGGTGCGCGGCGAATGGATCGCCTTCCCTCGCCGCTACCAACCCGAGGGCAGCATGGACCAGATCTGCCCGCCGAGCGCACCCACAACGAACTCCCGCCCACGGCATGACCGTTCACCGCCATTGCCAGGTGAGACCAGGGTGCGTCACCGCGAGTCCGCGCCCCGGCCGAGGCTCGCCTGCCCCTCCTGACGAGAGCTGGTCAGTCCTTCAGGGCCGCTTGCACCACTGCCGCCGGCTGACGGCCGATCGGCCAGGACGTCACGAGCTCCAGGCGCCCGACCGCCCAGTCAAGCCAGTCGGCGTCGCCGAGCCGGTGAGCGTCGCCGGCAGCGACCGTCTGCGTCATCAGCTCGGCCAGGAGCAGGACGTGCGTTGGCTTGTACCACTCCCCGTGCCGGTCGAAGGTCAGCTTCCGTTCCTCGTACGGGTGGCGGAGGGTCATGCTGAGGTGGCCACCCCCGCGCCCCTTGAAGGGGCCAGGGAGGCCGCCGAGCAGGCCCGTCAACCCGAGCTCACCCTGATAGCCCGATCCCCACGTCCCATGTCCTATCTGGATACCGATCCCCAGCATGACCCGGGACCAGGGAACCAACGGGTCCTCTGTGCCGCTGGCGTGCCGGACCATTCCCTCTGTTCGGAACTCCACCCAGCGGCCGTCCGGCCGGTGGGAGTCTCCCACCACCCAGTACCCGTCAACGAGTTCCAACGGCCCATAGGTCCTTCGCGTATCCCCCACGGACTCATTGGATCACAGTTGCACCGGATCGGAAGCCTGCACTGTCGCAGACCCCCCGCCCCGTTGGAACGTCAGTGCACAGGGGCTCCACCATGACGCGGGACGCGACCCTGGGGCATGGGCACCAACGATGCGTCGACCGCGCGTCAGGGCTTCGTCAGGGCTTCGTCAGGGAGGGTGAACGAGCTTGCCCCCGGCATCGGGGCAGGCTTTGATGAGGGACATGCACCGCTCGACACGCCACCACGACCGCCCGCCGCATAGCCGGCCGCGGATCGTCGCTGTCGCGGTCGCCATCGCCGTCCGGTAGGACCGAGCTCCTTCCCGCTCGCCACCGGCCGACGTGCACGGGCCGGGTGCCGTTCGTCGCGCCCGTGCCGGACACCGCCGTCCGTCCCTTGCCCTGACCGGCTCCGAGGGCAGGGGGCGGACGAGCGTTCCATCGCATCACACCTCTTCGCACCCGCGGCCCCGTCGGCGTGCGGCTTCGTGCCGCGTCGCCTTCGCACCCCGCTGGTGCCCTTCCACCCTTGGATGGGTCATGTCCGACGCTGTTCTGTCCGCCCGCACCGCCCTCGTCACCGGCGCCTCCTCCGGGATCGGCTGGGAGACCGCCCGGCTGCTCGCTGGGCACGGCGCGACCGTGCTGGTGCACGCCCGCACCACCGCAGAGGCCGAGGCGGCCGTCGCCCGGCTGGTCGATGCGGGTGTCCGACGGGACCAACTCGTTGAGCTGGCAGCCGACTTCACCAAGCTGTCCGAGGTCGCGGTGCTGGCCGGCACGGTCGTCAAGCACTACCCGGCGCTGGATCTGCTGGTAAACAACGCCGCCGTGATGGCGCCCGAGCGCTGCACGCTGACCGACGACGGCAACGAGGTCTCGCTGCAGGTCAACTTCCTCGCCGCGCACCTGCTGGCGAAGCTGCTGCACGCCCCGCTGTCGGCGGCTGGCGATGCCCGGATCGTCAACGTGTCCTCCTCCCTGCACCGCACCGCCTCGATGAACTGGTCGGACCCCCACCGGGTGAAGAAGTACTCGCGGGTCGCCGCGTACGCGCAGTCGCAGCTCGCGCTGACCATGGCGACCGCCGACATGGCCCCGGCCGGCTCCGGCATCACCGCCGTCAGCCTGAACCCCGGCCTGTGCGACACCGCGCTGCTGCCGCTGTACGGGCGGGTCGGCGCGCCTGCGGCGGAGGGCGCGGCGGCCGTCGTGTGGCTCTGCCTGCCGGAAACGGTCGTCGCCAACGGCGCCTACTTCGACGGCGGCGTCATCGCGCCCACCGCGCAGGCCGTCCAGGAGGAGCGCTCGCTGAAGCGACTGGCCAAGCTCGCCGACCAGCTGGTCGGCCAGGCCTCCTGAACCGTACGCCCCGAGAGACCGGAGGATCCACGATGTCCAAGCGCGCGCGGAAGAAGAAGGCCCGGCGGACGAAGAAGGCGAACCACGGCCGGAAGGCCGGCCAGTAGCCTCACGAACCCACCCGGTGCCGCGTGCCACCGGCACCGGGTGCACTCCCTCGGCCCCTGAGGCCCGCCGTCCGGCTGTGCGGACGGGCGGTGCCTCGGGGGCCGATTTGTTGCCCGGCTCGTCAAGATCGCATCAAGGGCGGTGCCGCCGGTATCAAGGGTGTGTAGGAAGCGGCGGCCGGTGTTCCGGGGCGCTTCACCATCGTGACCATCACGATCGAGGAGCCACGAATGCCAGAGAGCACGATTCCGACTGTCACGGCCGATCCCGAGCCTCCGGATACCGGCGCGGGCGACGAGCGGCACCGGTTGAGTGTGTTCGGCGGGTTGGCGGCGCTCTCGCTGGGTGCGATGGCCTCGGTCGCGTACGGGCCGGAGTCGATCGTCCTGGTGCTGGCCGCCGCCGGCGGGTACGGATTGGGTTTCACGCTGCCGGTCACCGCCGCGGTCGCGGTGCTGCTGGCGGTGCTGGTGGCCTGCCTACCGGCAGGTGATCGCGGCGTTCCCGGACGGCGGCTCCTATGCCGTCGCCAGGGCGCACCTGGGCCGCCGGACGGCGCTGACCGCGGCGGCCTCGCCGGTGAGGTGCTGATCCCCGAGGTGGAGCCCGCCCGCTGGTGGCAGCGGGCGCTGCAGAACCGGCGCGGCGCCGTGATCGACCGCGCCCGGCGCCGGCACACCGACGCCGTGGTCTGCCGACTGCGGATGCGGATGTAGGCAGGTGAGGGGTGTGCCGACAGGCCTCTTCGAAACGTTCAGGACAATCCGCGGTCTCAAGTGAATGACGCCGATATAAGGGCCGCGTCAATGTTTCTGGATCACCCGTATGGACGGCATCAGGGACGCGCTGCGCGCCCCTGACGGCTGGTTGGCTGCTCCCGCCGGTCTTCCACCGGTGCCGTGAGGCCCTCAGGGCCTGTTCACGGGTACGTCCCCTCAGCCACTCAGGTGGAGCCCATGTCCGATCTCATCTACGTCGGTGTCACGGTCGCCGTGTTCGCCGTCATCGCCCTGATCGCGCGGGGGGTGGAGAAGCTGTGAGCGCCGAGAACATCACAGGTCTCATCGTGGCCGTCGCGCTCGTCGGCTACCTCGTCCTCGCGCTGATCTACCCGGAGAAGTTCTGACATGAGCTCCACTCTCGCGGGCTGGTTGCAGGCGCTCGCCCTCGTCGGCGCGCTGGTCCTCTGCTACCGGCCCCTGGGCGACTACATCGCCCGCATCCTCACCACCTCGAAGCACCTCAGAGTCGAGCGCGGCATCTACAAGGTGATCGGCGTCGACGGTGACGCCGATCAGCGGTGGCCGGTGTACCTGCGCTCGGTGCTGGCCTTCTCGGCCGTCTCCGTGCTCTTCCTGTACGGCCTGATCCGTCTCCAGGGCTACCTGCTGCTGAACCTCGGTGTCCAGCAGATGGAGGGCCACCAGGCCTGGAACACCGCGATCTCGTTCGTCACGAACACCAACTGGCAGTCGTACGCCGGCGAGTCCGCGATGGGCCACCTGGTGCAGATGGCCGGCCTGGCGGTGCAGAACTTCGTCTCCGCGGCCGTGGGCATCGCCATCGTGGCGGCGTTGATCCGGGGCTTCACCCGCAACAGGACCGACCGGGTCGGCAACTTCTGGGTGGACCTGGTCCGGATCAACCTGCGGCTGCTGCTGCCGATCGCCTTCGTGTTCGCCTTCGTCCTGGTGGCGAACGGTGTGATCCAGAACTTCCATGGCTTCCACGAGGTGACCAACCTCGCGGGTGACGTCCAGAAGATCCCGGGCGGCCCGGTGGCCTCCCAGGAGGTCATCAAGGAGCTGGGCACCAACGGTGGTGGCTTCTTCAACGCCAACTCGGCGCACCCGTTCGAGAACCCGACCGGGTTCACGAACTGGCTGGAGATCTTCCTGATCCTGCTGATCCCGTTCGCGCTGCCGCGGGCCTTCGGCCGGATGGTCGGCGACAACCGCCAGGGCTACGCGATCGCGGCGGTCATGGCGATCTTCTGGGTCGCGTCGACGGCGCTCATCACCTTCGCGGAGTCGCAGCACCAGGGCAGTGCGCTGCAGGCCGCGGGTGCGGCGATGGAGGGCAAGGAGCAGCGCTTCGGCATTGCGGCGTCCGGTCTCTTCGCCGCCTCGACGACGCTGACGTCGACCGGTGCGGTGAACTCCTTCCACGACTCGTTCACGCCGTTCGGTGGCGGGCTGACGATGTTCAACATGATGCTGGGCGAGATCGCGCCCGGTGGTACGGGCTCCGGCCTGTACGGGATGCTGATCCTGGCGATAGTGGCTGTATTCGTGGCGGGTCTGATGGTCGGCCGCACCCCCGAGTACCTGGGCAAGAAGCTCGGCGGCCGGGAGATGAAGTTCGCCTCCCTCTACATCCTCACCACCCCGGCGATCGTGCTGGTCGGTACGGGTGTGGCGATGGCGCTGCCGGGCGAGCGGGCCGGGATGCTCAACTCGGGCGCCCACGGCTTCTCGGAGGTGCTGTACGCCTTCACCTCCGCCGCCAACAACAACGGCTCGGCCTTCGGCGGCATCACGGTGAACACGGACTGGTACGACACGGCCTTCGGCCTGTGCATGGTGTTCGGCCGCTTCCTGCCGATGGTGTTCGTGCTGGCGCTGGCGGGCTCGCTCGCCCAGCAGCAGCCGGTGCCGGCCACTCCGGGCACCCTGCCCACCCACAAGCCGCTGTTCGTCGGGCTGCTGTCGGGCGTCGTCCTGATCGTCGTCGGCCTCACCTACTTCCCGGCCCTGGCCCTCGGGCCGCTCGCGGAAGGTCTCTCCTCCTGATGTCCTCGTCAACGCTTACTCCTTCTCCCTCGCCTTCGCCCTCCCCGAGAGGCAAGACCGATGGTGCGGCGTCCCACAGAGTCTCCAGTGGTCTGCTCGACCCGAAGCTGATCGTCGCGTCCCTGCCGGACGCGGTGAAGAAGCTCGACCCCCGGGTGATGGTCAAGAACCCGGTGATGTTCGTGGTCGAGGTGGGATCGGTGGTCACCACGATCTCCGCGATCGCGGACCCGTCCGTGTTCGCCTGGGCAATCACCGTGTGGCTGTGGCTCACCACGGTCTTCGCCAACCTGGCCGAGGCCGTCGCCGAGGGCCGAGGGAAGGCCCAGGCCGACACCCTGCGCAAGACCAAGACCGAGAGCGTCGCCCGCCGGCTCACCAACTGGCCGGCCAGTGACGCCGAGGAGGAGGTGCCCGGCACCGCACTCCGGCTCGGCGACCACGTCGTCGTGGAGGCCGGGCAGGTCATCCCCGGTGACGGCGACGTCGTCGAGGGCGTCGCGTCCGTGGACGAGTCGGCGATCACCGGCGAGTCCGCGCCGGTCATCCGCGAATCCGGCGGCGACCGCTCCGCGGTGACCGGCGGCACCAAGGTGCTGTCCGACCGCATCGTGGTGAAGATCGCCTCGGAGCCCGGCAAGTCCTTCATCGACCGGATGATCGCCCTGGTCGAGGGCGCCGCCCGGCAGAAGACGCCGAACGAGATCGCGCTCAACATCCTGCTGGCCTCGCTGACCATCGTCTTCCTGGTCGCCGTGGTGACCCTGCAGCCGATGGCCACCTACGCGGGCGCCCCGCAGTCGATGATCGTGCTGGTCGCCCTGATCGTGGCGCTCATCCCGACCACCATCGGCGCGCTGCTCTCCGCGATCGGCATCGCCGGCATGGACCGGCTGGTGCAGCGCAACGTGCTGGCGATGTCCGGCCGCGCCGTCGAGGCCGCCGGCGACGTCAACACCCTGTTGCTCGACAAGACCGGCACCATCACCCTGGGCAACCGCCAGGCCGCCGAGTTCCTGCCCGCCCCGGGCGTGTCCACCGACGAACTGGCCGGCGCCGCGCAGCTGTCCTCGCTGGCGGACGAGACCCCGGAGGGCCGCTCGATCGTGGTCCTCGCCAAGACCGAGTACGGTCTGCGGGCCCGCGCCCAGGGCGAGTTGACGCACGCCACCTGGGTCCCGTTCACCGCCCAGACCCGCATGTCGGGTGTCGATCTCGAAGAGGCGGACGGCGTGCACGCCGTGCGCAAGGGCGCGGCGGGTTCGGTGACCAACTGGGTCACGGAGAACGGTGGTTCGGTCGGCAAGGACATTGCTGAACTGGTCGACGGTATCTCGGCGGCCGGTGGTACCCCGCTGGTTGTCGCCTCGCGGATCGGAACCGCGGCTCCCAGGGCCTTGGGTGTCATCCACCTCAAGGACGTGGTCAAGGAGGGCATGCGGGAGCGCTTCGACGAGCTCCGCCGGATGGGCATCAAGACCATCATGATCACGGGTGACAACCCGCTGACCGCCAAGGCGATCGCGGAGGAGGCCGGCGTGGACGACTTCCTCGCCGAGGCCACGCCCGAGGACAAGATGGCCCTGATCAAGAAGGA